>NZ_JBFREQ010000040.1:0-53977 GCF_052114385.1 Variovorax sp. M-6 | reverse complement strand
ACGCCCTGGGCGGTGTGGCCGGGGGCGTGACCCTGTACCTCGATCGCGGGCAGCTGGTCTACGAGTACAACGCGCTCGCGCTCAAGCGGAGCGTGGTCCGCTCGGCGGCTGCATTGCCGAAAGGCAAGGCCCGCATCGAAGTCGAGACGTTGGTGGACTCGCCCAAGCCCGGGTCAGCCGCGCAGATCGTCTTGCGGGTCGACGGCGCCGAGGTCGGCCGCACCAACGTGCCGTACACGTTGCCGCTTGCGTTCACCGCGACCGAGACCTTTGACGTCGGCGTCGACCTGGGGTCTCCGGTCGCCCTCGACTACTTCGACCGTGCCCCCTTCAGGTTCAATGGACGCATCGACAAAGTGCACGTCGCCTACAAGCCGTAGTGTTCTGAAGACCTGCTCGGTCACTCATTGCGGAGGGGCGGCGGCGCCGAGGTAGACGGCCGAAGCGCAGCGCGCCGTGCTGCTCGGTGCCAAGCTCCTGAACGTCGGATGGGCTTGGCAAAGCAAGAAGGGCGCCCAGTCGCTCGTGGCCGTGACGCTGGTGGATCACTCCAAGCTGCTCGGAGCGCTGAGGGCTCCGAGCCGAGACTTTCGCTGATCTAGTTGATTCCCGTCGCGTGGTGCTGCCAACCAAGGTGCATCGTCATCGAGGACTCGGCATCGACGGTGGAGCGGGCGATCGAGTAGCTGACCCGCTGCGGCGGTGATGGAGCGGCGTTGACGATGCTTCTCGCCGCACCTGGTGGCCAAGTCAGTTCTGCCACCCAAGGGGGAGTGCGCAGATGAAATCTGCCGAACTCCATGCGATCCGCCTTCAAAATTGTGGCCAACTGCCGATAACAAGGGTGGCGATCAGGCCACGCGTCGCATCCTCGAAGTCGCGCGGGTCGTTCAGGGCCAGGCTGCGGCTGACCGCCTGGTTGGCGCGCTCGGTGGTGGGTGTCGCGGGCTTGGGCCCGTTGCCGGCAGCGCCGGTGGCGGGCGCGACGCCGGCGCAGCCGGAGGCCAGTGCGGACGCGACGAGAGCGGCGAGAACGCCGCGGGTGCTGGTCTTCATGAAGGAGTCTCGGGGGTTGTCAGAAAGGATGTCCGAATGGCTCAGGCCGGCAGGTCGGCGCGGATCATGTCCGCCGCCTTCTCGCCGATCATGATCGTCGGCGCGTTGGTGTTGCCACCGCACAGCATCGGCATGATCGACGCGTCGACGACACGCAGGCCATCGATGCCACGCACGCGAAGCCGGGCGTCGACCACCGCCATCGGGTCGCCGTCCGGTCCCATCTTGCAGGTGCCGACCGGGTGGTATTGCGTATCGGCGCGGTTGCGGATGTCTTCGGCGATGGCGGCCGGGTCGTTGCGGTCGACCGGGAAGAGCATCTTGCCGCGGTAGGGGTCGAAGGGGCTGCTCAGCATGATGTCCATCTGCTTCTGCACGCCCTTGACCAACAGGGCGAGGTCGCGCTCGTCGTCGAGAAAGCGCGGATCGATCAGCGGCGCCGCGCGCGGGTCGGGGCTGGCCAGCCGGACGTTGCCGCGGCTGTGCGGGCGCAGCACCTCGATGTGGCACGAGTAGCCGTGGCCCAGGGGCAGCTTGCGGTTGTGGTCGTTGACCAGCGCGATGACGAAGACCATCTGCAGGTCGGGCACGGCCACCTCGGGCGACGAGCGCACGAAGGCGCCGGACTCGGCGAAGTTGGAGGTGATCAGGCCGGTGCGATGGTGCTTCCATTCGAACATCGCCTGGGTGACCCGCAGTCCGCCGCGCAGCGACAGGCCGAAGGTGGGCGAGTCGCTGCGTGCCCGCCATCCCTGCACGTGGTCGATGTGGTCGTGCAGGTTCTCGCCCACGCCGGGCAGGTCGTGCAGCACCGGGATGCCGAGCGCCTGCAGCGCCGCGCCGGCACCGATGCCCGACAGCATCAGCAGTTGCGGCGAGCCGAACGCCCCTGACGACACGATGACTTCGCGCCGTGCGCGCACCTGAAGTTGCTGTCCGCCCGCGACGTAGTCGACGCCACGTGCGCGCTTGCTCTCGAACACGATGCGCGATGACAGCGCGCCGGTCCGCACCGCGAGGTTCGGTCGCGCCAGGTTCGGCGTGAGATAGCCCTTGGCGGCGCTGCAGCGCTCGCCGTTCTTCTGCGTCACCTGGTACATGAAGGCGCCGAACTGCTCGGCGCCGTTGTAGTCCGACACCGCGGGAACACCGTTCATCGCGGCCGCAGCGAGGAAGGCCTGGTTCAGCGCGCTCGGGCTGCGCAGCTCGGCCACGTTCAGCGGGCCGCCGGCGCCGTGATAGTCGCCGGCAGCGTGCGTCTCGTTGTGCTCGGCGCGCTTGAAGTACGGCAGCACCTCGTCGTAGGACCAGCCCGGATTGCCGAGCGCGGCCCAGTGGTCGTAGTCCCAGCGGTGGCCGCGCACGTAGAGCATGGCGTTGGTCGAGCTCGAACCGCCGAGCACCTTGCCGCGCGGCTGGTAGCCACGCCGGCCGTTGAGGCCCTTCTGCGGCACGGTCTTGAAGGCCCAGTTCTTGAACGGTCCGGGCAGCGTGGCCGCGACACCCGCGGGCGCATGGATGAAGACGCTGGCGTCGGTGCCGCCGGCTTCCAGCAGGCAGACCGAGACGTTGCGGTCCTCGCTGAGCCGCGCTGCGACGACGCAGCCGGCCGAGCCGCCGCCGACGACGACGTAGTCGAATTCCTCGACGCTCATGGCTTCTCCTCGGAGGCTTGCGCCGTCAGCGCGGGGTCCGCAGAGCCCAGGAAGAACTTCATGGCGAGCCGCTGGACGAATCCCCCGTAAGGTGGGTAGAACAGGCCGACCGGGAAGAAGCGCTGGCGCTGGAACACGGTCCGCGCGTGCGACAGCTCGCGAAAGCCTTCCTCGCCGTGGTAGGTGCCCATGCCCGAATTGCCGATGCCGCCGAACGGCGCGTCGTGGTTGACCACCTGCCAGCCCCAGTCGTTGACCGCCACGCCGCCCGAGTGGGTGCGATGCAGCAGCCGGTCGCGTTCGGCGTCGTCGTGGCTGAAACAGTAGAGCGCCAGCGGGCGCGGGCGGGCGTTGATGAAGGCGATCGCTTCGTCCATCGTGTCGTAGGGCACGACCGGCAGGATCGGGCCGAACAACTCCTCGTTCATCACGCGCATGTCGGGCCGGAGCCCGGTCACGATGTGCAGCGGCAACTGGCGGCCGGCGCCGACCGGCGCGCAGGCTTCGACCTTCGCTCCCTTGGCGCGCGCGTCGTCGAGCAAGGCCTGGATCCGGTCGAACTGCCGGTCGTTCACGATGGCGGTGTAGTCGGCGTTGCCTTCGGTGCGGTTGTCGTAGAAGCGCTGGAAGGTGCGCCGCACGCCGGCCACGAATTCGTCGGTGCGCTCGCGCGGCACCAGCGCGTAGTCGGGCGAGACGCAGATCTGCCCGGCATTGGCCGACTTGCCATGTGTGATGCGCGTGGCCGCATCGGCGATGGCGTAGTTGCGGGTCACCAGGGCCGGCGACTTGCCGCCGAGTTCGAGGGTCACCGGCGTGAGGTTCTCGGCCGCGGTGCGCATCACGATCTTGCCGACCGCCGGCGAACCGGTGAACACGATGTGGTTGAAGGGCAGGGCGGTGAAGACGTTCGGGTCCTGCAATTCCTCGCCGACCAGTGCCACCAGGTCTTCGGCGAAGATCTCGCCGAGCAGCCTCTTGAGCACCGCGTTGGTGGCCGGCGTGACCTCCGGCATCTTGATCATCACGCGGTTGCCGGCGGTCAGCGCCGCGATCAGCGGACCGAGCGCGAGGTAGATCGGGAAATTCCACGGCACGATCACGCCGACCACGCCCTTGGGCTGGTAGCGGACCTCGACGCTGTTGCTCAGGAACAGCAGCTCGGTCGAGCGCCGGCTCGGCTGCATCCAGCGTCGCACGTGCGAGATGGCGTGGTTGATCTCGAGCATCGAGCCCAGCAGGTCGAGCATCTTCGACTCGGCCGGTGAGCGGTAGCCGAAGTCGCTGCTCATGGCCTCGGCCAGCAGGTCCTGGTAGCGCTGGACCTGGCGCTTCAAGGCCTTGAGGCGGCCGCGCCGCACCGCCGCGGCCGGTCCGGGGTCGGCCAGGAAGGCGGCCCGCTGGTCGTGGAACAGGCGCAGCACGCGCGCGTTGGCGGCCGCCGCGGCGACATGTTGCAGGTCGGTGGTGTCGTTCATCTGTGTCTCCTGGTCGTTGGCGCCCGCGCCTGTGCGCGTAGCAACGACTGCCTGCGAATTTAGGCCTTCGTCGGGGTCGCGCCTAGGTTCAACTTCGACACATTCGGGTGAAAATCTGCCAAACCGCCAGCTTCCATCCCCTTCCTGTGCCCCACCCAGTCTTCGCCGGCATGCCGGCTCCGTTTCCCACCCTGCGCCGCCGGGAAGGCGAGCTGGGCGCGCTGACCCACAGCATGCAGGGGCTGGCGGCGCTGATCGGTGCGTTGGCCGAACTCGGCGTCGGCGTTGATGCACTGCTCGAGGGCACAGGGATCGCCGCGCAGGCGATGTCCGACCCCGAGCTGCATATCTCTCACCGACAGAAGCTGGCCTTGCTCGGCAACGTGCTGCGGCTGAGTCCGGAACCGGCGATCGGGCTGCTGGCTGGACAGCGCCAGCGGATCTCGGATTTCGGCGTCTTCGGCTATGCCGTGCTGACCAGTGCCACGCTGGGCGATGCGGTGGCCTTCGGCATCAAGCACGTGCGCCTCGCCGGGCCGGTGCTCGAGAAGAGCTTTCGGGTCGAGGGCGAGGTGGCGATCTTCGAGGGCCACGACGTGATCGACCTCGGGCCGCTGCTGCCCTTGGCGACGGAGTTCTGGTTCAGTTCCATCTATGCATTGACGAACCGCGTGCTGGAGCACCCCGCCGAAGGCCGCCGGCTGCTGCTGCCGTATCCGGCGCCGGCCTATGCGCAGCGCTACCAGCAGGTGCTGCGCTGCCCGGTGGAGTTCGACGCCGGCGTGCTGCAGTGGCAGTTCGATGCGGCCATGCTGAGCCTGCCGCTGCCGAATGCCAACCCGGTCACGGCCGAGGTCTGCGCGAGGTTCTGCGGCCGCATGCTGGAAGACGTCGGCGCCGAGCACGCGCTGGTGGCCACCATCAGGCAGGCCTGCCTGAAAAGCATCGGAGAGCTGCCGCGCGTCGACCAGATGGCCGAGCGGCTGCATCTGTCGGCGCGCACGCTGCATCGGCGCCTGGTCGAGGCCGGCACCAGCTATCAGGCGATCCTCGACGGCATTCGCGAGCGGCTGGCGATCGAGTTCCTTGAGCGCACCGACCTGTCGGTCGAGGAGATCGCCGAGCGCAGCGGTTTCTCGGACGTGTCGAACTTCCGCAAGGCGTTCAAGAAGTGGACGGGGCAGACGCCGGGCTATTTTCGCGAGCGCGGGCGCTCGACTTCCAGTTGGTGACGCGAATAGGGGTGATCGTACTTTCGGTGCAGATTGATACGGTTCAATGGAAAAACAAGTTCCATACCAGACCCCGGGACGCGCAAGCCATTGTTTTGCTTGCTGATTTTTCCCGTAACCGTATCAATCTGCACCGAAAGTACGATCACCCCAGCTTCAAAATCTCGTTGGCCCGGCGCAGCTCTTTGACCTCGCGCTTTAGCTCCTTCGTCCGCTGGGCCTGGCTGGTCGTAACGCCTTCGCGCACGCGTGTCGACCTCGACGCGCTTGACCCATTCGTGCAGCGTCTGCGGCACGCAGCGAATCTTCGGCGCGATGGACTCAATTGCCGCCCACAGCGACGGGTACTCCCCATGGTGCTCCTGCACCATCCTCACCGCCCGCTCACGGACCTCGGGTGAGAACTGGGGCCGCAGCCCATTTTGGTTTTTGGAATGCGAATCGGCCATCCTTGGTCGTCTTCATCGGGGCCGCGTTGAATGCGCGGGCGCGCTCCACTGTTCACCATCACTGAGCACCAGTGTCGAATTTGACGTTGGTCCTCGGCCGATTGTTGTCGACACCTATGTCAGTGTGCACGCGTCAACAATTTGGTTCGTTGCGAGGCGTCCACGAAGGTCTGCAATTGGCCGCATCCTGCCACACCTCTGCCGGCGCCACCGGGCCCACGGCGGTCTTCCGACTTACCCCGTAGCGGATCGTCGCGATAATGGACTAAAAGACGCGGTTCAAAGTTTTCTGGCCGCCGCCTCTGCAGCCTCTCTATTCTTCTTATTGATACTGTTCATGGCGGAAAGATTAACTATTACAGCATCACTCCAGCGGACGTCTTTGCCGATTTCATCAAGTTGGATTCGAAGGATTTTTCCTTCCCAAATATTCGCTCGAGAATTGAAATATTCACCAGCGCGAGTCTGCACTTTTTCGCTGTTTGTCTTTTGCGGTCTGCCGTAGCGCGCAGTGAAAATGTCGATGGCTTGGTCGTACTTGGTCTTATTGAAAGAGAATGAAAAAATAATGGGTTTGTCATCGGAAGTCTCAACTGTCAGCATATGACCCAAGCCTAAGTCTGGGCTGTTATAAACTTGATAAGTGCCATGCTGTTTAATAAAATAGCACGTACCAGCCCCTTTGACGAGTTCATGGTCGACCATGTTCAAAATTTTAGACTTCGGACACTCTTTCATTTCACCTGGAAACGGGGAGTCGAAAGCTATTCCCAAAAAGCTTGTCTGCGAAATTGCAGGAACGGAAATACCGAGGGCCGCGGCGATGAGAATTTTTTTCATAATTATCATTTTTTGACTGAAGTAAAGGGCGCCTTCTGACCGAATTGAAGCATCGCTTCGGTAGCCCCAGTTAGGCAAAAGCCGGTTGTAATGGTTGCTTCGAAGCAGTCGTTTCCGGCAAGTAAGGGCTCGCGAGGGCCGTCACCTTGCGCGTTGCGGCGCTCTGACTTTGGGAAGCGGCCCAGGGCCGTTCCTCGAATTCGAAGCGCGGGACGCCTTCCATAGCGATGTCCTAGCCTATCAAAGTCGCTAGTTCTCAAGCGCGGCATTGACGGAAAGTGCGGGCTTCATCAGATTTGGAGGCAGAGTTCGAATGCCTGGTTGTGGCCGTCAGCGGCATTTACCTCGGAAACCGGGGCGAACGCGGTAAGCCATCCTCTAATCAGCGCACCCGCACCCAAGAAAATGAAGAGACAAAACACACTCGGTAGCGCCGATCAAAAGGCTCGTCATGACCTGGACCTGGAAGCCGAGTGTGTTGGCCATCAACAGGTCGTCAGGCGGTAGGCACCGCACGCGGACAACGTGGCGATGCCCCACGCGGACAAGACCTTAGTTAGGAGAGGTCAGCTAAAAGTCATGAGTTGAGTTTCTGCTGCGGTTGTGGCGCTGAAGATCCGCAATGCCCGCCGCGGCAGTCCAATAACTCACAGGGGAGACAGCACCCAAGGGCTCTTTGCATCAGTCATGAGATCTTCGGCAATGCCGATAATTCCGCCTAGCGTCATGTTCTGACCTCCCCAACTGGCTCGACCGATGATGTAGCTCTTTGCAAACTGTGGCCAGGATGAAAAATTCGAACGCAACTCGCTATCAACGTGCGTAAGAATGCGACTGAATTCATCCAGTCCAATGTATTTGCAGTCCAATGACATCCTTGCAACAGTGACGAGGCGGCCAAGATCCCAGGCAAGTATTCCAGCGCTGTAATCCTTGGGGGGATACGAGCCATTGACTTCGTCTTCGAGAAGGCGAAAAACGGATCGCAGATTCCCCAGCATCTCCATGGCCTGCTCCAACGCCGAGAAAACGAGATCTTTTTCCTCGCATGGCCCCTGCGCGGCAATCTGTTGACGCACGGTTTCCGGGGCACCGTATCGACCACTGGCTAGCAATGCCTCGAGAACCTCTTGGCGCTCCTCTCCTGAAGCACCATCGCTGTATACCCGAAAAACGATGTCGTAAAAAAAGCGATGGCCATAGCGGCTGAGCCACTCCAGAGTCTCAGCAGCCTCCCGAGGCGAGCTGATACCCCAGTGTGAGCCGAGCCCCTCGGCGAGAGTATCGTGAGACAGTCCAGTTGTGCAACTGTCGCAATACGCCAAGATCTGCTCGGAGTTGATGAGCCCAGCTTTGAGTGCTCGCTGCACTGCAGGATCCTCTGCGGCGCCACCGGGGCAATTTCTGTATTTTTTTCCAGAAACTATCTGGAATAATTTATGCAAGAAACCCATAAATTAGATTTGCTTGAAGGCCGCATTCATGGCGCGATGCTTGAGTGCGCCCGCGAGAGCATCAAAGTCCGAATCTTTCGCCATGTGAATGGCATCGAACTCGAATTTTTTAAATGCTGTTGATGGCGCACTAATTTCTATTGTTTTCTCTGCGCTCGATGTCGAGGTTTCCGGAATATCCGTGATGGTGATTTTATCGATTGCATCATAGTTCACAGTGGTCAGTACGCCAGCGAATTTCTTGACGGTCGTGAAAGACATGCTCTTCTCGTCGAGAACAATGCTGGCTCCTTGGCTGTTGGCCGCGCGCTTCTTAAAAAGTGTTCCAACTGTAAGATACGTGACATAAGCCCCGACTAGCATGAGGAGGCCATTGGCCACGCCTGTCGGGAGATGAAGCCGCAGGGTTCCTATTTTCAGATCGGCAATCGGATAAAAAATTGCAGCAATGATGATCGCCGGGCCAATAAGACCGAAAACGTACTCAAGAATTGAGTATTCCATTTTGTAATTAATGGTCTGCATGCGATATATTTCCTTGTAGCTTTGGTTTGACTGGGTGATTGGCCCGATAGATAGGTAGTCGGTCCTGCAAAATTCATCCAAGTCCGCAGACTAATGTAACAAATTGCGTCAGGGCGCCGTCAGGTTTCGTCCGCCTCCGCGAGCCGCTCGTGTCGAGCGCGAGACACCAGGAACACCCACGATGAGAAAGCCATCCATTGGCAGCATTGCCTTTGCCAAGACTCATGCCGGCGTAGAGCCGTACAGTGGTCGAATTCTTCACGTCTCCCCTGTTCTTCCATGACAGCAAGACAATCCGTGCGCAATGCGTGCATCGCGATGGCGGTGAGCTTGGTTCTGGCTGCTTGCAGTTCACACGATCCCCAGTCGCCTGAGCGAATGCCACCGGCGCCTGCTGCCTACAACACGGTGATACTGCCGCCAGTCGTGTACGGGAATTACCAGGGGCGCCAGATCTCTGAATCCGATGACGCGTGCGGCGTGCCGGACCCGTTGCGTCAGGCGGTGCAAGATCAGTTGAAGGCGCGGTATGAGGTTGTGCTCCCCGTGCTGGGTACCGGCAGGGATGCCGCCCCTTTGCTGAAGATCGAAATCATGGACATGGTGACCGTCAGCGCCGGCGGCCCCACGATCGTGGTCATCCATGCGGTGCTCGAACGACCGGGACTGCCCACTGCGCAGTTCAAAGGCCTGCGCCAGATGCACACCCAGCCCTCCGATATCACGGCGGAGACCACCGAATGCAGCTCAATGGATGCAGTGATTCACGGGTTGGGCGCGGACGTTGCGAAATGGATGCTCAAGCCGATGGACGGGGTGTCTCTGGTGAACGGAGAGTGAGCCCCTGCAAGAGGGGCGCGGGCCGGCGATGCTTGTTGCCCACATGGCCATGGAGGGGTCCGAAAGATGACGGAGGGCTCACTAGACGAAGCAAGCCACCCCACGGTGGCCTGCTGAGACTGGCCCCTCAGGCAAGCGGCGTGGCGCCGATCCACAAGCCCAGGTACGCCACCGCCTTCTCCTTCTCGATCGCCGCGCCGCTTCGCTCGATCGACGCCGGCGATTTCTTGGCGAAGTCCGCGATCGACTGGGACAGGTTCCAGACCTCCGTGCGGTCGATCAACAGCAAGCGGTCGTGCAAGGACCTGTCGCGTGCAAGGCGGACTTCGAGCGGACGCGCGGATCTGTACTGCGCCTGCCAGCGACTGGCCGCCGGCGCGAGGCTGGACTTGGATCCGGCGCGATCACCCAGGATGAGGATGCGCACGCCTTCCTGTGCGGCGATGGCGATGTCCGTCAGCGCGGTGGCGTTCACATAGGGATCGACGATCAGCACCTCGCGCTTGGCCGCGCGCACCACTTTCGCCAGTTCGGCGAACACGTCGAAGGGCGAGCGCGTGGCGATGAATGCATCACGTGGCGCTGCGCCTGCGAAGGCCGCAGCGCGCGGTACGTCGACATCGAGCATGGCGGAGAGCCGCCGGGCCCGCGCGAGACGGGCGAGGCTGCGACTTTGGGCGAATGGCCGCTCGCCGTTCAAGCCGGGTGCGTCGCGTGGGACACGGTGTGCCGGGTCATTGCAAGTGTTCACGAAGACCTGCACCGATCCGCCGCGGACGGAAATGGCGATGCCGGGGAGGTCACTATCATTCGAGGTAGCCATGATGTGCGGTTCCTTAGATGGTTGCACGTTGTGGTTAGAGCCTCGTCGGTGTTCGTGCACCTTCGGGGCTCGCCTTTTTACTCAGAGGGAATCCCTGAGCGGTCTTGCGGCTGGCCGAACAAAGGAAGCAGTTGGCGCATGCAGCAACTGGCCATTTCACCGCGATGCGGCGCCTGCGCGAACCCCGTCGATTCAGAAACTGGCGGCGGAAATGTCTGGGGTTGAGGTCTTGCCTGAAGAAGGTTCGCGCGGCTTTCGCTACAGCGACGAAACCAGCCGTCCCAGGCTCGCCAGAGCCTGTTCGCTGCGCGCATCCCAGGTGTGGCCGTAGTTCAGCCGCAGGCAGTTCGTGAACGCACGGCTGGCGGAGAAGATCGGTCCTGGCGCCACGCTGATGCCGAGGGACAGCGCGTGGCGGTGGACCTTCAGCGCATCGATGCCCTCGGGGAGCTCGACCCACAGGAAGTAGCCGCCCGCGGGCCGGGTCGCCCGCGTACCGCTCGGGAAATGGTGTCCGACCGCTTCGGCGAAGGTGGCCTGCTGGGCCGCCAGCGTCTGGCGCAGTTTGCGCAGGTGCTTGTCGAAGCCGCCGCGTTCCAGGTAGAGCGCCATCGCGCGTTGCGCCGGCGCGGAGGCGCTCAGCGTGGTCGTCAGCTTCTGCCGCGCGACGGACTTCACGAAGCGCCCGGGCGCTGCCCAGCCGATGCGGTAGCCGGGCGCCAGGCATTTGGAGAATGAGGAGCAGTGCATGACCAGGCCCTGCGTGTCGAAGGCCTTCGCGGGCGCCGGGCGCTTGTCGCCGAAATAGAGTTCGGCATACACGTCGTCTTCGATCAGCGGCAACTGGTGGCGCGCGAGCAGCTCCACCAGCGCCTTCTTCTTGGCCTCCGGCATCGAGCTCCCGAGCGGGTTCTGGAAGGTCGTCATGAGCCAGCAGGCCTTCGGCTTGTGGCGCGAGATCGCATGCTCCAGAGCCGCGAGGTCGATGCCTTCGCGGGGATGGGTCGGCACCTCGATGGCTTGCAGCCCCATGCGCTCGAGCGCCTGCAGCGCCGCGTAGAAGGTGGGCGATTCGACCACCACCGAATCGCCGGGACGCGTCACCGCGGACAGGCACAGGTTCAGGGCTTCGAGCGCGCCGTTGGTGATGACGATCTCGTCCGTGTGCACGGGCATGCCGTCGGCCAGATAGCGCAGCGCGATCTGGCGGCGCAGGGCCTCGTTGCCCGGACTCAGGTCGTCCACCGTGCTCCAGGGGTCCAGCGACTGCGCGCTCGAGGCCATGGCCTGGCCGAGCCGCCCGAGCGGGAACAGCAACGGACTCGGAAACGCCGAACCGAAGGGAACCACGTCGCGCGTCATGCTGGATTCGAGGATCTCGAACACCTGTTCGCTGACGTCGACCGCGATCGATTCGTCCTTGGGCTGCGAAGTCAGGTCCAGTTCGGGCGGGACCTGCCTGACGCCGGCCGAGACGTAGTAGCCCGACCGTTCCCGGGCCCGGATCAGGCCGCGGGCCTCGAGCAGGTAGTAGGCCTGGAAGACCGTGGACGCGCTGACACCCCGGCTCTGGCTGGTGTGGCGCACGGACGCCAGGCGGTCGCCGGCATGCAGCACGCCGGTGCGGATCGACGCCTCGATGTCGGCGGCCAGCGCTTCATAGAGCTTCATCAAATGCCTCTCGAATGCAGCCCGCGACAGGCTAGCCCCGGCGTGCGCTGATATGCAATTTCGTGAATTGTAGTGAAAGGCATGAATGTGAGCTTGTTGGGACGATTCGAGAGGGAGAGGAGTAGAGCAGTTCACCATCTGATCTGCTTATTGAGAGAACAACTGGTGATTCACGATCTGATCCAGGCGACCTAGGATCACAGCCACGTTCTTCCCCGGCCCCGTGCCTGACCCTCGGGAAGACAGAAAGAGGACATGAACCCCACCGCCTTGCTGCTGGCCACCTTCCTGCTGTCGATCACCGGCCTGTTCGCATTCATCTGGTCGCTGCGCAAGGGCCTGTTCGATGCCGAATCGACCGGCGCGCGCACCATTTTCTCGGCCGGCGAGATCGGCCATCCCGAGGAGCCCTCGGCCAGCGCGGAGCAGCAGCGCCAGTTGGCGGCCGTGACCGCGGCCCAGGCATCGCCGGCCCGGGGCATGGCGCCCAGCGAGGCGGCGGTCCGCGAGGCGGCCGACCGCTCCAGCGCGTTCCCGGCCTTCGTGCTGATCGGCTCGGCCGTGGTCTGGCTGCTGGTGGCTTCGGCCGCCGGCCTGCTGACCTCGCTCAAGCTCCACTGGCCCGACCTGCTGACCGAGCAGGCCTGGCTCACGATGGGCCGCCTGCGCACGTTGCACCTCAACGCGGTGGCCTATGGCTGGGCGCCGCTGGGCCTGCTCGGCCTGGCGATCTGGATGCTGCCGCGCCTGCTCAAGACCCAGCTGATGGGCGGGCGCCTGGTGATCGTCGGCGCCGTGCTCTGGAACGCGGGCCTGATCGCCGGCCTGGGCGCGATCGCCATCGGCCTGAGCGCCGGCATGGAGTGGCTCGAGATTCCCTGGCAGATCGGCGGCCTGTTCGCCGTCGGCGGCATGCTGATCGGACTGCCGATGGCGCTGATGCTGCAGCGTCGCCAGGTCCAGCATCTCTACGTGTCGGTCTGGTACATGGGCGCGGCGCTGTTCTGGTTCCCCACGCTCTACATCGTGGCCAAGATCCCCGGCGTGCACTTCGGGGTCGAGCAGGCGACGATGAACTGGTGGTTCGGCCACAACGTGCTGGGCCTGTTCTACACGCCGCTGTCGATCGCCTGCGTCTACTACTTCCTGCCCAAGGTCATCGGCCGGCCGGTGCGCTCGTACAACCTCTCGCTGCTCGGCTTCTGGACCCTGGCCTTCTTCTACGGCCAGGTCGGCGCCCATCACCTGATCGGCGGCCCGATCCCCGAGTGGCTGATCACGCTGTCGATCGTGCAGAGCGTGATGATGATCATCCCGGTGGTGGCCTTCTCGCTCAACCAGCACCTGACGCTGCAGGGCCACTTCAGCGCGCTCAAGCACTCGCACGTGCTGCGCTTCATCTTCTTCGGCGCCGTGATGTACACGCTGGCCTCGCTGCAGGGCTCGCTGGAAGCGCTGCGCTCGCTCAACGCGGTCACGCACTTCACGCACTTCACGGTGGCCCACGCGCACCTGGGCATGTACGGCTTCGTGTCGATGGTGATCTTCGGCGGCGTGTATTTCGCGCTGCCGCGCATCCTCGACACCCGCTGGCCGAAGCCCGCCCTGATCAGCCTGCACTTCTGGCTGGTGGTGGCCGGCTTCGCGGTCTACATGATCACGCTGAGCATCGGCGGCATCCTGCAGGGCCTGATCCTGCTCGACCCGGCGCGCCCCTTCATGGACTCGGTCGCGGTCACGCTGCCCTGGCTCCAGGGCCGCTCCATCGGCGGTGCGCTGATGACGCTCGGCCACCTGGTGTTCGCGTGGCATGTCGCGCTGATCACCGCGCGTTCGGGCGTGTTCACGCAGACCGACCGCATCGCACTCCACACCTCGGCGGTCTGACACCATGGAAAACGAACTCAAGCTCGTCAGCGGCGCGATGGTGACGCTCTCGCTCGCCACCGCCGCGATGATCATCGTGCCCTTCCTGCAGCTCAAGGACGAGCCGGCGCCGCCGGCCCTCAAGCCCTACACCAGCCAGGAGCTGCGCGGCCGCACGGTCTACATGGCCAACGGCTGCATCGCCTGCCACACGCAGCAGCCCAGCACCACCGGCGCCGGCATCGCCGACGCGCAGCGCGGCTGGGGCCGCGCCTCGGTGGCCGGCGACTACCACTACGACGAACCGCCGCTGCTGGGGACGATGCGCACCGGGCCGGACCTCTTCAACATCGGCGTCCGCCAGCCCAGCGCGGACTGGCACCTGGGCCACCTGTTCCAGCCGCGCGCCTACGTGCCGGGCAGCATCATGCCGTCGTATCCCTTCCTGTTCGAAGTGAAGAACGAAGGCACCGCCGCCAAGGGCGAGCGCATCGTGGCGCTGCCGCCCGGCACCGTGCCGTTCGGCAAGACGGTGGTCGCCACGCCGGCGGCACTGGATCTGGTGGCCTACCTGCAGAGCCTGCAGCGCGAGTACCCCGTGCTCACGCCGGCCCAGGCGGAGGCCGTCACGCGCATGCTGCCGGCGCGCCGCGGGCTCGAAGTGCCGGCCGCCGCCGATGCGTCGCCCGAAGTCCCCACAGGAAAGAACAACGATGAAGCAGCCCCAGCAAAGCCGTAGCAGCGAGCACGCCGATCCGCACGAGCAGTACAACCCGGTGCCGCGCGTGGTGCTGGGCCTGGCGCTGGCGCTCGTGGTGTGGGCCGTCGGCTACATCCTGCTGGCCCGGCCCGATGGCCTCGCGGGACTGGGCGACCAGCGCGCGCCGGCCACCCTGGCCCAGGGGACGGCGCCGGCGCAGGGCGGCACGGTCGATGGGCGCCAGCTGTTCGTCGCCAAGTGCCAGGCCTGCCACCAGGCGGCCGGACAGGGGCTGCCGGGCGTCTTTCCGCCGCTGGCGAATGCGTCGTGGGTCAAGGGACCGGCCGAGATCCCGATCCAGATCGTGCTGCACGGACTGAATGGTCCCATCGAAGTCGCCGGCACCACCTACAACGGTTCGATGCCCGCCTTCGGGGAGCAGATGAACGACGCCGAACTGGCCGCGGTGCTGACTTTCATCCGCGCCGAATGGGGCAATGCCGGTGCCGCGGTGGACGTGGCGGCCGTGCAGGCCGCGCGCAAGGCCAGCGCGGAGCGCACGCAGCCCTGGCCGGCCATTGCCGAGCTGGAGAAATTCGTGGCGTCTGCCGGCGGGACCCCGCCGTGATTCGCGGCTGGCRCACGCTGGCCGCGACGGCCGGGGTGGCCGTCGCGGCGCTGTCTGCGTTCGCGGCCGTGACCCATGGCTTTGCCGCGGTGACGTCGGACGGCGTCCGACGGGCCGAGATCGCGAGCGCGCCGCGCCCGCTGCCCGCGATCGGTTTGATCGACGCCGGCGGCCGGCGGCTGGCGTTGAGCGACTACGGCCGTCCCGCGCGGCAAGCCACCTTCGTCACGCTGGCCTATGTGCGCTGCCAGTCCGTGTGCCTCACCAGCGTCGCGGGGCAATCCTGGCTGCAGGGGGAGATCCAGGCGCGCGGGCTCGCCGGCCACGTGAGGCTGCTCACGCTCAGCTTCGATCCGGCCAACGACACGCCGCAGGTGCTGGCCGAGCATGCGCGGCGGCTGGATGCCGACCCTGCGGTCTGGCGCTTTGCCGGCGTCAGCGATCCGGCCCAGCTCAAGGCCATGCTCGACCTGTTCGGCGTCGTCGTGTTGCCGGACGGGCTGGGCGGCTACTCGCACAACGCCGCGCTGTTCCTGATCGGCGAGGACGGTCGCCTGAGCCGCGCCTACGACATCGATCGCCCGGACATCGCCCTGGCCGACTACCTGCGCAGCGTCGGAGGCGCCTGAGCATGGCGCCGGTGTGGAGGCGGCATCTGCGCGACTTCGCTCCCGGCCTGCTGCTGGCCGCCATGGCCGCCGCACATCCCTGGCTCGAACACACGATGGCGCGCCACATGGGCCTCGAGCTGCCGGCCTTGTTCCTGCTCGGCTGGCTCGCGGCCGCCCGGGCCGGCGACAGTTTGAGTCGCGCCATCGGCCGCTGGAATGCCAACGGGCTGCCGGGCCTGCTGTTCGCGCTGTGCGTGACCGGGTTCTGGATGGTGCCGGCGGCGCTGGACCTGGCGGTGCTGCGCGCGGACGTGGCCGTCGCCAAGGTCGCGAGCCTGGTCGCCGCGGGCCTGCTGCTGCGCGCATCCTGGGCTTCCGCCGGAACCGTGCTGCAGGCGTTCATCGTCATGAACTGGTTCTGGATGACCCTCGCCGCGGGCCTGGTGTACCAGGAGGCGCCGCAGCAGCTGTGCAGCGTGTACCTGACGGACCAGCAGGGGCAGGCCGGTCGCGCGATGGTGGCCTGGGCCTCGGCGGGGCTGGCCGGCTGGCTGTGGCTGGTCGCCCGCTCTTCGTGGCGTTCGGAAGAGCTCGCGTTCGGGCAGGCGGCTTCTCCGGCACCGTAGCCGTGCCCGGTCGCCGGGCCTCAGGACGGCGGCAGCGGGCGCGACCACAGCCAGGCCAGCACCGTGGCCATGCAGCCGACGGCCAGCGCGGCGAGCCATGGCTTGTGGGCCGTCAGCGACACGATCACGGCGCAGATCGCCATGGTGGCGGTGGCGCTCCATTTGGCGCGGCGACTCACGCAGCGGCCGTTCTGCCAGTTGCGCAGCAGGGGGCCGAACAGGCGGTGGTCGAGCAGCCAGCCGTGCAGCCGCGGCGAACTGCGCGCGGCCGCCCAGGCGGCCATGAGGATGAACACCGTCGTCGGCATCCCGGGCAGGACGACGCCGATCAGCCCCAGGATCAGGCACAGCACGGCGAAGGCGTACAGCAGGCCGCGCACGAGCGGGGAGGACCGTCCGGGACCAGGCTTCAACGCCGCACCCTCGGTGCGATCGGGCCGTGGCCGGCTCGCTTCAGGGTGCCTTGCAGCGTGTGCAACGGGAGAGTCATGGGGGCTCATTCTGGCCGCTCCGTGGCCGGGCGGCCGCGTGTCGAGATCGAAACGGCGCAGTCTGTCTGCTGTTCGGGCCTGGCGCCGGCAACACAAAGCGCATCTGAAAACTCGCATTCCTTCGTTGGTCCGCGCGCGCAGCGTCCGCAGAATCGGCCGCATCGACATCCTCCCGACGCACCGACCATGTCCCTTCGCAATCCTGATCCTCTGGCGCTGCCGCTGCACGCGGCGCTGCGCATCGTTGCGCTGACGGCATCGGCCTGGCGCGTGCTGCCGGCTTCGCCGCGCGAAGTCGCTCATTCGAAAACGACGGCGCCGCGCGCGTTGCGTCCCTGCGCCAGATCCTCGAAGGCTTGCGGCGCAATGACATTCACTTTGACCGACCGGCCAAGATGATTGGCGCGCCCCAATGGGCCGAGGCATGCCGTCAACTCGCTCATCCAGAGGCGCTCGCCTCGTCGTCGCCACCACTCTTCGCGCGCTTGCGAACGCCAGCTCCATAGTCGCCGAGCCGATGCGTCTCAAAACTCTGATCGGTACGAATTGTCTTGCGGTAGCTGGCCCACTCGGTGTCGCTCATCATCGCTGAGTCATCATCAACAGGGGCCAATGCCTCCGCCCATCGGCAAGCATGTGCGAGGTCCGAGAAGCTCTCTCTCCGAACCGGCTGGACTTGGAACAGTGGCGTGTCGCGCCGCAACATGATTGGCACCTCCGTCGCCGTGATCTGCAGGTTCACGAAGAGGGGGATGGGTTGGAATTCATCCGTCTCGATGACTCCTTCATAGCAGTGGAAAAGGTGGCTGCGCGTCACATTGACGATCGGGCGGATCAGAGAACTCCAGCCTGACGCCGTTCCGATCAGCCAACCACTCCATACCTGGACAACACCGCGAGCGGGTAGCGCGCGCAGATGTGGCGGGACGAGCCCCTCGAAACCAGGCGGGCAATGCTCATTCCAGAAGTCAACGAATCCCGTCAGGTATGCGAAGGACAGCAATTCCCACCCCGCATCCGTCTCGTGAAAAACGTCGGCACCATTGAAGCGAAGGCGAATGTCGACGGGCGGAAACATGTACCACCCGTGACTCGAGGCGACCCTCATCGCCTCGCAATACTGGAACGCGGAAGTCGGCATGAATCCCAATGCCGACTTGTCGGCCCGCATTGGCGGGATCGCCCCGGGGAACACCCTTGTGAAGGTGGTTGTGGTGTCTGACGCCAATTCTCGCCTCGCGTCCAGCTGTTGTGCGGGCGATGGTTCTATGAGCGCCGAATGTGCCGTTGCACGGCGGGAGAGATCACACCCTCACCGACCATCACGCGCACAACCTCCTTCTTCGACGCCTGCCCATCCGCAGCTCGCGTCGTGCCGGCCTGAGCCTGCGGCTTGGCAATCGCTGCGTGCTTCGCCAGATGAGCTGCTACAGATGGCGAAATGACGCCTTCTCCGAACCAGACCCGTGTTGGATCGCTCGTGTTCATACGTGCTCCTATCGGATTGTCAGTTTGGCCTCAACCCGAGACCGGGGTGCCTGATGGGTTCAGGTCTTTTGAGTCCTCACCGCTTCGCGTATGGCTTGAGCGCTATGGCGGGCAACATGCCTGACGCAACGGTGTACAGAACAAACCACATTCCGCCGGTCACGCTCAGCAAAAGCCCGTGAGCAACCGGTCCAAGAGCTGCGCCAAATGCCACTGCAGCCGGAATCCACGCGCCAGCAAACGCAGGATGTCGAGAAACGATGGTGGCCTGCATGCGGGTCGACTGCAGGTTCAGCGCGATTTCCCAACAAAGGAGTCCTACCGCAAATTGCGCAAAGCCCGTTGATAGCGCCATCGAAACGACTGCCATTCCAAGCAGCGCCCCAAGCCAAAGGGAGGGCGCAACTGAACGCCCCGACAACCCCAGTCTCAATAGGATGGCCGCAGCGGCCGTCTTGCAAAACGCATACACAGGGGGAAGCGACCCTGCGTCGATCCCGTTGGCGATCGCCAAGTGCGCAGCATACGACGAAAATCCTGTTTGTCCACAGAAGAAGAGCGCCACGATCAGCAGGTCGTACAGCCGCCGCCTCGTGTCTTGCCGCGGCTCTCTCGACCTGGCTCTGGGCTCAGGCGCTCGGTACCAAACCAGGCCTGCGGCGCATGCGCCCGCGAAGGCAATTCCGAGGACGCTCACTGCGTTCCCGTAGGACCTGAATCCACCGAGCGCCGCCCCCATCGCGATGGCAACCGCAGAGGAGAAAAGAACGAGCGCAAGTCGCAGTGAGAACACAAAATGCGCGTCGCGGTAGGTTGCGGCTGCAGTCGACCCAAGCAGGCTCAACATGCCTGCGGCAGCACCCACGATCACCCAGCCCGCCAGTAGGTAGGCCCCGCCCACGAAGGCGCCAAGCCCCAGGCCAGAACCGACAATCACTGGCGCTGCGGCTGCCCAAAATGGTGTTACGCGAGTGACGCCGCTGAGAGGCAGCCCGACTGTGCCTGCGAGCAACCCCAACATGAAGCTGGAGCTGATCCATCCCGCTCGCTCAATCGGTAGACGTCCATCGAGGGCCACCAGGGCAACCAAGAGCGACATCAAGTGCAGGGGGAAGGAGCTCGCGGCGGACACGATGCATGCGCCCACCACCTCGGCCTTTCTCTTCTCCATCGCACGCTCCGTTTCTCACGTGGATTGCAAGTCGGACAGCCGCCCCGTCGCCGCAGGGCACGCCTTCGCGAGGTCCCCTGACCCAAACAGCCTGAAGCGAGGGGGCACGCTGGCGTTCGGGGGTGAGGTGTTCTGTATCGTGGGTCGCAAAATGTATCTGGGACTACCTTTTTTGCTTGCGGCGAAGTCACACGCTTGGTACGGAATGAGTGCTTGTTTTCCGACACGATGGGCGAATGCGAAGCCCACGGCCTTTGACGATTGGCATCGAGTCGGATGTAATCAAAATGTGCAAACGTGTGGGTTGTCTTGCGCGCAAAGCAATCGCAGGCACCCTCTTGCCGCCTTTCTCGCTAAACGGAGGGATGACTTTGTCTCCTGGCGCCTCCAGCATCCCACTTGCTGCATCGGTCGGGTTCAGCTTCCAGCGCCAGGAGAAGGTTGTTCTGGTTGTTGACCTTGTCGAGTCGGTGAGCCTAATGCAAACGGACGAACTCGGCATCATTCAACGATGGCAAGCGTTCCTTGTGCATGTGATGCAGTTCGTCCTGCCGGCAAACGAGGGACAGTTGGTGAAAAGTCTCGGCGACGGTCTCATGGTGGAATTCGACGGCGCCCCACGCGCCGTCGCTTCTGCCCTGGCCATGCACCGGTGGCTTGACGAGCAGCAACGCGAGACGGATCGCGGTCGCATGCAGTTGCGGATCGGGCTGCATGCCACCCACGTCTACGAGGGCGAGCACGACATTTACGGCACGGGCGTGAATCTGGCCGCCCGCGTGGCCGCGCTCGCGCGGCCCGGGCAGACAGTCGCCACGGCGTCTGCCCGCGATGGGCTGGTCGATGGCCTCGACGGCGTCATCGAGGACCTGGGCGACTGGTATCTCAAGCATGTCGACGGGCCCTTGCACGTCTACGACATCCGGTCGCCGGATCAGGTCGCGCCGACATGGACACCCCGCGCCAATGCGACGCCGCCGGTTCCGACCGTCGCGGTCATGCCGTTCGTGTCGCGCACGGTCCAGCCCGAGCAGTACTCGCTCGGGCATCTCGTCGCCGAGGGCGTGATCGGGCAACTCAGCCGGACGCAGGAACTCAAGGTTATCTCGCACCTCTCGACGTCGGCGTTCCGAGGCCGCGCGGGAATCCTGGACGATGCGAAGGCATTCCTTGGTGCCCATTTCGTGCTGTCCGGCAGCTACGTGATCACTGGAAAGACGCTGCTCGTGTTGTCGGAGTTCACCGACGTCGAGCGCAACGAGATTGTGTGGACCGAGCGCCTGACGGGCGACGTCGAGGACCTCGTGCAGATGCACAGTGAGATCTGCACCGCGATCGCCAACGGCTGTCATCGGGCGCTCCTGGACAGGGAAGCGCGCGAGGCCCTCGTGCGTCCGCTGCCGAGTCTGCAGAGCTACAGCTTGCTTCTCGGCGGTATCGGACTGATGCACCGAAGCGCACCGTCGGAGTTCCTGCGCACGCGCGAGGTGCTGGACGCATTGATCCAACGACATGGCCAGTGTGCATTGCCTCGCGTGTGGCTTGCCAAGTGGTATGTGCTTTGCTCGACGCGCGGCCTGACCGACGACGCCAAGGCACAAGCGAACTTCGCCTTGCAGGAAACGCGTCGCGCACTGGACGTCGAGCCCGGCAATCCGCTCGCGTGGGCCATGCAGGGCTTCGTGTACTGCCACCTGATGAAGGATGTGGACCGGGCGTTGCAGAGTTGCAGCCGGGCACTCGAATGGAATTCGAACGAATCTCTGGCCTGGCTCTTCAAGGCCATGGTGCACGCGTTCGACGGCAACGGATCCGAAGCGCTTCCCGCGGGGATGAGGGCGCTCGAACTGTCGCCGCTCGACCCGTTGAAGTACTACTACAACTCCTTGATGGCCTCGATCGCGATCTCCGCTGAGCGCTACGACCTCGCGATCAGCCACGCCGAGCAGTCGCTGCGGGTCAACGCGTCGCATCTGTCGAGCTACCGTTCATTGATCATCGCGCAGTCTCTGGCCGGGCAGGTAGACGCCGCGAGCCGGACCCTCGCGCGGTTGATTCAGCGGGATCCGAAGTTCACCGTATCGCGCTTCGCGCAGGGCTACCCCTCGCGCGACCGCGTGCCGGCCTACCTGGAACGGTTGAAAGACGCGCTTCGCGCTGCGGGCGTGAAGGAACGCTAGAACGTCGAGCGAACAATCACCAAGGAGAAGACGATGACGCAACTCGGAGGCTACGGCGGCTACGGCGGCTACGGCGGCTACGGTGGATATGGAGGGTATGGCGGCTACGGAGGGTATGGCGGAAGCGGCGGCTATAGCGCCGCCGCCGGCGCGACCACACTGGCCGATGCATTCGCCAATCCGCTGGTCTGCACTGCGCTGATCGCGAGCCGGGACGGGACAGGGACCGGTTCGCCCGCGACGATCACGCCGCCCGCAGAGCCCAGCCTGTTCGATGCAAAGAATTTTCCGCGCTGGGAACCATGGGTGCGCTCCCATCTCGTGCAGTGGGAGCTCTGCCGCAATCTTGAAGTGGTGAAGAACGGGAACGCCGCCGAGCTCAAGGCCGGGGGCGTGGCGATCGCCAGCCTGAAGCTGCCCCTGCGGGCCTTCTTCAAGGACCAGATCAGCATGGTTCTGGCTTACGCGGACCTCCGCATGGAGCGAACGCCCGAGATCCTCGCGCAGATCGACAATCAGTTTGCGTTCGTTTCCGCCGTCACGGGTCTGCACCCGGAACGCCATAGGTGCACGGTGGAATTGCTTGTCAACGCGATCCAGTTCACTGTGCTGGTCGAGATGCAGTTCAAACACGCGCTTGCAGGCTGGCGGCCGGTTCAATACTCCGAGCAGGTTCAGCCGATGATCACCACGCCGGGCCACGGCAGTTTTCCGAGCGGTCACTCCACCCAGGCGTTCGTACTCGCACGGATGCTCGATGGCATTCTGCCGACGACAGCAGGATACGCCGCCATGCGAGAGCAGCTGTACCTCCAGGCAGCGCGCATTGCGACCAACAGGGTGGTAGCGGGCGTGCACTTTCCGGCCGACGGCGTGGCAGGACGCCTGCTCGGCCACAGCATTGCGGAGTACATCCTGTCGCGCCTCGATGCTGCCATTCAGGTGTGCCCCCGCACTTTCAATGGGATCGCATTGGGCGGCGGCGCGCCGATCGATGGGACGGCATTCGACCTTGACATGGACGATCCCATCGGCCCGGGCGCCAACGCCAACGGCTATTCCGTAGGGCCCGCGCAGACCATCGCGGCAACCAGCACGCCCGTACTGGCGAAGCTCTACGACATGACCGTTGACGAGCGCAAGGCCTTGGCACTGAAATTCTGAGCCATCTTTCAAAACTCTGAGGGATTGCGCCATGCGTACTGCTGAACTGCCATTGATGAGGAACCTGCGGGCCGATGTCTATCTGCAATGGGCACTTCACACCGACTTCCGACACCTCACCAGCGACAAGAACCAGACGCTGGTCCTGCTGGCGCGATTCAAGAAACCGTTGAGTCTCGGTGTCGAGACACTTCGGCGGCTTCAAGGCGCATCGATCAGTGCCACCTATCAGGGCTACAAGCACGCCACCGTCACCGTTTCGAGCCAGCGGGAGACCTTGCAGATGCAGCTGTCCGCATTGCAGACCCAGCTCGGCGCCACTTGCTTCGAACTCGGAACGCCGCAGGGCATCCCGCTGGACGACCGATTGAACATCCAACTGGACGGACCGGGTCCCAAGATTGTGGTGGGCGTCGTTGACGATGGCTGCCCGTTTGCGCACAAGCACCGCCGTCATTTCGATTCCGCACCCAACGCGCTGGCTGTCCGGTTCATCTGGGACCAGGGCGGCAAGGCCGTCCCGCCCCCGCAGCCCGCGCCGTTCAGCTATGGCCGCTTCTTTGTGAACGACGAGCTGAAGGCGATCGTCGCGAGCGCGACGGTCAATGGCACGGTCAACGAGGACTCGGCCTACCGCCAGAGTGAACTGCCGAGCCTGCGCTCGGTCACGAGCCATGGCGCACAGGTGATGAGCCTGGCAGCGGGATGGAAGAGTCGCACGACGCCGCGGCCACGTGCCTTCGCCGCGGCGCCGCTCCCGGCGGCCAGCGTGCCGGCCGGACGCAAGGACATGGCCTTCGTGCAGTTGCCCACGCTGGCGCTCGACGATCCGTCGGGCATGTGGCTCGACCACTATGCGCTGGACGGCATCCAGGCGATTCGTTCCTATGCGCGTGATGTCTACAAGAATGGGAAGGCGCGCAAGGTGATCGTCAACCTGAGCTACGGCCCCCAGACCGGCCCCCACGACGGGAGCTCGATCCTCGAGACGGCGATGAAGGAGATCATCGAGAAAGCGCCGACCGACATCGACCCCTACGAGCTTCAGATCGTGCTCCCGACGGGCAACAACCATCTGCAGAGGACGCATGCCGAATTTGACCTGGACAAGGGAGGCGGCGAAATCCAATGGTGCGTCGCCCCGGATTCGCAGGTGCCTGCCTACCTCGAGATCTGGCTTCCGAGTGGCGTGCCCTTCAGCCATCTGAGAGCCGCACTGATATCGCCGAGGGGGGAGGTGGTTCGCGTCAAGTACTGCACGATCACTGAGACCGACGACAAGACCGCCGGAACCATCGCATTGCCGACCTGCCAGTACGCGGACCGCAAGGTCATCCTGATGGCGATCATGCCCACGGCCAGGGTACCGGGCGCAACCCCCAACGGGTTTTCGCTGGCGCCCGTGGGGCGCTGGAAGGTCCGCCTGAGGGCCAAGCCCGGCGTGAGCGGCAAGGCTCATGCCTATCTGGCGCGCAGCGATCCCAACCTGGGCCGCGAGCGGCGCGGCCGCAGCGGCTACCTCGATAGCAAGGGCTACGACCCCAAGCGCTACCGGCGCGCATCGATTCAGCTCATCGACGACCAGCCGGTCCCTTCTGCTGCCGTCCTCGCGCGCGGGAGCATGAGCGGCATCGCGGCGGGGACGTTGACCTACGTCGCAGCAAGCTACTGCGCCACGACATCCATGCCCTCCCTGTACAGCAGTGGCGGGCCCTCGAGGCCGGGAGGCCGCGATGGCCCGAGTTGGGCCTATCCCGCCGACCAGAGCGTTGTGCTCCAGGGTGTGCTGGCCGCTGGCAATCGAAGCGGCGCCGTCACGCGGCTCGTGGGAACCAGTTTCGCCGCACCGATGCTGACGAGGGACCTGTGGATGAACCCACCCTTGCCGCCTTCGGCTTTGCCGGCAGTGAACCCATGGCCTCCCTGGATGTTGCACCGCTTCGGCAACGGACTCCGCGAATAAGCTCCCTCAGTCGCCGGGCGGGCACTGCACCTCCCGGGGCGCCCGCAGGCCGTCGTGCATCAAGCGCCGACATTGCCGAAGCCGGCCTTCGCGGCGCCGGGAGGTGCGGTATTCTGCGAGAGCACCGATGGGGAACGAATGATGTCAAGCGATTGGAAGCGCCGCGCCAGGCTGTTTGTCCAGCGCTTGTGGCAGCCGACCAGCGCGTGCATGACCTGCATGCCGGGCAGCTGGGGCAATCTCTTGAGCCTTGCCCACTGGACGGTCGCACTGCAGACAGGGCTTGCCACCGGCATCCTGGCCGTGCTGCTGACGTTCACCCCGGCGGCCAAGCTCTACGCGAACCGTTTCGGCAATGCGCTGGTCGTTGGCGTCCTGACCATGTTGGGCGACGCCTACTCGCACGCGAATCACTACGGCATCCCCTTTGCCGAGGCCATCGTGACGGGTGTGGTTTCGGGTCTGCTGACGCTGGCTGGCTCATACCTCTTCGAAGACCGCGCCCGACGCATTCGGGCGGCATGGGCGAAGATTTTCGGATAGCCAACGCGGTTTGGATCCGGGTCGGTTGAGCCCGGAGCCCCAATCCCCGGCCAGAACCGCGGGGGACCAAAGCTGAATACAGCGCTTTGCGTTTTGATTACGGTTGGATACAGTCGACCACCACAACGAGTGGCGGAGGGGCCATGGAAGACGGTTGGTGGTATGCGCAGGGCGAGGACCGGCGCGGCCCCTTGTCGACGATGCAAGTGCGGGAACTGTTCCAAGCCGGCACCCTCGGTCCGAGGACCTTGGTATGGAGGCCTGGTCGCCTCGCGTGGAAGCCTCTTCTGGAGGTTGCAGAGCTGGCCGAAGACAGGCAGGAGCCCGTGCTGCTTCCGCCACCGGCGGTCGGCGGGGAGACGCGCGAGCCTGGCTTCGAGCTTGTGGAGCTAGCGAAGACGCCCCCTTCGCCGGAATTCGTCCCGGACTGGCCCAGTTGGGCGAGGCCCGATCACCAGGCGCTCGGCGCGCCACGTCACGTCCTCCGCTTGCCGTTGGCGGGTCCGTGGCGGCGCTTTTTCGCGCAGTTGTTCGACATCTGGACGCTTTGCGTCCCTGTCGGATTCCTGCTCGGCAACGTCTTGGGCAGGACCTGGCCTGCGTTCGCGCTGTGGATGTCGAGTCCCGGTTCGGAAGCCGGTCTCGGTTTCATCTTGGTTCCGCTCGCACTCGTCGTGCAGGCTGTCATCTTCGGCCTGTTTGGCACCACGCCGGGCAAACTGATACTCGGCGTCGAGGTCACGCTGCTCGGGGGCGGCCGGCCTACCTTCATGGCGTACCTCGGTCGCCTGACGCGCCTGTACGCGTCCGGCCTTGCGCTCGGCATTCCCTTGATCTCGCTCTTCACGATGTGGCGCCAGTACGGTTTGGTGAAGGCGGGACGGCCCGCCAGCTACGACGCCGCGCGCTTCCAGGTGCATGCTGTTCCCATGGGGGCGCTTCGCCGTTCGGTCGCGGCCGCGGCGATGATCGGCCTGTTCGGAGGCTTCGGCTACCTGCAGCACCTCGACCGCGAAGCGAAGAACAGCTACTTCGCCGGCTTCGATTGGCGCAATCCCATCTCGGATCGCAGCGTTTCGATTCCCCGGGGGTGGGTCTACACCGAACAGGTCAACGAGACGGGTGACCCCATATTCACCTTCAGTTCGCACGCGTCGGGTGTCATCGCATTTTTCGCCATGGAGGAAGGTCTCGATTCCATCAGCCTGGACCAGTACCAGCGCATGTGGGTCGCCGCCGTGCGTCCTCAGATGGCCATGGACGCGCGGGGCACGCCGATGAACGTCAAGGGTCGCTTCGGACTCCAGATGCGCGGAGTCATGGTCGGCAACGCGTCTCGACGCATTCACACCACCTTGGTGAAGAACGGCGACCAGGCCTGGCGCGTCGTGATCGTTGGCACCTCGGGCAGAGAGCCCGATACGTCGGAGACGGAGCGATTGAGAAATGCGCTGTTCGAGACGCTGCCCGACCGGCCGGAACGGCCGGCAGGACCGGCGCGACCCTCGCGACGAGAGGAGTCCATCTAGGCACTTCGACGCCCATTGAGAAGCGGTCGTTCGACCGCAGCGTGCCGACGCGCGCGCACCGACCACCCGTCCGGACACCATCGTCCAAGACCAACCACAACTTCCATCGCAAATGAAAATCCTGACTCGCTATTTCAAGCATCCTGTCGCAAACGGTTTGACGCTGGCAGTGACGGCGTTGCTCGCCGCCTGTGGTGGAGGAGGTGGTGGTGGCGGTGGCGTCGTCGTTGGCGGCGGCGGCGGCGCCACGACTGCCGCAGCACAAACTTCCGCCCAACTGCCGGCCAAGGAAGCGCTCATCGCTCGAGCGCGAGCCCTGGAACTGGACACGGCCTACGTGCCGCCGCCCGGCGATCCACTGGAGCACCACACCGCCGGCTTCGCCAAGACGATGTGTTCGGCGGTGTTCATCACCGGGCTGGATCCCGACTTCGCGGCCGAAAGCGTCGGCTACTTCACGGCACCGTACGAACAACGCAAGAAGGTAGAAAAGCCGGTGATCGACCGTGCCCGGAAGGAAGTCCGCATCACGATCCCGAACGGTCCGACCCTGACCGCGCGCCATTTTGGCTCGCAGGGTTGCGTCACCCTTTCGCCTGGCCAGGACGACGTCTTCTTCAAGCCGCTGGAGATCAAGAGCGCGTTGCCGGATCCGGCGGCAGTACCCTGGCCGATGGGGGATGTGCTGCCGGCCGACCCGCCACCGGCCGGCGTCAACATGGCAAAGATCGCCCAGGCGGTGGATGCCGCGTTTGCTGCGCCCGACGCCTACACCGAGGCATTCGTTGTCACGCACAAGGGGCGGCTCATTGGCGAGCGCTACACGAGCGGCATCGGGATTGCAACGCCGCTCCAGTCCTGGTCAATGGGCAAGAGCGTGGTGGCGACAATGATGGGCGTTCTGATCCAGCAAGGCGTCTATCAGCTCGACCAGCCCGCGCCGATTCCCGAGTGGCAAGGCGACGGCGACGGCCGGCAGAAGATCCGGATCTCGGACATTCTTCACATGTCCAGCGGGCTGCGCATCAAGGCGCCGGACGATCCGGACTTCGACCCCAACGGCCCCTACCCCGATCATCTCTACTTCTACACCGGACGGAACAACGCGTTCAGCTACGCGGCGACCCGGCCTCAGCAGTGGCCACCCAACACGGTGGGCCGCTACCGCAACACCGATCCGGTCCTTGCGAGCTATCTGATTCGTCTCGCCGTGGAAAAGCGCGGCGAGGAATACCTTTCGTTCCCGCAGCGCAATCTGTTCGACAAGATCGGTATCCGCAGCATGGTGATGGAGACCGATCCCTACGGCAACTTTCTCACCCAAGGCTACGAGGCGATGTCGGGGCGCGATTGGGCGCGCCTGGGCAATCTTTACCTGCAGGACGGCGTATGGAACGGCGAGCGGATCCTGCCGGAGGGGTTCGTGAACTTCGTGAGCACCATCGCCCCTGCCTGGGCGGCGGACAAGCGCATGATCTACGGGGGCTTCTTCTGGATCAATGGTGCGGCGACCTATGCCGTGCCGCAGACCGCGTACTACATGCTGGGCGCGGGCGGCCAGTTCGTCTTCGTTGTTCCATCGCACGATCTGGTGGTCGTGCGCCTGGGCCATGACAAGGGAGAGCGATCCGGAGTGGCCAGCCTCAACAAGGCACTTGCGCTGCTGACGGAGGCCGTGCCTCGCACGCGCTAGCGAACCTCATGCCGCGCCGGCACCCAGTGCGCATCCGACGCTCAGTTGGCCAGGCGTGCGATCAGCAGATCGAGCAGCGCCTGCAGTCTTGCCTGACGCCGAAGGTCGCGGTGATAGCCCAACCAGGTGTCGCGGTGTGGCGGCTCGTCACCGAGGTCGACCCGCTCCAGCTGGGCGATCGAGTCGCCGAGCGGGCAAGGCAGCACGGCCAGGCCCGCGCCCAGTGCGCACATCCTCGCCTGGACGTCGCGATTGTTGCTGCGTGCGATCACCGTGGCGTTCGGAAGGATCCCTTTCAGCCAGACCGCATCGGACATGGCGCCAAAGACCGTGTCCATCGTGACGAGGGTCGTCCCGGCGCCGTCGCCTGCAGCCGGGTGTCTGGCGCCTGACTTGATGTAGGCCGCGTAGGAGATGCTCATCAGTCGACGGGACACGATCTCCGCATCGTCGAAAGGGTAGACCCGGAACACCACGTCCGCCTCCCGCCGCAGGAGGCTGTAGGCCCGCGCGCTCGTGATCAGTTCGATCACCACGCCGGGTCGACGCGCCGCATGCTCGGCCAGCACCGGCGTGAGAAGGTGCTCGCCGAACCAGTGAGAGGACGAGAGGCGGATCACGCCTTCGAGCTCTGGATCTCTGCCCGACAGTTCACGCTGGAGTGCGAGCGTTTCTCCCTCGATTCGCTCGGCCCGGGGCAGGACCGCGGCGCCTTCATCGGTCAGTGTGTATCCATCATCCGTTCTGAGAAAGAGCGGGTGTCCAATGGCCTCCTCGAGCGCACGGAGCCTTCGCCCCACCGTGGCCTGGCTCTGTCCGAGATGGCGCGCAGCGGCGCCGAGCGAGCCTTCCTTCGCAATGGCGAGAAAGATCCGAAGGTCGCTCCATTCCATGCGCATGGTGCCATTGTGAATGCACTTGCGATGGCGCGCGTGTCGTTGCTTGTGAACCCGAAAAGTGCCCCGCAGGCTCTTTGATGGATCGCGGGTGGCGGTCGATGCGGCGCTCCGGCCTCATGGCTTCGTGTTCGGGTGCTCATTGCGGAACGCCGCTTCTCCGGCGTCCGACACCTCGACCCACTTCTTGTCGGGCGCTGCGTCTGCGAGGTAGTTGTCGTGCCAGTTCCACCACTTGTAGGCCGGAGTCTGAGGATAGCCTTCGGGCGAGTCTTCCCAGACCTCCTGCCGGCCCAGCGGCGTGATGTCGAGGTAGTTCCAGGTGCTCCCCATCTGCTCGTCACCGCGGCTGTTGATGAAGTAGGTGCGGAACACGCGGTCGCCGTCGCGGTAGAACACGTTCGTGCCATGCCATTCGTCCACGCCGAAGTCGGCGTCGAAGCGGTCGGTGAGGGTGAACCACGGTATCTCCCAGCCCATCCGCGCCTTCAGCCGCGCGATGTCCGGCTGGGGCGCACGCGAGACGAAGACAAGGGTGGTGTCGCGGGCGTTCAGGTGGGCGAGGTGCGCGACCTGGTCGGCCACCATGGAGCAGCCCCGGCAGGCCTGGTCGGGCCAGCCGAACACGCCCGGCTCGAAGAAGGCGCGGTAGACGATCAACTGGCGCCGGCCGTCGAACAGGTCGAGCAGGCTGGCCTTGCCTGCAGGCCCCTCGAAGGCATACGCCGCTTCCACGGCCATCCACGGCATTCGCCGGCGCTCGGCGGCCAGTGCGTCGCGGGCGCGCGTCTGGGCCTTTTCCTTCACGAGCAACTGCTCGCGGGCCGCCTCCCAGGCTTGCGCCGACACGACCGGAGGTGTGTGCATGGCAGGCTGTTCGCTTCTTCGTCCGTTCTCGGTTGACGTGGTCATGGCTGAAATCTCCTGGCAGAGTGAGTTCCCGGCCTCGTGGATTCCATTTCGCTGCTTATCGCTCGTCGTTGGCCGTGAGATAGTTTGGCACCGGCAACGCGAACATGGGGAGTAACAAGTGTGGCGGAATTCAGGCGACTAGCGAGCGTCCCGCCGTGGCCGAAGGGGCTCCGGAGGATTCAATGAAGCTGGACCCGTTCGTTCGCGTCGATGACGTGTCGTTCTCGGCCTCGCGGGCAGAGATCTTGAAGCTGCGAGGCGATCCCGCGCGCACCTGCCGAAACGACGTCGGGCTCAATGAACTCGACTACGAGTCGGTCGTCTTCCGCTTTCAGGATGGCGGCAGGCTGGAAGAGATCACCATGCAGGCGCCGGTCGTCAGTATCGGGAATCTGTCCGTGCCATTCGACGCGCTTGCTTCGTTCGTTCGAACCGCAGATCCATCTGCATTTGAGAAGGCAGGATTTCTCATCACGCCCAGGTTCGGGCTTGCCTTCGATCCCGATGAACCCTTCTGGGTCACCGCACTGGCGGCTCACTGTCTCGACGCATGGCGTGCCCTCTGAAGCCGGAGACGGCCCGCGTGCCACCGCTTGCAGCCCGGTGCCCTTGTGAGGCGGGCTCAGGTTTGGATGAATCCCGTCTGGCCGACGTCCCGCAGCGGCGGCTGCGCGGCGCCGATCATTTCGCATAGCGTCGCCTCGATCATTGCCGACATCGCATCGAGGGCGAGGTCGTTGGGCGCGGTGCCGAAGGGCTCCTCGATCTCCGCGCCCAGCGCCTCGAGCGCGAAGAAGGTGTATGCAATGAAGGCGACGATCACCGGGGTCATGGGCCCGATCGCGTCGACCAGCCCGAAGGGCAGCAACACGCAGTACAGGTAGATCGTGCGATGGATGATGACGGCGTACGTGAAGGGGATCGGCGTGCCGGCGATGCGTTCGCAACCGCCCAGGGCTTCAGTCAGGCGGCCGAGCGGCCCTTCCATGGCTTGTACGAGAGCCGGTGACAGCTGTCCGGCCTGGCGGCGGTCTCGCAGCCATTCGCCCGCCATGAGCAGCAGCATCGCCGGCTTGTAGCGCGCGGCCTGCAAGCGAGAACACTCCTCGGCCGAAAGCAATCGCTCGAAATCGGACGCCGGATCCGTCATGCGCAACTGATGGCGCAGGGCGTGGATGAACGCGATCAGGCGCGCTGTCAGCGCAGGGACCTCCGCGGGCGGATCGGCCAGCGTCAGCGCCTGCCGCACCAGCGCGCGCGTCTCGTTGAGCAGCGCACCCCAGAGCGTGCGCGCCTCCCAGTAGCGCGCATAGCTCGTGCTGTTGCGAAATCCAAGGAAGATCGCCAGCGTCAGGCCGATGAGCGAGAACGGCACGAAGTTGAGCGGAATCTTCCACGCGAACAGGCGGCCATGGAGCGCGGTGACCACGATGGCGAAAGCGGTCGTCGCCAGCAATTGGGGGGCAATGTCGGGCAGGACCGAACCCCGCCAGACAAACAGCATGCGCAGCCAGTGCGGTCGGGGGCGAATGATCATCGGACAAGGGTCGGGTTCATCGGGTCATCGAAGGCATGAAGCGCTACCCGCTCACCACGTTCGCGGCCACCCAGTCCGCAAAGGGCGGATGCACGGCTGCCAGCGTTTCCGCGTGAATATCCGGAACCTCGTAGGGATGGCACTCTGCAATCGCCGCCATCAGCGCGGCCTGCAGCCGCACCGTGGTCTTGAACAGCACGCGGACTTCGAGTTCGCGGTGCAGTTCTCCCTGCCAAGGATAGACGCTGTCGATCGGCGTGAGCTGCGCGCAAGCGGCGAGGCGGCGCTCGACCATGGCGGTGGCGAGCGCGCTCGCCTGCTCGGCGGTGGCGACAGTGGTGGTGACAGCGGCGATCACGTGGCATCTCGATGAAGGGCGCGGGTGATTGTCGAACACGCGCGCTGAAATGCCAATCTCCGCACGCTGCGTTTCGAAGCAGCGCACGGAACAGACGCTGAGCGACCGTTGCAGCCGGGACACGCTGACCCGAATTCGCTTTGGGATGACGACAGAAAGGATGACGACAGATAGGCTGACCCGACACTGACCTTGCCCGCGCCGTGGCTCCTTCGCGCGGAGGTCGCAAACTGCAGTGTTCAGGTTCCCAATGGCCTTCCGGCCCGGCGCCAGCCTTGAATGCCGAGAGTCCGGGGATTAGCAAGGAGAACGCCATGTCATTTCCCGACACTTCTGGCCATCTTTCCGATGAGCGGGCGCTGCACTTTCGATCGATGTGCTGCTTCATCGTCCCGCCCGGTGTGCTGAAGAAATACTCGCGCGACCCGGGGGTCGACGCCGCAACGCGCAAGTCCCTGCAGGACACCTATCTGGAAACCGAACGCCTGCGCGGCCTGCGCGAAGCGCACCGCATCGCCACGCTGCGCGACCCGGAGCGCTTCCTGGCCGGCGCGGCGGTCCACGTCCCGCAGCAGCATCTGTTCGACTGCATGCATCGCAAGGGACTGCCGGGAAAGGCGGTGGCGGCGCCTGCCGGCGGCTTCAAGACCGTGTTCGACACCACCGCCAAGGTGGTGGAGTTCTACAAGACGGTGCTCGGCCGCAATTCGGTCGACAACAAGGGCTTCGACTTGGCGTCCAGCCTGCACTACTCCAAAAGCTACGACAACGCGTTCTGGAGCGGCTCGCAGATGGTCTATGGCGACGGGGACGGCAAGTTGTTCGGCGAGATGTACCTGTCGCCCGACGTGATCGGACATGAGCTCACCCACGGCGTGACGCAGAACCTCAGCGCGCTGCGCTACGAGGGCGAGTCGGGCGCGCTGAATGAAAGCATCAGCGATGTCTTCGGCACCGTGTTCAACCAATGGCTGAACAACTGGCCCGTGACCGAGCCGCGCGGCTGGCTGGTCGGCGCGGGCATCATGGCGCCCCCTGCTCAGGCCAAGGGCTTCACTTGCCTGCGCGACATGGTCCAGCCTTCCGCCAAGCATTGCCTGTCGCCGCAGCCCGAGCTCTACAGCCAACTCGATCCGACCGCAGACGTGCACGAGAACAGCGGAGTGCCGAACAAGGCGTTTGCCACCTTCGCGCGCGCGGCAGGCGGGCAGGCATGGGGAAACGCCATCAAGGTCTGGTACGACACCTGCATCAACCGTGCGTTGCGTAGCGATGCGACGTTCAGCGAGTTCGCCGGGCTGACCATCGCCTCGGCGCTGAAATTCGGCGGCGCGACGCTTCAGGCCCAGTGCAGGAGCGCCTGGAACGAGGTGGGAGTCGTCCTCCCGAACCCATGACGCAGCCTGCGGGTCCATCTCGACCCACGGTGCGCAGCGTGCGCATCGAGCGTCGTGGCGGGCTGGCCGGGTTGGCCGTGAGTGCCACGCACGACTATGTGGCGCTCAGCGCTGCCCAGCAGCAAGCGCTGGCGCAGGTGATCGAGGCGGCTGCGTCCCATGGGCCGGCGAGGGTCCGCGGCGCGCCGGCCGGCCCTGCGCCCGGCGCGGATCGTCTCAGCTATCGCCTTCACGTCCAGTACTCGGCCGGCGTCGAACAGGTGCTCGACGTGTCGGACGATGCCATGCCGTCCGTCCTCGAATCGCTCGCCAAACCCTCACTTCCCTGAGGCCTCATGTCAGCGACTTGCAGGCAAGCCGCACCACGCCATTTGTGGACTCGAACGGAAACTCGATCTCTCGCAGCACCTCGTACTCGGCACGCCTTGCCAGGTCGAGCGGGTCCGAAGCCGTGCCGCGAGAGGGGTGGCACATCAGCACGTCGCCCGTACGGCAGGCCTCGAGCCAGCGCAGCAGCCGGCTTCGATAGCCGTCGGCGCCGCCCGCGAAGTCGTAGACGCCGAGCAGGGCGGAACTGGTCGGTACCGCTCGCAGGCGCGCAGCCTCGAGCAGCTTCTCGCCACCCAGGGCGAAGATCACCTCGGCCTTGGACGTGTCGCCCGCCGCGCGTCGCCGCGAGGCGGCGGTGCTGCGAACCCACGGCAGCGGCGCCTGGTAGCGCAACGCGAGCTCCTCGACGAGTGCATCCCTCACCACGGGCAACTGGTGCACATGCCGGTGGCCGTCGATGAAGCAAGGGCGCCTGCCGAGGTCGTCCTCGAAACGAGACAGCTGGTTGCGGATCTGCTCACGAATGCGCGCGGGTCGAAGCAGTCCCACGTGGCTTCGGAGCACGAGGCTGGCCAGGCTCGCCTCCGAAAACGCGGCCTGCGGCACCATGGTCAGGTCCAGGTGAAGCCCCACTTCCAGGTGCCCGGGCCGGAGCGCGCGGAGCCCGAGGGCGCCGAGGCGCCATGCCGGGCGCTCGACCATGCAGCCGGTCGCCGAGATGCTTCGCCGTTCGGAAAGTGCGAGCACCGCGGAATTCACGCCCTCGCTGATGCCGAAGTCGTCGGCACACACGCACAGGTAGCGATCCGGGAGCGGTGCGACACCTGTCATGGCCGGGCCGACGCCGGCGGCGCCTCGCTCCCCGCGGCCTGGAGGCACTGGGGATCCCGCGTGGCGCTGCCGGGGAAGCGCCAGACCGCCGCGGTCTGGGCGAGCGCCACCAATTCGACATGCGCCAGCCAGGGATTCTGAAGCTGCGAGTTCGAAGGGCCGATCACCCAGGTGGTCGCGGGGACACACAGCACGTCCGAGAGCCGCGAGCCGTCGACCAGCAGCTTCGAACTGCGCTGCGGCTCGAACCGCCCGCCGTCGAACACCTCCTTGCGCCAATCGTCGCGTTGGTTGATGGCGTCCGCGGTCCAGTTGCCCGAGATCATCACGGGCCTGCGAAGCTTCCAGTGAATCGGCAGCTCGTAGTAGTAGGCGTCGAGCATCAGCAACTGGTCGGCCGGCGCCACCTGAAGATTGGCGGGCAGTCGCAGACGAGTGCTCGGCTGCGACACCCCGAGGCCCACGGCGACGACGGTCGCCACGCAGATCGCGGCGGCCAGTGCCGCGGTGGCGCGCAGCGATCGTGGCCAAGGCCCCTGTGCCTTCGTGACGGCGAGTGCGGCGCGCGCGATCAGGTAGGCCAACGGGGGCAGGGCGGGCAGCGCATAGCCGATCAGCTTGGAACGGGGCAAGGAGAAGAACCCGATGATGCAGGCGAACCAGATCAGCATGAGCCAGTCCACCTCGGACAGCACGGGCTTGCGCAACGGACGCGCCTTGTACCAGGCCACGACGAACCAGGCCGACCATGGCAGCGCGAGCCCGGCGACGATCGGGAGGTAGAACCACAGCGGCTGTTCGTTGTTGAACCCGGAACCGGAAAAGCGCCGGAAATGCTGGGTGATGATGAAGTAGTCGAAGAAGTCCGGGTAGCGCAGCTGCATGGCGACCATCCAGGGCGCCGCGATGGCAACGAAGATGCACCAGCCGGGCAGCCATGCGATCGACCAGCCAACGGCCCGCAGGCGGCGTGTCGCCGCGCACCACAGCAGGAACACCCCGCCCGGCAGCAGGAGGCCGATCAGTCCCTTCGACAGGATACCGAGCGCCGCAAACGCGAAGGCGCCCGCCAGGGCTGCGCGCCAGGGCTCCTGCTGCTCTCTCGCGAGGGTGGCGTGGATCGCCAGCAGCACGGTGGCCGAGATGCAGCCCGCGACCAGCATGTCCAGGTTGGCAAACTGCGCGCCGGCGTAGAAGAACGGCATGGTGGCCAGCACCACGGTCGAAGCGGTTGCGTGGCGGACGTCGACCCAGCGCCGCAGGAACAGAAACAGTGCGCCCGCCGCCACGGACGCACCGAGGACCGACGGCAGCCGCGCGGCCCATTCGGAGATGCCGAACACCGACATGAACGCCGCACTGAGCCAGTAGAACAAGGGAGGCTTGTGGAAGAAGGGCAGGCTGTCGAGTCTCGGAACCAGCCAGTCGCCGCTGTGCAGCATCTCGTAGGCGACGCCGACATAGCGGCCTTCGTCGGGGGCCATGAAGGGCCTGAACCATGCGACCGCGGCGAGCCAGACGAAGATCCCCACAAAGACCCACGCGGTCCGCCATCCCGACGGACCCCGGATGTCGGCGTGCCTCATGGTTGCGGCTGACTCATGTCGTGGCCGAGCTCCTGCTTCACCACATAGAGAGGCCGCCCCTTGACCTCCTCGAAGATGCGGGCGACGTACTCGCCCAGGATGCCGGTGGAGATCATCTGAATGCCGATGAAGAACATCAGGCTGACGACGATCGTCGTCCACCCAGAGACGTCGTTGCCGACGAAGAGGTGCTCGACGATGAGGTAGGCGCCATAGCCAAAGGCCGGCACCGACAGCAGCAGCCCCGCGACCGTGACCATTCGCAGCGGCCAGGTGGTGAACGAGGTCAGGCCTTCGATGGCGAGATTGAAGAGGCGCATGCCGTTGAACTTGCTCTTGCCCTGCAGCCGCGGGGCGGGGGTGTAGGGCATTGCGACCGCCTTGAAACCGACCCAGGCATAGAGGCCTTTCATGAATCGACTGCGCTCCGGCAGGCTCAGCAATGCATTGACGACCTTGCGATCCATCAGCCTGAAGTCGCCGGCATCCTCCGGAAGGGCGAAGCGATCGGACGCGTTCACGAGCTTGTAGAAAAGGCGCGTGCCGGCGCGTTTCAGGGCGCTTTCGTCGTCGCGCTCCTGGCGGACCGCATAGACCACCTCGGCGCCCCCGAGCCAATGGCCGACCATGGTGCGAATGAGCGTCGGCGAGTGCTGGAGATCGCCATCGAGAACGATGACCGCGTCGCCGTGCGCAGCGCTCAGGCCCGCCGTGATCGCTGCCTCCTTGCCGAAGTTGCGGGACAGCGAGACGCATCGGAAGCCCGACAGCCTGCACCACTCCGCGACCACGGTGACCGTGTCGTCGGTGCTGCCATCGTCGACCACGATGATCTCCCAGGCCAGTTTCGTTTCCCAGAGGATTTCCTCCAGCTGCGAAAGCAGCGCGGTCAGATTCCGCGCTTCGTTGAAGCACGGGATGACGCAGGAAATGCTTCGGTTGCTCGCAACGACCGGTGGTGCCGCCACGACCGAGGCGGCCGTGGCGCTCTCGATGAGATCCCTCATGAGGATCTCGTCGTCAGTGGAATGAAGTGCGTATGTCATGGGAGGCCTCCTTCATCCGGCCGACTTGTCGGCCGCCTTCGGTGCAAGTGCGGGAATCTCGTGCCGGGCGACGACCGTGGCCAGGTAGCGCCCGACGACGAAGAAGACGCTCATGATCGACACGATCGCCATCGCCAGCAGGACGCCTGCGGCGATGTCCAGCGGAAAGTGGATGCCCACGTAGATGCGGGCCCAGCAAGTGGCGCATGCCGCAACGGTCGCCAGCAGTCCGATGCGCCGGAGACCGGGGCGCACGAGCAGCGCGAGCGCGAGCGTGAACATCACCGAAGCGTGCGCACTTGGCAGCGACCCTCGCGCCCCGTGGGGAACATAGGCGGGGCTGAGACCCGCCATGAACGGCCGTGGGAAACCGAGCGCGGACGCGATCCAATGCGCCAGCAGTGCGGCCACCGCCAGCGCGCACAAGGTGGCCAGCATGTAGCCGCGCTGAGCGGGCTTGCGCGCGAACACCCAGGCCACAAGCACCGCGCCGATCCACGGACCCCAGACCGCGATCAGGGCCGCGGCCGGCAGGACCCATGCGTTGGGCTGGTGGCCTGCGGCCATCCAGGTGAAAAGGGTCAGGTCGAGTTCCTTCATCGAAGCCCCCGAGCGCTGCATGCCGAAGCATCGTGGGCGCCGCGCGGGCACCGGATCAATCTGTTCATGTCGAACCTCCGAATCTGTTTGCCGGATCCCGAGGTGCGGCGCACCACGGGGCTCGACGCGCGAGGCGCGCCGGTTCCTAGCAGCTGAGGGGAGGAGCCGTTTTCGGCGGCAATCGGTGCCAGCGGCATGCGGTTGGGGGAGGAGGTGCCCCGCTGCGGGGAGGAACGGGTGGAGGCGCCATGTCGTCGTAGGCCCCGGCGAGGCGTCGCGAAGCCACCGTCAGAGGCACGAGCAGGAAGATCAGCGCCAGCAGGCAGTCGATGCCGTGCTTGAGTGCATGCGGCGTGTCGATGCCCGCGGTCGCGGGGACGAAGAGCGTGGTCTCCACGCCCGAATCGGGACCGCTTCGATCGTCGGCCTCGATGGCCCAGGACGCGGCGGCACTGCGGACGTTGAGCTCGCCCTCGTCGTCCATGCGGCCTTGGCGGGAGTCCGCACAGAGGAAGGGCTGCAGGACGATCAGCAGCACGCCGGCCAGGCACCACCAGAGGCACTGCCTTGCAATGAGATGACGCAGCCGGTTGAGCATGGCGGTCAACTCTAGGCCGCGGTTCTGAAGGCAAGCTGAACCGCATCGCGGCGCGAGGCCCGATGGACGCCGCGTCGTCGCTCGCAATCTGAACGGATCCTGACTCTGCAGTTCAGGGGCGTTTCACTGCCAGTGCCTATCCTCGCAGGATGCACTCCGAGCACGGGCTTCCGTCGGCACCTTCCAACGCAACGGGCGATTCGGCCCCGGAGTCCCGGCCTTCGCGGTGGTGGCAGCCGCGGCCGCGTTCCGCGCGCGGCATCGTCATCGCACTGAGCGTGTACCTGGCCATCGCGGCCAACTGGCCGTTGTGGATCGAGTTGGCGCGCCTCGGGGGCGCTCCGAGCGTCTACGTTCCCACCGTGCTCCTGATGGCGCTCCTGACCATCTGCGGCTCGATCGCCCTGCTGTCGTTCATGGCCTGGTCGCGCTGGATGAAGCCGCTCTGGTTCGCCGTGGTCGTGATCGCCGCCGTGGCCCAGCACTACATGCTGGCCTACCGCGTGGTGATGGATCCCAGCATGCTGGCCAACGCGCTGCAGACCGACACCCACGAGGTGCGCGACCTGCTGAGCCTTCGCCTGTTGATGAACGTGCTGCTGGTCTGCGCCGTGCCTGCGTGGGTGCTGTGGCGGGTGCAGGTCCTTCCCATGCGACTGGCATCGCAGGTCTGGCGCAATGCGCTGCTGCTCTTCGCCGCGGTGGCGATCGCCGCAGCCGGCGCGTTGGCGATGAGCCGCCAGCTGGCACCCCTCATGCGCAACAACGTCCATCTGCGCTACATGATCAACCCCCTGGCCAGCCTGTACTCGGGGTCGACCGCCATCGTGCGACCTCTGCTCCAGCGCAACCGAAAGCTGATTCCGGTGACCGCCGGGACGGCCCTGGGTGCCAGCTACGCGGGGCAGTCGCGCCCGCCCTTGCTGGTGCTGGTGGTGGGGGAAACCGCGCGCTCCGACCACTTCGGCCTGAACGGATACGCCCGGGACACCACCCCCAAACTCGCGGCGCACGGCGTGCTCAGCTATCGAAATGTCCATTCGTGCGGCACCAATACCCTGGCCTCGGTGCCTTGCATGTTCTCTCCGTTGGGGAAGCAGGCGTTCGAATCCCGCAAGGACGATTTCGAGAACCTGATGGACGTCCTCCACGCCGCCGGCCTCGCGGTCCTCTGGCTCGACAATCAGCCAGGCGGCTGCAAGGGCGTCTGCGATCGGGTGCCGCATGCCTCGGTGTTCGAGTCCTCCGACCCGGCCGTGAGAAGCGCGCTGTGCGACGGCGACGAGTGCCTCGACGACCTCATGCTGGCGAACCTGGACGCGCGAATTGCCGCTCTCCCGACCGAGCGGCGCAGCAACGGCGTGGTGCTGGTGATGCACCAGATGGGAAGCCATGGGCCGGCCTACTACAAGCGCTCTTCGGCCGACGCGAAGACCTTCTTGCCCGAATGCACGACCAATGCGCTGGCGGAGTGCAGCCATGGCGAACTGGTGAACGCCTACGACAACTCGATCGTCTACACGGACAGGTTTCTCGGGCAGCTCATCACCTGGCTCGAGGGCGAAGCGAAGAACTTCGACCCGGCGCTGCTGTACGTCAGCGATCACGGCGAGTCGCTGGGCGAGTACGGATTGTTCCTGCATGGCGTGCCTTACAGCTTCGCACCCGAGGTCCAGAAGCACGTGCCGATGGTCACCTGGTTCGGCGACGGAATGCGCTCGCGCCGGAAGCTTTCGCTGGACTGCATGGAGGCGGGTCTGGACGCACCGCTCACGCACGACAATCTGTACCACACCGTTCTGGGTGTGATGGACGTGGTGTCGCCGACCTACGCGGCGCCGCTCGATGCGCTGGCGAAATGTCGCGCCGGCGCGGCCTCTTGAGCGCACGAGGAGGGCCGTCCCCGCGTCATCATTGCCAGACGAATCTTGTTCCGGCCTGGACGGTCCAGGCCTGGTACGCCTGGCTGCCCGTTTGCAGGCCCACGTTGCCCCAGGCCATCCAGCCCCCCTGGAACCTGGCGTCGACGCCGGCCTTGAACTCGAAGCGATCGGAGGGGTAGAGGTAGCGCGTCGACAGGTTGTTGACCACCACCTCGTCGCCCAGCGCGTCGTGCCACCAGTTCAGTGTCACGAACGGGCGAACGGCGGCGCCTGCCCATCTGAAGGGCTCGCGTTCCGCGCGCACGCCAACCCTGGACAGCCAGCCGCCTCGATGCGCACCGTCGACCCGCAGTCCATCCAGCTGCGTCACGTTGTAGGTGTGGTTGTGGACGTAGACGAACTGGCCCTGCGGCACGAGCGACCAGCTGCTGTCTTGCAGGCGGACGACGTAGCCGCCTTCGGCCGACAGGATGCCGGCGTGCGAGTTGTAGTCGACCTGTTCCCGAAACACGGTCTGGACGCGGTCGGAGAACCCCGCGTACTGGCCCCAGAGGTCGCCGTACCAACCCGCGCGGGTGAGGTCATCCTGATACCAGGTGCCGAAGGCGCCGACGCTGTAGCCGCTGGTGTTGCCTTGCGATTGGAAGGAGGCCGGGACGGCCTGCGAATCGCTTCGCGTGGCCCCATAGCCGAACATGGCGCCGAAGTACATGCTGTCGGAGCCTCCGAATGGCGACCAGCGGCCAAGGGTCGCCGTGCCCTGCGCCAATGCGGCCTTGCTGTCGATGTCAAAACCGCCGTTGTCGCCGCGAATTCGATCCCCGCCGCCGCCCACTCGCAGGTCGAAGACCCCGCGCTGCTGCTCCACGATGCCCGTCCGGGGTTGCCAGCCCCAGCCGCCCTGGCGGTCCTCCAGGCTGTGAACGAACAGAACGCCCGACTGATGCTGGTTGCCGAAGTAGGCGCCGGTTTCGGGCCGCGCACCCACGGGGATGGGCGGCACGGATGCGCAGGATGGCGAGATCGATGGCAGGCACTGCGCCCAAACATGGCCACCCGTTGCGAGAACGGCGGCTGCCACCACCCAATGGCCTGCGTGATGTCGAGTTCCAGAAGACAGACGCATTCGTCGTACTCCTCAGCTCCAGGCGAACCCGCGCGTCGAAGATCGGCAAGGAAGCAGCCCGCCGGCTTCAAAGGGCCGCGCGACCGGCCCGGCTGTAACTCTAGATTGCAATCATGAAGGCAATCTGAACGTACTTGAGATTAACGCCGCCGGCTCGACCAGCGTCGACGGAATGCGAACCGGCATCCCCAGCACCATCTGCGCCATGCCCTTTCCCAGCGGGTCGGTGCGCAGCGACGTGGGCCCGCCGCCATCCAGTGCGTGCTGCAGAACGAAGTTCAACGCCTGCAGCCCCGGCACGCCGTACTTGCGGACCTCGCCCTTCACCAGATGCGCGAGATAGGCGCCCAGCGTTCGTTCGTCGATGGACCTCTCGATGTACGGCAGCAGTTCGGCCCGGCGCGCGAAAATGGCGACATTCGAGTGGTCCCCCTTGTCGCCGGAGCGGGCATGGGCGATGCGGATCAGAGGGACTTCGATCCAGTCGCGGGGGATGGGGTCGGCAGGGGCCGCCGCGTGCACGGGCGATACCGGCCCTGGCGCCGAGCCGGCAGGGATCACGACGCGCTCGCGGCGGCCGGCCACCACGATGCAGGGAGCGGCCAGCCGCGTCTTGGCGAGCAGGCAGGTGAAGAGCCGGTAGCGTGGTTCCACGGCGGGTTTGCCGTTCAGCGTCAGCGCGCTGCCCGCGGTGCTGCCGGGCGCCCACGAGACGCCGGCGGCGCGCGATTCGCGGGAGAACATGTCCAGTGCCGCATCGCTCGCATGCACCACGGCCACCCGCGCCACCGCTTCGCGCAGCTCGGCGTGTTCGCCGGCATGGGGGCCATAGCTGTCCTCCGCGCCGATCACGGTGACGGCGGCCTTGTCGAAGTCGCGGTGGCCGGATTGCTGCAGTAGCGTGCGCGTGCGATTGAGCAGCGCCTCGCCCGTGCGCCGCGCCTTGCGCACCGCATCGATGCCGAACACCGACACCTGCGCCACGCAGCGAAAGCCGTCCTGGTAGGTCGCGGAGACCTTGTAGCTGTCGCTGGGCATGCGGCCGCGCGCGCCGGTCACGCGCACGCGGTTCGGTCCCTCCTGCGCCACGCGGACTTCGCTGAAGTCGCAGATGACGTCGGGGAGCATGTAGGCAGCGGGGTCGCCGACTTCATAGAGCACCTGCTCCGCCACGGTGGAGACACGCACGATGCCGCCGGTGCCATCCGGCTTGGTCAGGCTGAAGGCGCCGTCGCGGTCGAATGCGATCACCGGGTAGCCGATGTTCTCCCAATCGGGTACGTCCTCCCAGTCGGTATGGATGCCGCCGGTCGCCTGGGCGCCGCACTCGAGCAGGTGGCCCGCGAGCGAGCCGGCGGCGAGCAGGTCGAAGTCCGAGGCGCTCCAGCCGAAGTGGTGGATCAACGCACCCAGTGTCGTGGCGCTGTCGACGATCCGGCCGGTGACGACAATGTCGGCGCCCAGATCGAGCGCTCGCGCGATGGGCCATGCGCCGAGGTAGGCGTTGGCGCTGTCCAGTCCCTCGGGCATCGGCACGCCGGTGTAGAAATCGGCCACGCCCTCGGCGCGAAGGGATGGCATCAGGTCCAGGCAGTCGTCGCCCTCGACGAACGCCACCTTGAGCGCCGTGCCGAGCTTGAGTTGCAGGGCATCGATGGCGGCGGCGCAGGCGCGCGGATTGAGCCCGCCCGCATTGGCGATCAGCCGGATGCCGCGCGCGGCGCAGGCCGGAAGAATCTCGGCCAGCGTGACGTCGACGAAATCGTTGGCATAGCCCTGCGAAGGATCGCGCGTCTTGGCGCGCGCCATGCTCGACAGCGTCATCTCCGACAGATAGTCGAACACCAGGTATTGCATGCCCGGCACTTGCACGAGCTGGCGCGGGCCGAGCACGCTGTCGCCGATGAAGGCGCAGGCGCCGCCGAGCAGCGCGGGAGCGTTGGAAGCCATTGCCACTGCTCAGTCCAGGCTGATGCCGGAGTTCTTGATCACCTCCGCGCCGATGCGGTTCTCCTCGGCCAGGAAACGGGCGAACTCGGCCGGCGTGCTGCCGACGGCGTCCGTGCTGATGGCGGCCAGCCGCTCCTTGAGCTCGGGCGTTTGCAGGGCCGCCGCGATTTCGGAAGCGAGCCTTTGCCGGATCGCGTCGGGCGTCCGGGCGGGTGCCATCAGGCCGCCCCAGGCGTAGGACACCAGTTGCGGAAAGCCCAGTTCGGTCATGGTGGGCACGCCGGGCAGTTGCGCCGATCGCGTCGAGCCGGTGACGGCCAGCGCGTTGAGCTTGCCGGCGCGGATCTGCGGACCCACGGCCGAGACGGCGTCGAACATGAAGCCGACCCGGCCGCCGACCAGGTCGTTCATCGCGTCGGCCGTGCCCTTGTAGGGAATGTGCGTCGCCTTGAAGCCGGCGGCCTTTGCGAAGCGTTCGCCCAGCAGGTGGGCGGCCGACCCGATGCCGCTGCTGGCAAAGGTCGCCTGCCCGGTCGGTCGCACGGCGGCGAGGAACTCGGCCATGCTGCTCACCGCCAGCTGCGGCGTGGACACCAGCACGAGCGAGGTGCGCGAGATCTGCGTGATCGGCACCAGGTCGTTCGGGCCGTAGGGCAGAGACTTGTAGAGCCACTGGTTGTTGGCGTAGGCGCCGATCACCACCAGCAGCGTGTAGCCGTCCGGCGCCGCCTTGGCCACGATGTCGGTGCCCAGGATGCTGTTGCCGCCGGGCTTGTTGTCGATGACGAAGGGTTGGCCCATCCGGGCCGAGACTTCCTTCATGACCGCGCGCGTGATGACGTCCGTGTTGCCGCCCGCGGGGTAGGGCACCACGATCCGGACCGGGCGCTCCGGGTAGCTCGCCTGTGCCGGGGCGGCGGGTGCGGCCAGCGCGGAGGCGATCGCCACCGCCAGCGCGCCGAATCGGCGCCAATGCCTGCGCAAGAACATGTTTTTGTCTCCTCGTGATGGAAGCCCCGCGCGGCATCGAGGCGGCGGGGCGCGGCGAACAGCCGCACCGGATGATGGGGCGGGACGGCGGCCCGCGCATCGCCGTTTCCAGGCTACATTGATAACGATCTGGAATCGGACGCCGCCGGCGTCATTGAAGGAGACCCATGCAGATCAAGGATGTCAGCGCTTTCGTGAAGGCCGCCGAGGCCGGCAACCTGCATGCCGCCGCAGCCGTCATCGGCATCACCCAGCCGGCGTTGACCAAGTCGATTCGGCGCCTGGAGACGGCGCTGGAGGTCAGGCTCTTCGAGCGCACCGCGCGCGGGGTGGCGCTGACACCGATCGGCAAGGTGCTCTACGAACGCAGCCGGGCGCTGGAGCTGCTGGTCGGCGACATCCGCACCGAAGTGGCCGACATCAAGACCGGCGGCAGCGGCCTGGTGCGCATCGGTGCCGTGCCCGCGGTCGTGGAACCGGTGGTGGCGCCGATGCTCACGCGCTTCGTCGATGGCGACGGCGCCTTGCGCTTCGACATCCAGGTGCGGCTCAGCGGCGGCTTGCTGCGCAGCCTGCAGGCGGGACAGCTCGACCTGGCCGTGGCGACGATACCGCCGGAACTGCCGGCCGACCTCAGCGTGACGCCGCTGGCCGCGCTGCGCAGCTCGGTGGTCGCACGCGAAGGCCACGCCATGCTGGGACGCAGCTTCACGCTCTCGGAGCTGGCGCGGCAGAAGTGGCTGCTGCCGCCGTCGGACATCCTGCTGCGGCAATGGGTCACGGCCATGTTCGTCGACAACGGCCTGGTGCCGCCGGAGGTGGCCGTGCAGGCCGACGCGTCACCGGCCATCTTCGCCGCGCTGGTCCGCAGCACCGACCTGCTCACGGTCATGACCAATGCGATGCTGCATTCGTCGATGGGCGCCGGTCTCGCGTCCTTGCCGCCGCCCGCGCGGACCTGGGAGATCCAGCTGGGCTTGTTCTGGCGCCGCAAGGGATTCTTCTCGACGGCGATGACGCAGTGCCGCGATCAGCTCGAGCGGGCGTTCAGGGGCGCGGCCGCGAGCGCTGCGCTGCGGTAGGGCGGTGCTGCGTCCTCGATCAAGGCGAGTTGGCGGCCAGGGATCCGGACTGAAGGAGATCGACTCGCAGGGAAAGCGCCGCCGCACTCTCCTTGCGTTCGCTGTAGCGGTCGACCAGATAGGCGCTGACATCGCGGGTCAGCAGCGTGAACTTGAAGAGCTCTTCCATCACGTCGACCACGCGGTCGTAGTAGCTCGAGGGCCTCATGCGGCCGGCCTCGTCGAACTCCTGGAAGGCCTTCGCGACCGACGACTGGTTGGGGATGGTCAGCATCCGCATCCAGCGCCCGAGCACGCGCATCTGGTTCACGGCATTGAAGGACTGCGAGCCGCCCGAGACCTGCATCACGGCCAGGGTCTTTCCCTGGGTCGGTCGCACCGCGCCCAAGGCAAGCGGAATCCAGTCGATCTGCGCCTTCATGATGCCGGTCATCGCGCCGTGGCGCTCCGGCGAGGTCCAGACCATGCCCTCGGACCAGCGGGCGAGTTCGCGCAGTTCCTGGACCTTGGGGTCGGTGTCCGGCGTGCTGTCCGGCAGCGGCAGGCCGGTGGGGTCGAAGACCCTGACCTCGCCGCCCATGGCCTCCAGGAGCCGGGCGGCCTCGAAGCTCAAGAGCCGGCTGTAGGAGCGCTCGCGCAACGAGCCGCAGAGCATCAGGAAGCGCGGCCTGTGGCGGGATGACGCGCCGACGGCAAGGCGGGCGGTCGTCGGCACGTCGAAAAGGTCGGCGTCGAGCGCCGGGAACAAGCTTGGATCTCGGACGGAACTGATTTCGCTCATGGGGGGGTGATTCAGGTGGCAGACGGGCCGGCTTCGTACCAGCCCTGCGTGCGGTTGACGACGGCCACGACCGCAAGCATCACCGGCACCTCGACCAGCACGCCGACGACGGTGGCGAGCGCCGCGCCGGACTGGAAGCCGAAAAGGCTGATGGCCGTGGCAACCGCCAGCTCGAAGAAGTTGCTCGCGCCGATCAGGGCCGAGGGGCCGGCGACACAGTGCTTCACGCCGAGCTTGCGGTTGAGCAGGTAGGCCAGGCCGGAATTCAGGATGACCTGGACCAGGATGGGCACCGCGAGGAGTGCGATGACCAGCGGTTGGTCGAGAATGGCCTCGCCCTGGAACGCGAACAGCAGGACCAGGGTCAGCAGCAGCGCGGCGATGGACAGCGGACCCAGCCTGGCAGCCACCGCCTGGAAGTGGCCGGCACCGCGCCGCAGCAGCGCCTTGCGCCACAGCTGCGCGATGACGACCGGCACCACGATGTAGAGGCCGACCGAGACCAGGAGGGTGTCCCAGGGAACCGCGATGGAGGAGAGGCCCAGCAGCAAGGCGACGACCGGCGCGAAGGCCACCACCATGATGGCGTCGTTCAAGGCCACCTGGGACAGCGTGAAGTAGGGGTCGCCCTTGCAGAGCTGGCTCCACACGAAAACCATCGCCGTGCAGGGCGCGGCTGCGAGCAGGATGAGCCCGGCCACGTAGCTGTCGAGCTGTTCGGCGGGAAGGTAGGGCGCGAACACGTGCCGGATGAAGATCCAGCCGAGCAGCGCCATCGAGAAGGGCTTCACCGCCCAGTTGACGAAGAGCGTGACGCCGATGCCGCGCCAGTGCGAAGCCACCTGGCCGAGCGCGCCGAAGTCGATCTTCAGCAGCATCGGGATGATCATCACCCAGATCAGCACGCCGACCGGGACATTCACCTTCGCGACCTCGAGGCTGGCGATGCCGCGGAAGACGCCCGGCATCAGTTGCCCCAGCGTGACGCCCGCAACGATGCACAAGGCCACCCAGACCGTCAGGTAGCGCTCGAAAAAGCCGATGGCAGGTGGGGCAGCAGGGGCGGAGGCCAGTGAGGAAGCGGTCATCGGGCGACTAGTTCCGGGAGATGCGTGAGAGAGCGGCCTGCAGTTCGGCCTGGCCGAGCTCGTGCAGCGGGAGGGCCAGGAGCTGCAACATGCGATAGCCGATGGCCTGGCGCGTGAGTTCGAACGCGGTGGCCTTCCCGGCCTCGGGCGCATTCGAAGGGTCCGGGTATCCCCAATGGACCTTGACCGGGCTGCCCGGCCAGTAGGGGCACTGCTCGGCGGCCGCGCTGTCGCACACCGTGATGACGATGTGCATCGCGGGCGCGGCGTCGCCCGTGAACGCGTCCCAGCTCTTGCTGCGCAAGCCCTGGATGTCGACACCGGCGCCCTGCAGCGCTTCCAGCGCGCGAGGGTTGACGCGCCCGCTGGGCGCGCTGCCGGCGCTGTACGCGTGCACGTCCTTGCCGAGCGCCTTCGCCCAGTGATTGAGCATGCCTTCGGCGAGCACGCTGCGCGCCGAGTTGTGCGTGCAGAGAATGAGAACGTGGATGGTCATGGCTCGGCTCGTCGCCTCAGCACTTGCAGGCATCGCCCGCGGCGTCCACCGCGCAGGCGGCACCCTGGCAGCAGTTGTCGGTGAGGTAGCCCAGCAGCGCATTCATGTTGTCGTACGCGGCCCGATAGATGAGGTTGCGGCTGGCGCGCTCCTGGGTGACCAGGCTGGCGTTCGCCAACTCCTTCAGGTGAAACGACAAGGTGGCAGGCGGCACGTTCAGTGCCTCCTGCATGACGCCGGGCGTGAGGCCGCTTTGTCCGGCGACCACCAGCGCGCGGAAGACCTCGAGGCGCAACGGGTGGGCGAGCGCTGCCAGCGCTTGAACGACTTCCTTTGATTCCATGATTCGAGAATAGTCGAAATAAAACACGAGATCAAGCATCGGGCGCATTTTTTCGCGCCCGCCACAAGCGCTTGGCGAAGCGAATCTGCACTTCGTCGCAAGGTACGAGACCATCCGCGGGGCCCTTCAGACAATCGCCGACTGTCGTCTGCACGGAAGCCCGAAGCCATGAAAACGCTCACATTGAAATCGTTCACCGTTCTCGCCACCCTGGTAATCGCCCTTGCCGGCACCTGTGCTCATGCCGCGGGCTTTCAACACGGTTTTGCCGCCGATCCGGGTGGCAAGCCACTGGAGATCGGCATCTGGTACCCGAGCCAGGCCACGGCCCAGCCTGTGGCGATGGGACCGACGACGATGAGCGTCGCGGTCAACGGTCCGGTGCAAGGCAAGGCCCTGCCCCTGATCGTGATGTCGCACGGTACCGGCGGTTCGTTCCTCGGCCATTTCGACACCGCCATTGCGCTGGCCGACGCCGGCTTCGTCGTCGCGGCCGTCACCCATACGGGCGACAACCATGCAGATCGGAGCCGCAGCGTCGACATCATGGACCGGCCGCGGCAGATCAGTCGCGTGATCGACCACATGCTGTCGACTTGGGACGGCTACGCCGCAATCAACCCGGCGCGCATCGGCATGTTCGGTTTCTCCGCCGGCGGCTTCACCACGCTGGCGAGCATCGGCGGCGTTCCTGATTTTTCAAGAATCGGACCGATGTGCAGGCAGTACCCGGACGACTTTGCGTGCCAGCTCGTCGCGAAGAGCGGCGGCAGTGCGGCCGTCCCCGCCACGTCCGCAACTGCCGACGTGGCCGACCCCCGCATCAAGGCCGCAGTGGTGGCTGCACCGGCGCTCGGATTCACCTTCGCGCCGGATGGGCTCAAGGACGTCAAGGTGCCCGTTCAGCTCTGGCGCGCCGAGAACGACGTGCTCGTTCCGCACCCGCGCTATGCAGAAGCCGTGCGGCTCGCGCTGCCGGAGGCACCGGACTACCACGTCGTTCCAAACGCCGGACATTTCGACTTTCTGGTGCCGTGCAGCAGCGCGCTGGCAACCATGGTGCCCGTCATTTGCACCAGTGCCCCCGGCTTCGACCGGGCGGCATTTCATGCGAGCTTCGATGCGGCGGTCGTTGGCTTTTTCAGCAAGACACTGAAAGCGCATTGAGATGTATGTCAGGCCGACCCGGATGCTGCGATCCAGTGCCTGGCGATGGCCTCGCGCGAAGTGATCCACGCACCGCCGTGTCTGCGCATGTGTTCGAGGATGCGCTGCAGGGCCACGATGCGTCCGGGGCGGCCGATCATGCGCAGATGCAATCCGATGGACAGCATTCGCGGCACATCTTCGCCTTCGCTCCAAAGCCAGTCGAAGGCGTCGCACACGTACTCGGCAAAGCTGCCGGCGGTATCGAAGCGCTGCGTGTGCTGGAACTGCATGTCGTTGGTATCGAAGGCATAGGGCAACACCAGGTGGCGCCGGCCGCCCACCCCCACGAAGTACGGCGTGTCGTCGTTGTAGGCATCGCTGTCGTAGAGCATGCCTTCCTCGACCAGCAAACGGCGGGTGTCGGCGGTGCGCACCGAGCGCGTGTGCCAGCCGACCGGACGCCGACCCGTGGCCTGCTCGATCGCATCGAGGGCCTGCCGAATGCGCGAACGCTCCATGTCCTGCGACATGCCCGCGTGCGACTCCCAACGGTAGCCGTGGGCCGAGACCTCGTGGCCACGCGCCAGGGCGTCGCGCGCGAGCCATGGCGAAACCTCCACCGCGCGGCCGCAGGCGCTCAGGGTGAATTTGCCTTCGAAGCGGTCGAACAGCGCCGCGATGCGCCGCCAGCCGACGCGCGTGCCGTATTCGAAGTGCGATTCGATGCAGGGATCGCGCACCTCCTGGCGGTCGATGACTTCGTAGACCGCTTCGTTGAACGCGTCGCCCGCGCCGACCGAGAACTCCGCTCCCTCCTCGAAGTTGACGACGAAGGACACCGCCAGGCGCTGGCCGTCGGGCCAGGCGATGGTCGGCAACCGCTCGCCGTAGCCCAGGAAGTCGCGGGAATTCGATGCATTGCTTTCTGTCATGGATCAGGAAAATGGGTGGTTAACGGGACAGCGCGAGTTCCGGCCGAACAGAGGGACGGCCGGCGCATGCGATCGCCACCAGGACGAAGACCAGCGAGCCGGCCACGTAGACGGCGATCGGCAGGCTGCTTTCGTACTGGTTGAGCAGCGCGATCGCGATCAGCGGCGCGAAGGCGCCCCCCGCGATGCCCGCGAGCTGGAAGCCCAGCCCGGCGCCGGTGAAGCGCACGTGTGTCGGGAACATCTCGGGGAGGAAGGAGGCGAGGGGAGCCCAGAGTGCGGCCTGGATGAACATGCCCACCATGCAGGCGGCGATGATCTGCGCGGGTATTCCGGTATCGACCATCCGGAAGAAGACGAACGCCCAGCCCATGCCCGCGACGGCGCCCAGCGCCAGCACGGTGCGGCTGCCCCAGCGGTCGGCCAGGTAGCCGAAGAACGGGATCGCGAACACCTGCGTCACTGCCGCCAGCATGCCGGCCTGGAGCGCCACGCTCCTCGATACGCCGATGCGAACGAGATAGACCTGCAGGAACAGCGAGAACACGTACCAGGCGATGTCGCTGCCGGCGCGCGCGCCGACGGCGATGGCCAGCTTGCCGTAGTGCCGCGAGAACACCTCCACGATCGGCGCCTGGCGTGGCGCGCCGTGGGATGCCTGCATCTTCTCGAACTCCGGCGATTCGGTCAGCGACATGCGGATGTACAGCCCGGTGACGACCAGCGCGGCGCTCGCGAAGAAGGGCAGGCGCCAGCCCCAGGACATGAAGGCCTCTTCCGAGACCGCGGCGGTGACCCCTGCAAACGCCAGGTTCGCCAGCAGAAAGCCGATGGGGCTCGCGACCTGGACGAGACTGCCGAGGAAACCCTTGGCCTTGCCCCCCGACTCGTTGACCATCAACGCGGCGCCGCCCCATTCGCCGCCCAATGCCAGGCCCTGCGTGAGGCGCAGCACGGCCAGCAGCGCCGGCGCGAGGATGCCGACCGAGGCATAGGTCGGCAGCATGCCGATCAGGAAGGTCGACAAGCCCATCATGAGCAAGGTGATGAACAGAATGCGCTTGCGGCCGACGCGGTCGCCGAAGTGGCCGAACAGCGCCGCGCCGATCGGTCGCGCCGCGAACGCAAGGCCGTAGGACATCAGCGACAGCAGCAGCGCGATGCGCGGATCCTCCTGGGAAAAGAACAGCTTCGGAAACACGAGCGCGGCCGCGGTTCCGTAGATGAAGTGGTCGTAGAACTCGAGGCTGGTGCCGATCAAGCTCGCACCGGCGACCTTGGCGGGACTGCTGGTCGCTCGGTGAGGAGTCGCGACGTGATGGCTCATGAACTTTCTCGCTAGGGATTGAAAGGAAGAGTTTGGAACGGCCGACCCGTTTTGTGCACAAAGTATCATTCATAGTGCACAATTTGAGGCGAGTGTTTTTACCTAGAGAAGAATGCAAAGTCCAGGCCCGAACCACAGCCCGATGAAAGTCCTGCTGATCAATCCGAACACCACGGCCGCAATGACCGACCGCGTGCTGTCGGCCGCGCGCGCGGGCTTTGGCCATGCCATGGCCTTCGAGGCGCTGACGGCCGCGCGCGGGGTCGGCGTGGTCGCCTCCCGCGCCTCGTACGCCGTGGCCGCCCAGAGCGTGCTGGAGACCTGGGCCGCATGGCGGCGTGGGCCGGTGGACGCCATCGTGGTCGCCTGCTTCGGCGACCCCGGGGTCGCGGCGCTGCGCGAGCTCGCCGGCGTGCCCGTGTACGGACTCGCCGAATCCACCCTCCGGGCCGCGAACGCGGACCCGACCGGCTTCGCGGTGGTGACGGCCGGGCGGCGCTGGGAACCGATGCTCGACGAGCTTGTCGCGGCATGGGGTTTCAACGCCAACTACCGCGGCACCTGCGCGATCGACGCCACCGGCCTCGGCGCGAGCGCCGACCCGGCCCGCTTCCGCGGCCTGCTCCAGGCCGCCATCGACACGGCACACGCGCAGGGCGCGGGCACCATCGTGCTCGGCGGCGCGGCGCTGGCCGGGGCGTCGGGCGAGTACAGGACGCCGGCGCGCCTGCTGGACTGCCTGCAGTCGACGCTGGAAGCCGTGGAGCGGCGGGAACTGCAGCCCGCATCGGGCGACGCGGCGGCGCTCCCGGTGCCAAGCCAGGGTCTCGATCCCGCGCTGGCGCAGCGGCTTGCCGGCGGGTGAGACGGCCGGCGGGCCGCGCGTCCGGTCGGCAGCGCCCACTATCATGGGCACTCCCCGTCGACGCGTGAAACCCAACTCATGACCGCCCTTTCCCCGGAAGCCGAAATCCACGATGTCCTGAGCGAGATGCTGCTGTCGAGCGCGCTGCCGCCGGGTCTGCGGCTCGGGGAGATGGAACTGGCCGGGGCCTTCGGCGTGTCGAGAGAGCGCATCCGCAAGGTGTTGCAACGGCTGGGCACCGAGCGGCTCATCGAGCTGGTCCCCAACCGGGGCGCCTTCGTCGCGAACCCGACGCTGTCGACCGCACGGGAGATCTACGATGCGCGGCGCATGCTGGAAAGCGGCCTTCTGCTCATGCTGGCCAACACCCTGAGCAGCGCCCAGATCGACGAGCTCGAGGCCCACCTGGCGCAGGAACACGAAGCGTCCCACCAGGGCGACCGCGCGCGCGCGGTGCAGCTCTCGGGTGACTTCCATCTCAAGCTGGCCGAGATGTCGGGCAACCCGTTCATGGTCCGCTACGTGCAGGAGATGGTGAGTCGCACTTCGATGCTGGTCGCCCTGTTCGAGGACGCCGCGCCGACCTGCGGCCTGAGCGAGCACCGGGACATCGTCAACGCGCTGCGGCAGCGCAACGGGCCGCTGGCTGCGCAGATGGGCACCGTGCACCTGTCGCTGATCGAGACGCGGCTGCGAATCGCCGAACATCCCCCGGCCGCCTCGGTCGATCTCGCCGCACTTGTGAAGGCGCGGATCAAGAGCCGATCCCGACCGCCCAAGGCATCGGGCCGCCGTCCGTCATCGCGCACCGCGACGGCTCCGCGGCGGTGAGGCGGCAGGCGCCGCGAACCGCCGCCCGCGCCTGCAGCCGTGCTCAGCGACGCGGCGCGTTGCTGGTCGAGCCGGAGCCCTGCATGGCCCGGAAGAACTCCGACGAGGGGTCCAGCACCATCACGTCGCTCTTCTTGTTGAAGCTCTGCTTGTAGGCGTCCAGGCTGCGGTAGAACAGCGCGAACTGCGGATCGCGGCCGAAGGCCTCGGCATAGATCCCGGCGGCGCGGCCGTCRCCCTCGCCCTTGATCTTCTGGGCGTCGCGGTAGGCATTGGCAACGATCACCTCGCGCTGGCGGTCGGCGTCGGCGCGGATCTTCTCGCCCTCGGCGAAGCCGGTGGAACGCAGCTCGTTGGCCACCCGCTT
>NZ_JBFREQ010000039.1:0-55714 GCF_052114385.1 Variovorax sp. M-6 | reverse complement strand
GCCCCATCACCGCCGCCCCCTGCACTTGCGCTTCCACGCTCTGCGGGTTGACCGCCAGGTTGCAGTGCACGCCCGCCGTCACTTGGTGCAATGTGGGCGTGCCGTCCTTCACCGAGGCTTCGACGACATAGGCCACCACCGAGTCGAACGACTCGTGCACCGCCACGCCCCAGGCCCGGCCCGCTTCGAGCTTCTTCTTGCCGTAGCCGGACTTGTCCACGGCGAGCTGCAGCGCCGCCTTGTGGCGCGGGTGCTGGTCGCCGATGAGCTTCATGCGGTACGCCACCGGGTCTTGCTTGGTGGTGCGGGCGATCTCGTCGAGCAGCGTCTCCATGACGAAGGCGGTGTGGGTCGAGCCCACGCTGCGCCACCAGAGCACCGGCACGTTGAGCTTGGGGTGGTGCACCGTGAGCCGCATCGGGATGTCGTACGGCTCCTTCATGCCCTCGACGGCGGTGGCGTCGATGCCGTCCTTGACCATCATCTGCTCGAACAGGGTGCCCATCAGCAGAGACTGGCCGACGATGGCGTGGTCCCAGGCCGTGACCTTGCCCTGCGCGTCGAAGCCGATCTTCGCGGTGTGCAGATGCATCGGGCGGTAATAGCCGCCCTTGATGTCGTCCTCGCGGCTCCACAGCGTGCGGATCGGCGCCTTGATGCCCGCCGCCTGCGCGGCCTTGACGACGCCGCAGGCCTCGGCCACGAAGTCGCTGGTCAGCAGGCCGCGACGGCCGAAGCCGCCGCCCGCCATCTGCACGTTGACCTTGACGTTCTGCGGCGGCACGCCCAGCACCGTGGCGGCCGCCATGCCGTCGATGCCGGGCATCTGCGTGCCGGTCCACACTTCGGCCTTGTTGCCGACCAGGTGGACGGTGCAGTTGAGCGGCTCCATCGGCGCGTGCGCCAGGTAGGGGAACACGAACTCGGCGTTGATCTTGTGCGGCGCGCTGGGCAGCTTCGAGACATCGGCGTTGTACTTGCGCGGGCCCGGCAGGGTCGCGAGCTCGCGGTACTGCGCGAGCTGCTTCTCGCTGTCGACCTTGTCGACGCCGCTGGTGTCCCAGTCGATCTTGAGCGCATCGCGGCCCTGCTTGGCGGCCCAGTAGCCATCGGCGACCACGGCCACGCCCTGGGCGCCGCGGTCGAGCGGCACGCGCAGCACGGCCTTGACGCCCTTGACCGCCTTCGCGGCGCTGTCGTCCACCGACCTGAGCTTGGCGCCGAACACCGGCGGATGGGACACGACGGCGGTCAGCATGCCGGGCAGGCGCATGTCGATGCCGTAGTTCTGGTGGCCGCTGGACTTGGCCTGCGCGTCGAGCCGGCCGGTGGGCTTGCCGATGAGGCGGAAGTCCTTCGGGTCCTTGAGCTTGACGGTCTCGGGCACGGGCAGCTTCATCGCGGCTTCGGCCAGTTCGCCGTAGCCCAGCTTCTTGCCGCCGGGGCCGATGACGAAGCCATCGCGCGTCTGCAGCGTGGCGGGGTCGACCTTCCACTTGGCCGCCGCCGCGCCGACCAGCATGGCGCGCGTGCGGGCGCCGAGCTCGCGGTACTGCGTGTACGAGTTCTTGATCGAGCCCGAGCCGCCCGTGATGTGCATGCCGAACATCGGATCGATGTACGCCGGATCGTTGGTGCCGTGCACGCTCTTGACCTTGGACCAGTCGGCGTCGAGTTCTTCCGCCAAGATCATCGGCAGCCCGGTCTGCACGCCCTGCCCGAAGTCGAGCCGGTTGATGGTGATGGTGGTGGTGCCGTCGCGGTCGATGCGCACGAACGCCGACGGCTGCTGCAGCGGCTTCAGGCCGGCCGGCTTGGCGGCGGCCGCCGCCGCTGCGCTCGTGTCCTGCGCCAGCGCGCCCACGGGGAAGACGCCGAGCGCGAAGCCGCTCACCGCCGTGATCTTCAGGAAGCTGCGCCGCGCGAGGCCTTGGGATTCGGTGCCGGTGCGGTCGTCGTCGCGCGTCATCAGCGCGCGAAGGTGGGCGGGCAGCTCGAAGGTGTTGGGGTCGAAGTTCATGGTGGTCTCCCTTTTCTTCAGGCCAGCGTCTTGGCGGCGTCGGCGACCGCGGCACGGATGCGCGCGTAGGTGCCGCAGCGGCAGATGTTGCCGGCCATGGCCGAATCGATGTCGGCCTCGCTGGGCAGCTTGCCGGGCGGGAGCGTCTTCAGGAAGGCGGTGGCCGACATGATCTGGCCGCTCTGGCAGTAGCCGCACTGCGCCACGTCATGCTTGACCCAGGCCGCGGAGACGGCCTTGCCGACCTTGTCGCCGCCGTCGGTGACGGCTTCGATGGTGGTGATCTTCTGGCCCGCCGCGGCGGAGATGGGCGTCACGCACGAGCGGATCGGCTGGCCGTTGAGATGCACCGTGCAGGCGCCGCACAGCGCCGCGCCGCAGCCGAACTTGGTGCCGGTCATGCCGAGCGTGTCGCGCAGGGCCCAGAGGATGGGGGTGGAGGGATCGGCGTCGACCTGACGATCCTTGCCGTTGATGTGGAGGGTGGTCATGGTGGGGCTCTCTCTTCGATGAATAACGGTTCGGGTAAACAATAGACCTGTGGCGGGATCAGGTCAAGCGGCCAGGCCGGTCTTTCAGGCCTTGATGCCGTCCCAGCAGAGCCCGAAGGCCATCGCCAGGTTGGCGTCGGTGCGCTCGAGCGCGCCGGAGCGAAGCAGGTTGGCGGTCTCGCGCACCGAGCCGGCGAAGCTGTTGATCAGCAGCACGGTGGGCACGTCCTTCAGGATCTGCTGCGCCTTGGCGGTGTCGATCAGGTCGATCCAGCCCTTGATGAGCCGGGCGGAGAGGTTGCGGCTCTCTTCGCTGAACCAGGGCGAGTTGTAGTACTGCTCCAGGAACACGACCTGCGCATAGTGCGTGAGGCGGTGCTCGAGCCAGTTCATCCACATGTGCCGGAAGCGGCTGCGCAACGGCGCCTTGGGGTCGTCGCCGTGCAGGAGGCTGGCGGTGGTGTTTGTCTTGGCCTGCTCGTAGAGCGCGACCATCAGCTCTTCCTTGGACTTGAAGTAGACGTACAGCGTGCCCGTGGCCAGGCCCGCCTCGCGCGCGATGGCCGCCATGGTCAGGCCGCTCAGGCCGGTCTGCTCGACCAGCGTGAACGTGGCTTCGGCAATGGCGCGGAGTTTTTCGTCGTCCTTGGGCTTCACGGGGCGATCTTAGCGCCTTCTGGTCTTTGGGCGAACAAAAATTCGCTTAAAGAGCAAGAACTGCACTGCGGCCGGCCTGACCGCGACCGGTCGCCCGGGCTCGGGTCAGGTCTCGCGCGGCGGCCGCGCGTCCTTGCCGGCAGGGTCACCGCCCTCGTCGCGATAGCGCAGTTCGTTGCCGACTCGGCTCGGGTACTTCAGCGCGTCCATCGAGCCTGCGCGCCCCGTGAAAGGGCGCATCTCGCTGCCGGTGTACGTTTCGCGGCGCAAGGGGGGCCGGGGTCCGGTCGTCGGCACCGCAGCGGTGACGCGCTGCTCGTCCTGGCCCAGCAGCGCTTCGCGCCCCTTGGCCGTGATCGCGTGCAGATGGCTTGCCGTCCCGTCCTGTCGGGGGCTGGAAACTTCCCGGACGTAGCCCTGTGTGCGCAGTGCCGCCAGATCGTCGGAAACCGGTCGACCCAGGCTCTGGCCGATGACGGTGCCGAGGGACAGGTCCATGCGGGCAACCGCGCGCAAAACGGCGAGATGGTCGGGGGTGAGGATGGCGGGGGATGGGGCGGTCATCTCGCATTGTCCACGCGTCGCGCCCCAAAGCGAAATCGACCACCCGACGAAGCGTCGGCGGCCGCGCGACCACGGCCCTGCGCAGGCAAGCCCTCATAGGGGTTATGCGAGCCGACGTATCGCGCGCCCGTATTTTTCGATGAGACTGCTTGCGGCCCGAACGGCGCCGATTCACTCTTCACGAACCTCCCCATGCACACGACCGCGCACGCGCCTCGCACAGAAAGAATACGCAGCTTGCCCAAGGCGGAGGTGCATGCGCATCTGGAGGGATGCTTTCAGCCCGCCGTTCTCGCGCAATGGGCGACGGAGGCAGGCGTTCCGATGCCCAGGCCCCGCGAGCATCTGCTGGCGTTCGAAGGGCTTGCCGATTTTCTGCATTTCCTCGACTGGGCCTGTGGGCTGGCTTCGACGCGGGAGCGCCTGGCCGAGTTGAGCTACGGCTTCAGCCAGCGGCTGGCCGAGAGCGGCGCGGGCTACGCCGACGTGATCGTCAACCCGACCCACTGGAAGGCGTGGCACGGGCGTCTGCCCGAGATGATCGACGCCATCGATGCCGGCTTTGCGTCCGCCGAGCAAGACGGCCTGCCACCCGTCGGCTTGTGCGTCAGCCTGCTGCGCACGCAATCGTCGGACGCGGCGGCGGAGCTGGTCGACGCGCTGATTGCCCTTGGGCATCCACGCGTGGTGGCGCTTTCGATCGACGGTAACGAGGCTGCGGCCGGCCGGACCAGTCCGCGGTTCGCAGAGGCGTTCCGCCGCGCCGGCGCCGCGGGCCTGCGTCGCACCGTGCACGCCGGCGAGTCCAGCGGCCCGGAGGGCGTGCGCGACGCCATCGAACTGCTGGGCGCGGATCGCATCGATCATGGCGTGCGCGCGATCGAGGATCCAGCGCTCGTGGCACTGCTGGCCGAGCGGCGGATTCCCCTTGGCATCTGCCCGACTTCCAACCTGAAGCTGGGGGTCTATGCGTCGATCGACGACCATCCGATCGACCGGTTGCGCCGCGCCGGCGTGGTCGTTTCGATCAACACCGACGACCCGGTCTTGCTGGGCGCGAGCCTGGAGGGCGAATACGCGCTGTGCAGCGACGCATTCGGCTGGTCGGACGAGGATCTTCGAACCCTCGCGCGCCATTCGATCGACGCCAGCTTTGCCAACGCCGACGTCAAGGCGAAGCTCCTCGAGCGCCTGTCGCGCTGGTGAGAGCAACAGCCGCTACGACCGCTCAGCGGGGCGCGCTGGCTGCGGCGCCGCCGCGTTCCGGTCCACCAGGAACATCCTGACCAGCCGGCCTTCGCCGAGTGCTTCGGCAAGGACCTGGAAGGCGAAGTAGGGAATCAGCACCAGCAGCAGGATCAGCATGCCGGACAGCGACTCCGCGAGCCGGCGGCCGAGAAAATCGTTCATGGAATCGCCGATCGACCGGTGATGGACAAGGCCCACGACGGCCTCCTCGACGACCGTCAGGACGACCAGGAACACCAGGAAGGCGAAGGCCTTGCGCAGCGTCGGCCAGATCAGCGCCCTGGCACGGTTGTGCTCGCCGATCTTGAGCGTCTTGCCCAGCATGATGAACTTGGCCAGCAGCAGCGCCTTGACGAAACCGGCGCCCCAGTGGACCAGCTCGATGCCCTCGGCGTGCAGCACGGCGGCCTTCATCACGTTGATCGCGCCGAAGACGATGAAGAGGTAGCCCGTGAGGACCCCGATTTCCTTGAGCTCGTTGATGGCCCGCTGTCGCAAGGGCGGTTTGACACTGGGGGGCTTGGCAGCCATGGCGCTCTCCAATTGGGGCAAAAGTTCGCCGCAACATGCTGTGAGAAGCGGCAGGTTTTGAATATAGGTCCCAAGCGCACTTGCGGCGGGTCCGCTGAGGGACAGCACGCCGCAAGCCCATGCCGATCGTTCGGTTTTGCCGAAAGCCAGCATCGGCATTCGACGTCTGGTGCAAACGGTCCGCGGCCCGCACACTGACTGCAGCCCCTCAGTCTACCCAAAGGATCCCACCGTGAACCGTCTCGAAGGAAAAGTCGCTCTCATCACCGGCGCCAGCGCCGGCATCGGCCATGCCACCGCCAAGCTCTTCGCGGCCGAAGGCGCCAGGCTGGTCGTCGGCGCGCGGCGGGCGGCCGAACTCGACCAGCTCGTCGCCGAGATCCGCGCCGCCGGCGGCGAGGCCGTCGCGCTCGCCGGCGACGTGCGCTCGGAAGACTACGCGCGCGCCCTCGTCGCATTGGCCGTTTCGACCTACGGCCGCCTCGACATCGCCTTCAACAACGCAGGCGTCCTGGGCGAAGGCGGCCCCAGCACGGGCGTCACCGAAGCCGGCTGGACCGACACCCTGGCGATCAACCTGACCGGCGCCTTCCTCGGCGCCAAGCACCAGATCGCGCAGATGCTCGAGAACGGGGGCGGCTCGGTCATCTTCACCTCCACCTTCGTCGGCCACACCTTCGCGTTTCCGGGCGTCGCCGCCTATGCGGCGAGCAAGTCCGGCCTCATCGGCCTCACGCAGGCGCTGGCCGCCGAATACGGCCCGCAAGGTGTGCGCGTCAATGCGATCCTGCCGGGCGCCGTCGACACCGACATGTACCGCGGCATGAACGACACCAAGGAGTCGCAGGCCTTCGTCACGAATCTCCATGCGCTCAAGCGCGTGGCGCAGCCGCAGGAGCTGGCTCGCTCCGTGCTCTACCTGGCTTCGGACGATTCGTCTTTCGTCACCGGTACCGCATCGCTGGTCGATGGCGGTGCATCCATCACCCGCACCTGATCGGAAAACCGCCATGAAACTGTCCAGCCTCCTCGGCGCTCTCGCGCTCACCGTCGCCGCGTTCTCGATGCCGGCGCACGCGCAGGTCAAGCCCTATCCGGCCGGCTTCCGCACCGAGACCATCGACGCCGCGGAAGGCGCCAGGCTGCACGTGCGCATCGGCGGCACCGGGCCTGCCGTCCTGCTGCTGCACGGCTTCGGAGACACCGGCGACATGTGGTCCCCGATGGCCGCCGCCCTGGCGCGCGACCACACGGTGGTGGTGCCCGACCTGCGCGGCATGGGCCTGTCGTCCAGGCCGCAAGGCGGCTACGACAAACGCACGCAGGCGGCCGACATGCGGGCGGTGCTCGACAAGCTGGGCATCGACAAGGCGGATGTGGTGGGCCACGACATCGGCACGATGGTGGCCTACGCCTACGCCGCGCGCTATCCCGACAAGACCACGCGCCTGGTCGTGATGGATGCGCCCGTGCCCGGCATCGCACCGTGGGACGAGATCGTCCGCTCGCCCCAGCTGTGGCATTTCGACTTCGGCGGCGCGGACATGCTGCGACTGGTGAAGGGGCGCGAGCGCATCTACCTCGACCGGTTCTGGAACGAGTTCGCCGGCGACCCGCGCAAGGTCGACGAGGCCACGCGCGCGCACTACGCCAAGCTCTATGCGCGCCCCGGGGCGATGCAGGCGGCTTTTGCGCAGTTCCTTGCGTTCCGGCAGGACGCGAAGGACAACGCCGAGTCCGGAAAAACCAAGCTGGCGATGCCGGTGCTGGCCATCGGCGGAGAGAAATCATTCGGCGCCATGGAGGCGGTGGTGATGCGCAACGCCGCCAGCCACGTGACCGAGCTGGTCGTCCCGGGCTCGGGCCACTGGCTGATGGAAGAGGCGCCCGACAAGACCATCGGCGCCGTGCAGGCCTTCTTCGCCCAGTGATCGCGCATGCGGGCCCTTGGCGCCCGGCAAACACGACTACAGTGCTTGCCGGACGTAGCAACAAGGACTTTGCGCATGTTGAAGCTGGATGGCTTGGCCACCTTCGTGGCGGTCGCGGAGTCGGGCTCCCTCAGCGAAGCATCGCGGCGACTGAACCTCTCCAAGTCGGTCGTGAGCGAGCGCCTCGCCGACCTTGAAAAGGAGCTTGGCGTTCGTCTTCTGCACCGCTCGACGCGTAAGCTCACGCTCACCGAGGACGGCACCACCTTCCTGGCGCGCGCCTCGGCCATCATGCGGGATGTCGAGGAGGCCGCGGCCGAACTGGCGCAGCGGCGCGGCGCGCTGGTCGGGCCGCTGCGGATTTCCGCGCCGGTCACCTTCGGCCGCATGCACCTGGGTCCGGCGCTGTATCCGTTCATCGCGGCCCATCCCGGCGTCGAGCTGACGCTGGAGCTCGACGATCGACGCGTCGATGCCGCATCGGACGGCTACGACGGCGTGGTTCGGCACGGACCCCTCGTCGATTCGCGCCTGGTCGCGTGGACGCTGGCCCGCAGCCGCCGGGCGCTGGTCGCCTCGCCGGACTACATCGAGCGGCAAGGCCGGCCCGCCAGCGCCGAGGACCTGCAGCGCCACCGTGGCGTCTTCTATACGAACCGCGGCGTGGCCGACTGGCAGTTTCGCCGCGATGGCGAGCTCGTGTCGGTGCGCGCGTCGCGCGCCCTGCGCGTGAACAACGGCGACATGATGCGGGACGCCTGCGAGGCGGGCCTGGGCATCGCGCTGCTGCCCACGTTCATTGTCGGAGAGTCCCTGCGCGCCGGCAGGCTGCTCGCCGTCGACATCGGCCTTCCCTCGGAGGAAGAGTTCCTGTACGTGGCGCATCCGGAAGGCCGGTCGCCCTCGGCGAAGCTGCGGGCGATGACGGATGCGCTCAGGACCGCGTTCGGCGACCCGCCCTATTGGGATTCGGACCCCAGCATCACGGAACCGACATAGGCACGTCATGCACGGCATCTAAACTCGAACACGCTCGACAAGGGTCGAGAAGATTGAATCGAAGTTAGAACTGCTACCGAGTGAAGAGTATCAAGGGCGAAGTCACCATTCCGTTCGTGCATCCGATCTACGTCCGATGCGTCCTGGACTGCCTGAACAACCGCGGCGTGCGGCCCTCCGAGGTTCTCGCGAGTGCGGGCCTGGCCTGGCAGGACCTCTGCGACGGCAAGCCGTTGTTGGATTTTTCCGTGTTCCGGCGCTTTGTCGCCCACGCCATCAAGTGCAGCGGCGAGCCCGCGCTGGGTCTCATCGCAGGCTCGATGATCCTGCCGTATCACAGCCCGGTCGGCATCGCGGCCGTGACCAGCGAAACGCTGGGGCAAGGCCTTCAGTTCGTGAACAAGCACGCCAATCTGATCTTCCGGAGCATGGACTTCCACATGGAGAACGGACCGCGATGGAGCACCATCCGGGTCAGGCCGTTGCGCCCCTTGTGCGAGACGCATGTGTTCGTGATGCAGTCCATCGTCGGGGCGCACTGCCAGCTGGTCGAGGCGATCCTGGGGCGGCCGACCGACGAGCTCACGGTGGGGTTGCCATACGCCCGCCCGGCCGGAACCGATGTGCCCTGCCTGCGCTACGTCCGAAAGGTGGAGTTCGATCAGAAGTACCTGACGCTCCAGTTGCCGACCCAGCTGCTTTCCGAGCGTGCGCCCTCCGCCGATGCAAAGGCATTCGAGGCCGCGGCGCAGGATTGCCGAACCATGGAAGCCGAGCTCGGGCACGTCGAGTTCATCCAGCGCGTCAAGCAGGCGCTTCTCGAACGCCTCACGACCAACCCCGAGCTGAGCGATCTGGCGCCGGACCTGGGAGTGTCCTCGCGGACGCTGGTGCGCAGGCTCGCCGATGCGGACCTCACCTACTCCGACATGAAGGATGGCTTGCGCAAGACGCACGCCGCCTGGTACCTGGAACACACCGAGCTGTCGATCGAAGCCATTGCTTCACAGCTGGGATACAACGACCACACCAATTTCAGTCGCAAGTTCAAGGACTGGTATCGCGTCCCTCCCAGCAAGATGCGGCAGGCCCTCCGAAGCAGCCGGCACTGAGGATGCGGAGAGCGGCAACTGGCTTGACCAGTCGCCGGTTTCCTTGAAGTGCGGCCTATGTCGTCGCGCCGAACCGGCCGACGACCTGTTGCCGGCTGCCGTGGCCGGCACCCAGCCGGACCTGGAGGCGGCCCATCGAGAGCAGCGGCTTGCGCTCCGCGGCGCCCATGCCCTTCGGACCGGCCAGCGCACCAGCCCCGGACCTGACTGAAAGGCTCTGGGGCGCGGTGCCGTCGATGCCGCCCACGTACCCGATCGTTTCGTTGACGCGCGCGAGCATCTCGACGCAACGTTCTTTCAGATCAATGCCACGCTGGGTCAGCAGGACCTTGCGGGTCGTGCGCTGAAGCAATGGCTCTTCCAGCATGGCTTCGAGCCGCGCAATGCTCCTGCTCACGCTCGACTTGTGGATCTGCAATGCGTCGGCAGCCGAGGAGAAGCTGCCGAGCGAGGCGACATACGCAAAGATCCGGAGATCGTTGAGGTCGATCATCTTGTCTGGCATATGCCTGAATGGGGTACTGTTTTGCACTTGGTACTCTCCCTTGCCGATTCCTGAACTCGCCGCAGCGAGCCGATGAATGAAAGCAGGCTGCCCGACATCGGTCGGGCAGCCTTCAGGGATCACCTGGTGATTCTGACTTGTGCGCTTGTCAGATCAGAAAGAGTGACGGATGCCGAGGTCGTAGCCCGTCGAGCTCTTCGGGGTCAGCGTGCCGGTCAGGGCGTTGGTCGTCGTGTAGAAGCTCGGGCCGCCCACGGTCAGGTCGGCGCCGTTCTTGTTGCTGATGCGCGCCACCGTGGCGTACAGGGCCGTACGCTTCGAGAGGTTGTGCACATAGCCCAGGGCGAACTTGTCGGCCTTCGGGTCCGGACGGAAGCCGAACAGCTGGTTGATGTACGTGCCGGTGTTCTTGTACTCCACTGCCGAGTACGAAACACGGATCACGCCGGGACCGACCGGAACGGTTGCACCGATCAGCCAGCCGTCAGCGCCGGGTTCACGGAAGCCGAAGGGGTTGGTCGCACCGGCAACGATGCCGCTCGACGTGTCTTGCTTCTGCTTGGCGTTCGAGTACTCGCCGAACAGCTTGACCACGCCGAAGTCGTACGAAGCGCCGAGGTTCCAGGTGTCGAGGTTGTTCGTGGTGCCAGCGTAGTAGTTCGACGCGATGGTGCTCTGTGCGTAGGCGAGAGCGACGTCCAGAGGACCGTTGGCGTAGCCGATGCGGCCACCGACATAGCGACCGGCGCGTTCGTTGCCGGCCGTGTTCAGCAATGCCGGGTTGTTCACGATGGCCGCGGCGGTCGGAGGGGTCAGCGCGCCCGGGTCGTAGCTCGTCTTCTCGTTGAAGGCGTACATCACCTGGCCGTAGAAACCACCCAGGTTCGGCGGCAGGAAGTAGCCGATCGAGTTGCTGGCACGGCTGTAGGTCGTGTTCTGGATGAAGCCGCCTTGCGAGATCACGCTGCCCGGATTGTTGTAGCCGTTGGCGGTCACGATCAGGTTGGTACCCACGCCGTTGGCGCCGAACGGATCGAACACGGTGTCGTTCCAGTACGTCGGTGTGTAGTCGCGACCGAGGCGCACTTCACCGAAAGCACCCGAGAGGCTCACGGTCGAACGACGCTGGAAGTTCAGGCCGCCGCCGCCCGCAGCACCGGTGCCGTCGTCGTTGTTGATCGCGCCTTCGAGCCAGAAGCCGGCCGACAAGCCACCGCCGAGGTCTTCCGTGCCGCGGAAGCCCAGACGGCTGGAGTTGTAGCCGGAGTTGCGCAGAACCGTTTGGCTCTTCGTGACGTCCCGGCCCAGAGCGCCTTCGGACTTGTTCGAGAAGCTGCTGATGGTCGCGTCGACCACGCCGAACAGGGTGACGGACGACTGAGCCGAAGCAACACCGGCAACAGCCAGAGCAGCCAGGGCAACTAGAGATTTTTTCATTGCAAGTTTTCCAAGGATAAACAAGGGGATCCGGTGCGAATGGCTCACCGTGACGGGCACTGGGTGTGCCCACCAGACCCCGGGCCAACCTCCTTTTGGGAAGTTGCCGCTATTGCATCCGAGCCGGTTCAACGCGACGGTCGGATGTATGCAAAGTCGATCCAAAACTATGCAATGCCGACGCAGGAGTTCCATGCGCCGTTGTGCGATTGCGACAAGGAGAACGCGCTACTGCATCTGCCGCACGATATCCAGCGCCTCCTCGATCCGCTCCACCGCATGGATCGTCAGCCCCTCGATCTCCTTCGTTCCCTTGCGCGGCGCATTGGCCTTGGGCACCACCGCCACGCTGAAGCCCAGCTTGGCCGCCTCGCGCAGCCGCTCCTGCCCGCGCGGCGCCGGCCGCACCTCGCCGGCCAGCCCCACCTCGCCGAAGGCGATGAAGCCCTTGGGCAGCGGCTTGCCGCGCAGGCTCGAGGTGATCGCGAGCATCACCGCCAGGTCGGCCGCGGGCTCGCTGATGCGCACCCCGCCCACCGCGTTGACGAACACGTCCTGGTCCATGCAGGCCACGCCCGCATGCCGGTGCAGCACCGCCAGCATCATCGCCAGGCGGTCGCGGTCCAGGCCCACCGACAGCCGGCGCGGGCTGGGCCCGCCGTTGTCGACCAGCGCCTGGATCTCGACCAGCATCGGCCGCGTACCTTCGAGCGTGACCAGCACCACGCTGCCGGGCACCGGCTCGGCATGCTGGCTCAGGAAGATGGCGCTCGGGTTCGCCACGCCCTTGAGGCCGCGCTCGGTCATCGCGAAGACGCCGATCTCGTTGACCGCGCCGAAGCGGTTCTTGATGGCCCTCACCAGGCGGAAGCTCGAATGCGTGTCGCCTTCGAAGTACAGCACCGTGTCGACCATGTGCTCCAGCACGCGCGGGCCGGCCAGCGCGCCTTCCTTGGTGACGTGGCCGACCAGCACGATGGCGGTGCCGCTGGCCTTGGCGAAGCGCGTGAGGTGCGCGGCGCACTCGCGCACCTGGGCCACCGAGCCCGGGGCCGAGGTGAGCTGGTCGGAGTAGACGGTCTGGATCGAGTCGATCACCGCGATCGCGGGGCGGTGCGCGTCCAGCGTGGCGATGATCTTCTCCAGCTGGATCTCGGGCAGCACCTGGACCTGCGAATGGTCGAGGCCGAGCCGGCGCGAGCGCAATGCCACCTGGGCGCCGCTCTCCTCGCCCGTGACGTAGAGCGCATTGCGGCCGACGCGTTGCAGGGCATCGACCGCCTGCAGCAGCAGGGTCGACTTGCCGATGCCGGGGTCGCCGCCGATCAGCGTCACGCCGCCGTCGACGATGCCGCCGCCCAGCACGCGGTCGAGCTCGTCGAGCCCGGTGGGCGTGCGCGCGATGTCGGTGGCTTCGATTTCAGACAGCGTCGCGAGCTCGTCCGAGCCGGCCAGCGACGAGAACTGGGTGCCGAAGCGGTTGTTGGCGGCGCCGCCCGCGGGGGCGCCGACCTGTTCGATCAAGGTGTTCCAGGCGTCGCAGCTCGGACATTTGCCGAGCCACTTGGGGCTGGTGCCGCCGCATTCGCTGCAGACGTAAATCGTTTTTTCTTTGGCCATGGCGTCGAGTGTAGGAGGGGCGCGCAATGCCCAGCGCCAGCGAAAGGCAGGAAGGACTTGACCCCTCAAGGATGCAAGTGCAGAATATGTAGCACGCTACAAAGATGGCTACATAAATCATGTTCGAACTCAAAGATCTACCGAACCGAGAGACGCTTGCCCAGTTTGCGAAGCTCTACGACAACCCGGACGTGTCCGGGCTGCACACCTGGCTGCTCTGGGCGGCTGCCACGAATGAAATGCTCACCGCCTTCGAGGACAACCTTGCGCGCAATGGGCTTTCCCAGACGCAGTTCTTCGTGTTGCTGCTGCTCAAGCGCAACCCCGAGGGGCTGAGCGTGGGAGCGCTCGCGGATGGCGTGGCCATCACCTCGCAATCGATGACGCGCGCGGTTGCCAAGATGGAGGCGGCCGGAATCTGCAGCAAGCATGCCGACCCCGAAGACGGACGCCTCTGGATTGTCCGGATGACCTCCACGGGGGAGGCCATCCTGCGCAAGGTACTTCCGCGGCACTACGCGTGGGTTGCCAGCTTCATGAGCCACTACGACGAGAAAGAAAGGGAGGCCCTCGTGAAGTTGATGCGCAAGGTCGGGCCTGCACTCGGCGTCTCCCCCCTGCTTTCAACCGTCGAATGAGCAGCAAGGGGGTTTTTTTACCCAGATATGTAGCACGCCACATAAATACGCCGGTACTGCCGCCTGGTGGCCGCGCGATCTCCCTTGCGAGGGATGACCTTTTTCCCGAGGAAACGAGCAATGCACAAGTTGACATCTGAAGCTTCTCTCGCACACGCGCCATCGCTGATGGTGCAGATGGTGCTGTGCGCCCTCGCGGTCGTCTCTCTGCTCTATGTGCCCGTGCCGATCATGTCCCAGCTCGCTCGGAACTACGGGCTGGCCCCCGAGATCGCCGGGTACGCCTTGGGTGCCTTCGGCGTTGCCTATGCCTTGGGCTTCCTCGTTTTCGGCCCGCTATCCGATCGGATCGGACGCAAGAAGGTGATGGCGGGCGGACTGCTTGCGCTGGCAGCTGTTTCGATCGGTTTGGCGCTGGTGTCGACGCCCGCCTTGTTTCTGGTGGGACGGGCGCTGCAAGGCTTCGCCGCGGCCTCGTTCCCCCCGGTGGCGCTCGCGTATCTCGCGGAAGGCGGCACACCTCGCCAACGCATGTGGGGGATGGCCTGGATGAGCACCGCGTTCCTCTCGGCCGGGCTGCTGGGGCAGATCTATGGCGCCACGGCGGCGGCACGCTGGGGATTCGGCTGGGCGTTGATGCCCTTGGTCGCGATCTACGTAGCGACAGCGTTGCGCATCAGCGTGGCACCCGAGACTGCGCTGCGGGCACCGGCCTCGCTGTGGGATGGCTACCGGCCTCTCGCCGGCCTGGTCCGCGACCCCAAGCTGCGCCGTGTCTACGCACCCGCCTTTCTGCTGCTGATGTCGTTCGTGGCCTTCTACATCGGCCTAGACACGCATCTGGGATCCGTCATGGAAGAGCAAGGAATCAGTCGCCTGCTGAGTCGAGAGATCGCGCTGCCGGCCTTCCTTGCCCCCTTGCTTGTCGCGACCTCCATCCCGCGCTGGGGAGCGCACCGGGTCGCGAGCTTCGGCCTCGCCGTGACCACGCTGGGATTGGCTATGAGCGCCATGGCTGGCGGCGACCATGTTCGCCTGCTCCTTGCTGCCAGCGCGATCTTCGTGGCCGGCGTCGGCATCAGCGTGCCGGGCCTCATTGCGAGGGTGGCAAGCGTCGCGCCGCCATCCGCGCGAGGACTCGCAGTGTCCTTCTACACCTTCGTTCTCTTCATGGGAGCGAGCCTGGGGCCGTCGCTTGCGAGGCTCGGCGCCGGGTGGTCCGAACAAGCGTTCTTCCTGATGCTCGCAGGCTGCATCGGAGTCGCGGCGCTGTACAGCGCAGTGGAGGCAAGACCCACGGCTGCGCGCACCGCGTAGCCAGCGAGGAACTTGCGCAAGGGTGTGTGTGGAGAGGTTCGGGATACCCACCGGAGCTCTCGCTTTCAAAAAGGAGGTCAGATATGGGTGTTTATGTGGTCGTTGCAGACCAGTTCGAGCAGTTCTCCAGGCAGCCCAACATGCTGCCGTACGGGGCGTTGCTGAAGTGGCTGGCCAACAAGGATCCCGCACTTCGGGGCAAGACATTGATCGCGGGCCAGGGGCTCGGTGTCGCGGAAGTCGATCACGCATTCCGGCTGGGTGTCACCCAGGGGCTTGCGGCCGAGTTCGCGCTCTGGCGCATCTGGATGAACACGATGCCCGCCGGACGCGCCCTGTCTCACAAGAAGAAGGCCGAGAACGTGTTGATCTCCGCTCCCGAGAAACTGGAAGACGGCACTTACGCCGCCGACCTCCTTCTGCATGCGGATAACGAACTCATGCAAGACCACCTCACAGGCCAGCATGTGCAAGGCATGGTGTTGACCGAAGCGTGCCGCCAGATGCTCCTTGCTGTCACCGAGCGGTTTTGTCTGGACGACTACAAGCCGGCGAAGCGCTACTTCGTGCTGAACGAAATGGCGGTGCGCTACATGGCCTTCGCATTTCCTCTGCCAGCGCAGGTCCGCTACCGGGTTCTGGAGCAGAAGCAGCCCAAGCCGGACCGCGTGCTTGTCCATGCGGACATGGAGGTCTGGCAGGGAGACCAGCCGGTGTCCGGAATGAACGTCAAGTTCTCCGTGATGGACGCCACGGTTCTCGGTGAACGCGAAGCCTCGCTGGCGAGCAAGGCCATCGCCGCGCAGGTGACTGGATTGCACCGGCGCTTTGGCATTGCACCCAACGAGGACGCAACCATGGTCATGACCGAGCCAATCCGGAAAGCAGCGTAATGAAACCAAGGCGGCCTCTCCCAGAGAGGCCGCCAGGAGGAGGAAACCAGAATGCAACAGAAGCGCATGGCGTTTTTCGATGTGGACGAGACGCTCATCAACGTGAAGAGCATGTTCAGCTTTCGAGCTTTCTACTTTCGCTGGCTGTGGGGCGAAAAGAGAGGCACGTTCGCAGACCAGGAGGCTGCCCGCCGCCTCCAGCTGCAAGTGAGAGAAGGGATGGATCGCTCCGTCATCAACACCCTCTTCTACGAGGCCTTTCGGGGCCACTGGCCGCAGTTGGTTCGCGAAGCCGCGCATGAGTGGTATCTCAGCGAACGGTCCCGACCTGACTTCTTCATCGCGTCAGCCCTGGCGGCATTGAGAAAGCACCAGCGAGACGGGGTCGGTGTGGCCTTCGTGTCCGGCTCCGCCGTCGACTTCCTCACGCCCCTGGCAAAGGAGCTGGATGTTCGGTACCTGCTGGCGAATCGGATGGAAGTCGAGGACGGACAGTTCACCGGGGCACTGATTCCGCCGCAGACCATCGGCGATGGAAAGCAGATCGCCGTCTCTTCGCTGCTTTCCGAGTTGGGCATCGACCCCTCTGGTTGCTACGGCTATGGCGATCATCTGTCGGACTTGCCTTTGCTGAAATGCATCGGGCATCCGCATGTCGTCGCGCGAGATCCCGCGCTGGTCGAAGTTGCGCGCCTCCTCGGCTGGTGCGTCCTGAACCCCATGGCGCACGCGGCCTGAGGAAGTCGAATGTCCATCCGAACAATCGCCTTCAGTCGCCTCGCCATCCTCGGCGGGCTCGCGTTGTGGATGAGCATCGCGGTGCTCAACAACCTGCTCGATCCGGGCACCAACCGGTTTCACGTGGGCAACACCCTGTCCATGCACCTGCTCCGGGACGACCCTGTTCTGGGACTCGGCCTGCGATGGCGCGCATGGTCCGTCGATTGGAGTACCACCGTGCTCTATGCGGTGGCGATCTTCCAGATCGTGATCTCGCTTCTGTTGTGGCGCGCTGCATTTGCCTACGCGCGGGCCTGGCAACGGGACGATCGCACCCTCCTCGATGCCGCGCGGAACAGGGCCGTCGCGGCACTGGTGTTCTTTCTTCTGCTCTGGTTCGGCTTCACGTGCGGTGGTCTGTGGTTCGGCTACTGGATGAAGCAAGGGGCGATTCAGTCCGTTCACATGACGCTCATCCTGATCGGACTTGCATCACTGATTTTGGTGCACATGGAACCCGAGCCATCGACAGCGGCAGAGCGCCCTGCTCAAGCCACCCACAACTGACTGCAATCTCTTGGAGGACAAAGTCGTGAATGACTTCAGAAGGTATTTCATTGTTCTTTCGACCGTCGGCTTGCTGGCCGCTCCATCCCTCGCAACCACCCCGCCACCCCAGGAAAGACCCGAGATGACCGCCATTGCTGCACAGATTCGAGTTCCCGACACGCACTTCCAGGTCGACCGACGCGACGTGAGTGTGGACGGGGAGAACGCAGTCCTGACGCGCTACGAACGCAGCGACAAGCGCAACAGCGGCCTCGGCGGCGAGCACTTCAGCAGCATCCTGGCCGCCAACGGGCGGCTGAAAGGATTCGCCCATATGTCTCTGGACTTGTCCGCGAAGCCACTGCCTTCGCGAGCTCGTTCCGAAGAGATCGCACGGGCCTTCCTGAAGGAGTTCGCACCGGACCTTCTTCCTCGCATGAGGATCAGTTGGATCGAGCCGCACGACGAGTCCATCCGCGTCAACCGGCGTGGACGAGAGGAGACCGTGACGCTCACTGGCATGAAGGTGAAAGCGCGCAACCTGACCGATGGCCGATGGTTCTGGGTGATCGTCGGCAGCGACGAGAAACCCATGGTTTTCGAGCGCGACATCGTGTGGGTCACGTTTCCCGGTCAGCGTCAGACAGAGAAGTGGCTGCACGACAGCTGGCTGGCGGAACACCGGATGCCCCCCCACTCAGGGCTGCTTTGAGGCCGATTCGATCCGTACAGGTCTTAGTCCATACGGGAAAAGCTGGGAGTGATTCATGGATATCTTTCGCATCAGTATCAGACAGGCTTCAGTCGTTCTCGCCATCGCCATGCTGACCGGCTGCGGCAGTCAGAAGGAAGGCGCGCGAGCCGCGCAGGAGGCTCCGACGGTTGAAGTCGCGGAGGTCATCGAGCAGTCGATCATCGACTGGGATGAGTTCACCGGGCGGCTGGAGGCTGCCGAGTCGGTACAACTGAAACCCCGCGTTTCGGGGTACATCGACCGGGTCGCTTTCCAGGACGGGGCTCTCCTGAAAAAGGGCGCGCTCTTGTTCCAGATCGATCCGCGCCCCTTTCAGCTGGAGGTCAGGCAGTTGGAGGCGAAGTTGAGGCAGGCTCGCGCCACCGCCACGCGTACCGCCAATGAGGCCGAGCGTGGCGAGCGGCTGCGGCTCAGCAATGCCATCTCCTCCGAACTGGCAGACGCTCGCAAATCTGCCGCCGAGGAAGCAACGGCGGTGGCGCTTGCCGTCGAGGCTCAACTTGACGCGGCCCGACTGAATCTCGGTTTCACCCGGGTCACGGCGCCCATCGATGGCCGTGTCAGCCGTGCAGAGATCACGGCCGGCAACCTGGTCAATGCCGGCGAGACCGTGCTGACGACCTTGGTCGGCACGACAAGGATCCACGCCTACTTCGATGTCGACGAACAGACGTATTTGAGGCACACGCAGCACGCGCGACAGCACGGCAGAACCCCGAGCGCGCATCGCCCGGTCCATCTCGGGTTGGGCGACGACGACGGAACGCCGCACATCGGGCATCTCGATTTTCTCGACAACCAGGTCAATCCACGCACCGGCACCCTGCGCAGCCGAGCCGAGATCGACAACAGCAAAGGGGAATTCACGCCTGGCCTCTTTGCCCGTGTGAGGGTCATGAGGGCCGAGCCCTACGTCGCGACGCTGGTGAGGGACGAAGCCGTGGGCACCGACCTTGGCAAGAAGTTCGTACTGGTGCTCGACCATGACAACAAGGTCAGCTACCGCACGGTGCAACTGGGACCCAAGGTCGAAGGCCTGCGCATTGTTCGCAGCGGCCTCCGGCAGGGTGACCGAATCGTGGTCAACGGTCTCCAGCGTGTTCGGCCCGGCATGCAGGTGAACCCTCAGGACACAGCCATGGCCGGCGAAGCCTCCCTGGCCAGCCTGACACGCCTGCAAGAGGCACAGAGGGCAAGTCAAGCGCAGCCTGCCAACAGCGCCCCTCGGGGCTAGGCAGAGAAAGGAAACCAGGCTTGAAGTTCTCTCAATTCTTCATACAGCGGCCCATCTTTGCAATGGTGCTGTCCCTGCTGGTGCTCATCGCCGGCGGCATCTCACTGCGTCAGCTGCCGGTGAGCGAGTACCCTGAAGTCGTGCCTCCCACCATCGTGGTGCGAGCGAAGTTTCCAGGGGCGAATCCCGGCACCATCGGCGAAACCGTGGCTTCGCCCCTGGAGCAAGCCATCACCGGGGTGGCGAACATGCTCTACATGTCGTCTCAGTCCACCTCGGACGGCGTCATGACATTGACGCTCACGTTCGCGCTCGGAACGGAACTCGACGGTGCGCTGATTCAGGTGCAGAGCCGCGTCAACCGAGCCCTGTCACTTTTGCCCACCGAGGTGCAGAGGCTCGGCGTGACCGTGGACAAGATCTCTCCCGCGCTGGCCCAGGTGGTGCATCTGATATCACCGAAGCGCGAGTACGACCAGGTCTACCTGTCCAACTACATGGTGATCAATGTCATCGACGAGCTCTACAAGATCGATGGGGTCAGCGATATCCGGTTGCTCGGCATGGGCGACTATTCCCTGCGGGTCTGGCTTGACCCCCACAAGGTCGCGGCGCGCAATCTCACGGCAACGGATGTCATTCAAGCCATCCGTGAGCAGAACCGGCAAGTCGCCGCAGGCTCGCTGGGCAATCCGCCTGTCGCGGACGGCAATGCCTTCCAGTTGTTGATCAATGCACAAGGACGTCTTGTCACCGAAGACGAGTTCGAGAGCATCGTCATCCGCGCGGGAAGTCATGGCGAGATCACACGCCTTCGGGATCTGGGACGCGTGGAGCTCGGATCCAGTCAGTATGCGCTGCGCGCCCATCTCGATGGACAGCCTTCGGCAGCCTTGCAGATCTTCCAGACGGCTGGCGCCAATTCCATCGAACTGTCCAACAGGATCCGCAAGCGCATGGCGGAACTCGCCGAGGGCTTCCCGCCGGGCATCGAGCATTCCATCGGGTACGACCCCACCGTTTTCGTGCGCAGCTCGATCACGGCCGTCGTGTACACGCTCTTTGAAGCGGTCGCTCTCGTCGTTCTGGTCGTTGTCGTGTTCCTGCAAACCTGGCGTGCGTCGATCATTCCTCTGATCGCCGTGCCGGTGTCCCTGATCGGCACGTTCGCCGTCATGCACTTGTTTGGCTTCTCGGTGAATACGCTGTCGCTGTTCGGACTCGTCCTGGCCATCGGCATCGTGGTGGACGATGCCATCGTGGTCGTGGAGAACGTGGAGCGCAACATCGGACTCGGCCTGTCACCCATCGAGGCGACCCAACGCGCCATGCAGCAGGTCACCGGACCGATCATCGCCACGGCGTTGGTGCTGTGCTCGGTTTTCGTCCCCACCGCATTCATCTCCGGGTTGACCGGCCAGTTCTACCAGCAGTTCGCGCTGACCATCGCCATCTCGACGGCAATCTCCGCACTGAACTCGCTGACCTTGTCTCCAGCCCTGGCGGCGATGCTGCTCAGGGGCCACCACGAGCCCAAGGACCGCTTCTCCATCTTCCTTGACAAGTTGTTTGGTGGCTGGGCGTTTCGTCCGTTCAATCGCTTCTTTCAACGGACGAGCGAGGGCTATGTCGGCGCCGTCGCCCGCATTCTGCGCAGCAGTTCCATCGCATTTCTGCTCTATGCCGGGTTGATCGGACTGACCTACCTGGGCTTCACACAGACACCCACCGGCTTCATTCCGCAGCAGGACAAGCAGTATTTGGTGGCTTTTGCCCAGCTGCCCGAGGGTGCCAGCCTGGATCGTACCGAATCCGTCATTCAGAGAATGTCCCAGATCGCGCTGCAGCAACCCGGCGTCGCCAACACGGTCAGCTTCACCGGCTTGTCGATCAATGGCTTCGTCAACAGTTCCAGCGCGGGCCTGATGTTCATTCCGCTCAAGTCGTTTGAGGAACGAAAGGACGCCTCCCTGTCCGACATCTCCATCGTGCAGGCGTTGGCCGCCAAGTACGGTGACATCCAGGAAGCGTTCGTGATGGTGGTTCCTCCGCCACCGGTCGAGAGCCTGGGTACCATCGGTGGGTTCCGCGTGCAGATCGAGGACCGTGGCAACCGCGGCCACGAGGCGCTCTACAAACAGACGCAGAACATCATCGCGAAGGCGCGGCAAGTCCCCGAGCTCGCGGGTGTCTTCTCGAGCTACCAGATAAACGTCCCTCAGCTCGACGCCGACATCGATCGCGAGAAGGCGAAGACGCACGGCGTGGCGATCACGGACATCTTCGAAACCTTGCAGGTCTACCTGGGATCGGTGTACGCCAATGACTTCAATCGCTTCGGTCGGACCTACCAGGTCAACGTCCAGGCCGATCAGAAGTTCCGCCTCGAACCCGAGCAGATTGGCCAATTGAAAGTTCGCAACAACCTGGGCGAGATGATCCCGCTGGCCTCGTTCGTGAGGGTCGGCAACACATCCGGCCCCGATCGAGTGACCCACTACAACGGCTTCATCTCGGCTGAACTCAACGGCGGTCCGGCGCCGGGCTACAGCTCCGGGCAGGCGCAGGCTGCGCTCGAAAAGTTGCTCAAGGAGGAGCTGCCAAACGGTTTCGCCTTCGAGTGGACCGAGTTGACATACCAGCAGATGCTCGCCGGCAACACCGCGCTTTTCGTCTTCCCTTTCTGCGTGTTCCTTGCCTTCCTGATCCTGGCCGCGCAGTATGAAAGCTGGAGCCTGCCTCTGGCCGTGATCCTGATCGTTCCGATGACGCTGTTGTCTGCCATCGCCGGAGTGATCATCGCCGATGGGGACAACAACATCTTCACGCAGATCGGCCTGATCGTACTGGTCGGACTGGCGTGCAAGAACGCCATCCTCCTGGTCGAGTTTGCCAAGGATCGGCAACAGGAAGGCATGGATCGGACGAGTGCGGTGCTTGAGGCCTGCCGCCAGCGCCTGCGGCCCATTCTGATGACCTCCATTGCCTTCATCATGGGCGTCGTTCCGCTGCTTCTTTCTTCCGGAGCCGGTTCCGAGATGCGGCGTGCCATGGGGGTGGCCGTGTTCTCCGGGATGATCGGCGTCACTTTGTTCGGCCTGCTGTTGACGCCCCTGTTCTACGTCACGCTGCGACGCTTTGCGGAACGCCGCAGAAGCCTGCGCGCTGCAGGCGATGCCTCCAAGACACGGGAGGTGAACGCATGAAGCGGCTCTCTATCGCCCCCCTCGGCCTTCTAGGTGTGCTCGTGCTGGGCGCCTGCGCGGTGGGGCCCGACTACAGGACACCGGACAACGGGCCATCGCAGGTTGGCGCAACGCCGGACCTGCGCTTCGACAAGAACCACTTCGAGGTCCAATGGTGGCGGCAGTTGGATGACCCCGCCTTGAACCAACTGGTCACGCAGGTGGTGGGCGGGAACCGTGACCTGCGTGTGGCCTTCGCTCGCCTGCGTGTCGCTCGCGCGTTGCGAGACGATACGGCCAATGACCGCTACCCGACGGTGTCGGCCCTGGCCACGACCGAGATCGGCAAAGGGCCATTGCCCGGCGTGACCGATGAACGAGTGCGCAGCGAGCGCCATGACGTCGGTCTGGCGGCCTTCTGGGAGCTGGATCTTTTCGGACGGATCCAAAGGCAACTCGAGTCGGACGTTGCCCTTGCCGGTGCTGCCGAGGCCGATCTGCAGAACCTGCAGGTCAGCTTGATTGCCGAGTTGGTTGATGCCTACGGACGGTTGCGTGGTGCGCAGATGCGCGAGCGCATCGCGCTGGCCCATCTGGAGAACCAGCGCAAGTCGCATCAACTCACCCAGCAACTGCACGATGTCGGGGTCGGCTCCGAGCTGGATGTTCTGCGCGCGAGCGCACGGCTGGCTGCAACGGAGGCCAGTATTCCGCAACTTCAAGCCGAGGCGGCGCGCTCGCAGCATCGCATCGCCACGTTGGTGGGCCTGCGCCCCAAGGCGGCGATGGTCGATCTGTCCCCCCAGGCGCTGCCTGCGATATCCAAGCCGCTGCCCATCGGGGATCCCGCCGAACTGCTGCGCCGCAGACCGGACATCCGAGCCGCTGAACGTCGATTGGCGGCCAGCACGGCGGAAATCGGCGTTGCCACGGCCGATTTGTTTCCTCGTGTCAGTTTCAGCGGCTTCCTGGGCTTTGTCGCCGGACGAGGTTCACGGCTAGGGCCGTCTGCAACGCAGTCCTGGAGCGTCGGGCCGAGCATCAGCTGGGCGGCGTTCGACCTGGGCAGCGTACGGGCTCGCCTGCGCGGTGCCGAGGCCGGTGCCGATGCGGCATTGGCCGAGTACGAGCAACAGGTGCTCTTGGCCCTGGAGGAGTCGGCGAATGCCTTCAGCGACTACGGCAGAAGGCAAGAGCGCCTTGTCTTCCTGGCTCGGCAGTCCGAGGCGAGCAAGGCGGCGGCAGAGAAAGCCGCGATCCACTACCGGGAAGGCTTGTCCGACTTTCTCGTCTTGCTGGACGCGGAGCGTGAGCAGCTCGCGGCCGCGGACGCTCAGGCACAGGCGGAAGTCGAGCTTTATCGAGGCATCGTTGCCATCTACCGCGCTCTTGGCGGCGGTTGGCAACCCAGTGAATCGGACTTGAGTTCTCTGGATGCGTCACCCGGGTCCACAGGAGTTTTTTGATGCGGCCCATGATTCTTGAATTCGTTCTCGCCGGCACGGTGTTGTCACCCCCCGCACTCGCGGCGGATCCCGCAGGTACCCATGGAGCAGCAAGCATGCTGACAAGAAAGAACTACGCGAGCCTGCCGACGCCGGCCGGGCCGTACTCGCTGGCCGTCCGCCACAACGAGACGCTCTATCTGTCTGGAATGACGGCGTTCGGCACAGGCGCTCAGGGCAAGAGTGTTTCGGAGCAGGCCCAAGCCATCCTCGAGCAGGTCAAGCGCATTGCGGAAGCTGAAGGCACCGGCATGGCGAACCTGATCAAAGTGACTGTCTTCGTGACCTCGATGGACGGAATTGCCTCGTTGCGGGATGTTCTTTCCAGAAACTACGACGGCGCCTATCCAGCCAGTTCGCTGGTGCAGGTTGCCGGACTCTTCTCCCCGGATGTGAACATCGAGATCGAGACTGTGTTCGCCACCTCGAATGGCGGCGCCGATGGAGCGCTCCGGCGCTAGTGTCCTGAGTTAGAAGTTCGCAGACAAAATCGCTCGACACCTGCAAGGATGTCGTCGGCGGTCTTGACCCTTTGGAAGGGCTTTGGCTTGGCGTTGTTGATGTCCAGATACTGCTTGATGGCCTGCTCAAGCTGGCGCGTAGAACGATGGGTTCCGCGGCGGATGTACTTTTCGGTGAGGGTGGCGAAACCCCGCGATGCGCGCCATCGAGGCTTCTGCGCGTGCAGGCCCTGGCGGGGCTCGCGCAATGGCTCGACGTCTTCCTCATCTTTTCGGTTCCCGCATTTCTGTGGAAAGCGAGCCCTTCGGAGATCGCCATCCTGGCCGCGTGCTTCGGGATCCCCGGCCTGGTTCTTGGGCCTTTCATCGGCGCACTCCTCGACCGCGCCGATCCGCGAAGGACCATGGTGCTCGGCATCCATGCGCGCTCGGTTCTTTCCGCCTTGATCGCGTTTGCACCAGGGTATGGCGCCTTCGCCGCCTTGGTCTTCTTGAAAGGGCTCGCAAACCAGTGCTACTGGCCTTCGAGTTTCATCCTGACCAATCAGCTTGTGAGCGAACACGAAAGGTTGAGGTACTTCAGCAGCCTCAGCGCTTGCGATCAGGTCTCGAAGATTGCAACACCGCTCTTGGCGGGGGCGCTGGCACTCCTCGCCGGATCACAGCTCGCATTCCTGGCGTCGGCCGCGTTGACGCTCTTCGGTTCCGTCTTTCTTCCCGGCCTCTTCTCGAAACTCGAGATCGAGCATCGTCCGCACCGGGCTCTGCGTGAGTTCGGGGACGAGTTGCTCTCCGGATTTCGTGCCATGGCCACACTCGATCGACGCTTGGTCGCCACCATTGCCTTGGCCGTCGGAATGTCGCTGACCATTGCCCTCTATGACCCTCACTTGGCGAGTTTCCTCAAGCATTCTGGCTTCGACGGTCGGGCTTTTTCGCTGGTCGTGGCGGGTACGGCTGGCGGTGCGATGACAGGTGCCCTGCTGGTCCGATTCGGCCTTGCTCGATGGACGCCTGCGCAACTCATCCGCAGCGGAATTGTTGTGTTCTCCGTGTCGATCGCTGGAATTGCCGTTGCCGCTATTTCTTCTACGAGCCTGGGAGTTTCGGTCTACGTCGCCCTTTGGGCTGTAAATGGCATGGGGTACGAGCTGTTCCTCATCGGGCAGGGAGTGAGCATGCAAAACCTTTGCCCGAGGAACCTTCTAGGTCGAGTCAGCAGTTCCACGCGCAGCCTTCAGATGCTGGCCGTCGTCACCGGTCCCAGCCTTGGCGCTTGGCTCATTACGACCCAGACGCGGGCGTGGCCATTCGTGGCAGCAGCTGGGCTGTCGATCGTGCTCCTACTCGCGTCGAACTGGGGAGACGAGACCCTGGGTTGACCAGTTCGACCAGGGCATGGGCCCGAATCTGAAGGTTGAAGCGGTCGAGCCGCACGCCAACACGACGCCCGCCCTGCCTCATCGCTCCTTGCGCCGCCCGCCCCGATCCCCATGTCGCGGAATCCAGTACCCCAGCGTTCCCGCCGCCGCCAGGGCGATCAGCCCGGTCACGGCGATGCCCGAGGCCAGCGACAGGCTGGCCGCCAGGAAAGAAAGCAGTGCCGGGCCGCAGGAGGAGCCGATGTCGGACATCAGGCGCCAGACGCCAAGGAAGTGCGCGCGCCCGTGGCGCGGCGAATGGTCGGCGCCGATGGTCATGATGATCCCCGAGCCGATGCCGTTGCCGAAGCCTATGGCCAGTGCCGCGACCAACAGCGTGAAGGTCCCGGTCGTCAGGGGCATCAGCAGCATCGCCAGCCCCATGATCAGCATCGACGGCACCGCCACCCAGACCCGGCCCTTCAGGTCCATCACCTTGCCGGCCGGGTAGAAGACCAGCATGTCGATGCCGCCGGCCAGGCCGTAGATCAGGGAAGCCACCGAGGGCGCGAGCGCAAGGTGGTCGGCCCACAGCGGGATCACGGCCTGGCGCGAGGCCCGCACCGCGCTGATCAGCACCACGCCGATGCCCAGGGTCAGGAACACATGCCGGTGGTCGCGCAGCGTCGAGACGATGGTCGGCGCGGCGGGCGCGGCATGCCCGGGCGGCAGCGGCGGCGCCTCCAGGTCGGGAATGCGTGCGCCGACGATCGCCGCCCCGATGGCACCGACGAAGCCGACCACGTAGGCCGCGGACAGGCCGAAGGCATGCACCGCAGCGGCCGCGAGAAAGGGGCCCAAGAACATGCCGATGCGCATCACGCCACCCAGCGTCGACAGCGCGCGCGCACGGTAGGCGATGGGCACCGCCTCGGTCATGTAGCTCTGGCGTGCCAGGTTGTAGACGGCCTGCGACATGCCGACCATGAAGCAGCCCGCGGCGAACACGCCCAGGTGCGACGTCCACACGCACAGCGCCATGCCGAGCGCGCTCCACACGCCCGCCGCGACGATGGCCCAGCGCTCGCCCCAGCGCATCGTGATGAACGACGCCGGGATGTTGTTGAGCAGCGAGCCGATGCCGATCAGCGCCACCATCAGCGCCGCGATCGGCACCGAAGCCCCCAGGTCGCGCGCCGTGAGCGGCACGATCGGCAGGATGGCGCCCTCGCCCAGCCCGAACAGCAGCGAAGGGCCGAAGACCGGCACGGCGATGCGCCGAAGGGAAAACGAAGACGAAGAGGACGCGGAGTTCGGGGGCGGAACGGCGGGCGGGGATGACATGCGCGGAGGGATTCGGGTGGATCGCCCCGGGCCGGCCGGCGGACAAAGGCGCGGCCATTGTCTCGCTGATGCGGGATGCCTGCAGGACGGCGGGCACGTGCCCCCGCCGCACGGTCGATGCTGCCGCGCACGCCGCAGCCGGGTCGCCAGGTGCTAGGTACAAACCCAGGCAAGACGCCGGCGTCCAGGGCGCCTATCGTTCGACCACGCCGAATCTGCCAAGGGCAAGAGGATGACCGCTCTGCTTCCTCGACCGCTGAGCCGATACGCCCAGAGCCACAAGGACCTCGACATGACCACCACCCTCACGCTCGTGATCTACATGGCCATCCTGACCTGGCTCGTCGTGCTTCTCGCGAGCCTCATTCGGGTCAAGGGCTGGACGCCGTCCGGCACCATGATGGCGCTCGGCAACCGCGACAAGCTGCCCGAGGCCACGCCCTTCGCAGGGCGCGCCGAGCGCGCCGCCCGCAACACGCTCGAGAACTTCGTGCTGTTCGCCGCGATCGCGCTGGTGGCGCATGCAGCGGGCGCGACCAGCCCGAGGATCGCCACGGGCGCGCAGATCTTCTTCTGGGCCCGCGTGCTGTACGTCCCGGTCTACTGCGCCGGCATCACCTATCTGCGCACGGCGATCTGGGTGGTCAGCATCGTGGGGCTGGGGATGATGATTTCTGGCATCTTGTAGTCGGGATCCGCCGCGCACCGTCGTGCGCTGCGCCCCGCCGCGCGAAGGGACCGCCGATGAACACCACGTCTTCGACCTTCGTCGCCGCCGACGGCGACGGCTACGAGAAACTGATGGGCCGCTGGAGCCGCCTCCTCGCGCTGCCCTTCCTGGACTTCGTCGGCACCGCGGACGGCGACCGGGTGCTCGATGTCGGCTGCGGCACGGGCCATCTGGCCTTTGCCGTGGCCCGCCGCACCGGCGCCGGCGAAGTGCGGGGCGTGGACCTCGCCGAGCCCTACATCGCGCATGCCAGGCGCCACAACCAGGACCCGCGCATCGTGTTCGAGGTGGCCGACGCCTGTGCGCTGCCCTTCCCGAACCGGAGTTTCGACCGCGTGCTCTCGCTCCTGGTTCTGCACTTCGTTCCGGACACGGGCAAGGCCATTGCCGAGATGCGGCGGGTCGCCAAGCCCGGGAGCGTGGTCGGCGCGACCGTCTGGGACGTGCGCGGCGGCTTCGTCTCCAACCGCATGTTCTTCGACACGGCCGCCGCACTCGATCCCGACGCGGGGCTGCGCCGCGCCCGCAACTTCACACGGCCGATGACGCGGCCCGGCGAACTGGCCGAGGCGTGGCGTGACGCCGGGTTCCAACGCGTGGACGAGACATCGCTCGCCATCCGAATGGAGTTCGCCTCGTTCGCGGACTATTGGGCGCCCTTCGAGGGCAAGGACGGCCCTGGCGCGGAGTACGTCGCCACCCTGGGCCAGGAGGCGCACGCACGGCTGCGCGACGCCGTCGAGGCCGCCTATCTCGACGGCGAAGCGGACGGCCCGCGCTCCTACGCGGCGCTGGCCTGGGCGGTCAAGGGCAAGGTGCCTGCGTAGGGCCGAGCCGGCAAATCAGCGACTCAGCCCGCGTTCTTCAGCGATTGCTTGGCCTTGTCGGCCGAGGCCTTCGACCTGTTCTTGTGATAGCCCGACTTCACGTTGTTGACGGTCTTGCCGACCGGGCCGCTCTTCTCGGCCTCGCTGTCCGCACGCTTCTCATCGATCTTGTGCTTGGCCGCGTCGGTGGCCTCCGAAGCGGCCTTGCTCACCTGGGCGCCAGCGGTCAGAACGGTGAGGGATGCGGCGAGCGCAAACAGGATCTTCTTCATCGTCAACTTCTCCGGGTTTGAATGGGCTCAAGGTGGCATGCCTGCGGGGGCTGCCGTGTCAGTCTTTGCCGCATCTGGCTGCGGCCCCTGACGGATGGCGCGCGTCAGGTTTTCCGCAAGGGTTTACCCGCAGCCCCGGCCACTTGACCCAATCATTTAATATATTAAATAATTCGGGCCGACATGAGCACCTCCTTCTCCCACCGCAATTTGCCGCGCCTGCTGCTGCAGGCCCGCGAGGCCGTCATGGGCCACACGCGGCCCAGCCTGCGCGAGCATTCGCTGTCCGATCAGCAATGGCGCGTGCTGCGCGTGCTCGGCGAACACGGCGCGGTCGAAACCGGTCGCGTGGCGCGCGAGGCCTTCATCCTCGGGCCCAGCCTGACCGGCGTGCTCGCGCGCATGGAGCGCGACGAACTCATCACGCGCAGCCGCGACCCCGAGGACCAGCGCCGCACCGTGGTCGAGGCCACGGCGCACGGGCGCCGGCTGGTGAAGAAGCTCTCGACCAGCATCGAAGCGCACTACGCGTGGATGGAAGAGGCCATGGGCAAGGAAAAGCTCGCCCAGATCTACACCTTGCTCGACGAACTGATCGCACTGGAACAACCATGAGCTACCTCCCCACAGGCACCGTCTACGGCGTGCTGCTGAACTTCCGCGCGGAAGTCGAGGCACTCGCGCCGCAGATGAACCAGCCGCCGTACAAGGCACCGCCCAAGGCGCCGGTGCTCTACGTCAAGACCGCCAACACCTGGAGCCCGCACGGCAGCACGATCACCGTGCCGGCGCAGGTGGCCGAGGTGGAGGTCGGCGCGACCATCGCGATGGTGATCGGCGTCGACAACGACGTCGAGGGCTTCGTGCTGATGAACGACCTCTCGATCCCGCATGCGAGCTTCTTCCGCCCGCCGGTCAAGTTCAAGTGCGTCGACGGTTTCCTGGGCATCGGCCCGGCGATGCGCGACGCGCAGGAGGTGGCCGACCCGGCGCAGTTCAAGCTCGAAGTGCGCATCAACGGCGAGCTGCGCCAGTCGGTCGATTTCTCGCAGACGGTGCGCAGCGCCGCGCAGCTGCTGGCCGAGGTCGGCGATTTCATGACGCTCGCGCATGGCGAGGTGCTGATGCTCGGCTGCGACGCCGGCCGCCCGCTGGCGCGCCCCGGCGACCGCATCGAGATCAGCGCGCCGGGCTTCGAGTCCCTGGTCAACACGCTCGCGAAGGAGCAAGCATGAAGCGCGCACGCATCCTGTTCGAAGGCGCGGTGCACGAAGCCGTCGAGGCCGATGGCCAACTGCGCCTGGCCGACGGCCGCCTGCTGCAGGCCGACGCCGTGTCGTGGCTGCCGCCGCTGGCGCCGGTGCCGCGCCCGCGCACCATCCTCGCGCTGGGCCTCAACTACGCCGACCATGCCAAGGAGCTGGAGTTCAAGGCGCCCGAGGAGCCGCTGGTGTTCGTCAAGGGCGAGAGCACGCTCACCGGCCATCGCCACCTGACCTATCGCCCGGCCGACGTGCAGTTCATGCACTACGAATGCGAGCTCGCGATCGTGGTCGGCAAGACCGCGAAGAAGGTCAGGCGCGACGATGCCTACGACTTCATCGGCGGCTACACGGTGGCCAACGACTACGCAATCCGCGACTACCTCGAGAACTGGTACCGCCCCAACCTGCGCGTGAAGAACCGCGACACCTGCACGCCGATCGGCCCCTGGCTGGTCGACGCCAGGGACGTCTCCGATCCGATGGCGCTGGCGCTGCAGACCACGGTCAACGGCAAGCTCACGCAGTCGGGCAACACGAGGGACATGATCTTCGACGCGCCCTTCCTGATCGAGTACTTCAGCAGCTTCATGACCTTGTCGCCCGGCGACCTGATCCTCACGGGCACGCCCGATGGCGTGGTCGACTGCCGCCCCGGCGACGTCGTCGTGACCGAGATCGCGCAGATCGGCGCGCTCATCAACACCATTGCCGCGGTCTGAGCGGCCAAGCAAACGGAGACAACATGAAGAAGATGATCATCGCGTCCGCCATGGCCGCACTGGCCGCATCGGTGGTGGCCTTCGATGCGCCGGCGCAGTCCTTCCCGACCAAGCCCGTGCGCTGGGTGGTCGGCTATCCGGCCGGCGGCGGCACCGACTTTCTGGCCCGCACCGCGGGCGCCCAGTTGTCGCAGCAGATCGGCCAGCCGGTGCTGGTCGACAACCGCCCCGGGGCCAGCGCCATCATCGCCTCCGAGAACGTGGCGCGCTCGCCGGGCGACGGCTACACGGTGTTCTCTGCCGACAACGGCGTGCTGGTCTACAACCCGGTGCTCTACAAGAAGCTGCCCTACGACGCCGAGAAGGACTTCGTCGCGCTCGGCATGATGGGCCGCTCGCCGCTGATCCTCACGGCCGCGCCGGGCGCGGGCTTCGCCGACGCCAAGGCGCTGATCGCGGCGCTCAAGAAGGCGCCGGGCCACTACAGCGTGGCGACGCCGGGCGCCGGCAGCCCGCACCACCTGGCGCTGGAGCTGTTCCAGCGCGAGGCCGGCGTGCAGCTGCTGCACGTGCCCTACAAGGGCGGCGCCCCGGCGCTGCAGGACCTGATGGGCGGCCAGGTGCCGCTGATGATGCTCGACCTGCCCAGCGGCATCAGCGCCGTCAAGGCCGGCAAGGTGGTGCCGCTGCTCGCCATGTCCGGCGAGCGCGTGCCGCAACTGCCCCAGGTGCCGACCGCCAAGGAGCTCGGCTTTGCCGGGGTCGAGGCCTACACCTGGCAAGGCCTGGTGGCGCCCGCCGCCACGCCGAAGGACGTTCAGCTGAAGCTCGGCACCGACCTGCTGAAGGCCATGAACGACCCTGGCGTGCGCCAGAAGCTTTTCGATGCCGGCTGGGAGACCCGCCCCACCGACGCCGCCGAAATGAACCGCTACGTGCAGTCGGAGCGCAAGAAATGGCAGGCGCTGATCGCCTCGCGCGAGATCCGGCTCGACTGAACCCGAAGGAAACCCCATGCAGATCGACCACCTCATCAACGGCAAATCCGTCGCCGGCCGCGACTACTTCCAGACCGTCAATCCCGCCACGCAGGAAGTGCTGGCCGAGGTCGCCTCGGGCGGCGAGGCCGAGGTGAATGCGGCGGTCGCCGCCGCGAAGGAAGCCTTTCCGAAATGGGCCGGCATGCCCGCGCCCGAGCGCGCCAGGCTGATCCGCAAGCTCGGCGACCTGATCGCGAAGAACGTGCCCGAGATCGCGCAGACCGAGACCAACGACTGCGGCCAGGTCATCGCGCAGACCGGCAAGCAGCTGGTGCCGCGCGCGGCCGACAACTTCTACTACTTCGCCGAGATGTGCACGCGCGTCGACGGCCACACCTACCCGACGCCCACGCACCTGAACTACACGCTGTTCCACCCGGTGGGCGTGTGCGCGCTGATCTCGCCGTGGAACGTGCCCTTCATGACCGCCACCTGGAAGGTCGCGCCCTGCCTGGCCTTCGGCAACACGGCGGTGCTCAAGATGAGCGAGCTGTCGCCGCTGACCGCCGCGCGGCTCGGCGAGCTGGCGCTCGAAGCCGGCATCCCGGCCGGCGTGCTGAACCTGGTGCACGGCTACGGCAAGGAAGCCGGCGAGCCGCTGGTGGCGCACCCGGACGTGCGCGCGATCTCGTTCACCGGATCGACCGCCACCGGCAACCGCATCGTGAAGAGCGCGGGGCTCAAGAAGTTCAGCATGGAGCTCGGCGGCAAGAGCCCGTTCGTGATCTTCGACGACGCGGACCTCGACCGCGCCCTCGATGCGGCGATCTTCATGATCTTCAGCAACAACGGCGAGCGCTGCACGGCCGGCTCGCGCATCCTGGTGCAGCAGTCGATCTATGCCGACTTCGCGGCCAGGTTCGCCGAGCGCGCCAAGCGCATCACGGTCGGCGACCCGCTCGACGAGAAGACCATCGTCGGCCCGATGATCTCGCAGGCCCACCTGGCCAAGGTGCGCAGCTACATCGAGCTGGGCCCGAAGGAAGGCGCCACGCTGCTGTGCGGCGGCCTCGGCGCGCCCGATCTGCCCGAGCGCGTTCGGCGCGGCAACTACGTGCTGCCCACCGTGTTCGCCGACGTCGACAACCGCATGAAGATCGCGCAGGACGAAATCTTCGGCCCGGTGGCCTGCCTGATCCCGTTCAAGGACGAGGCCGATGCGATCCGGCTCGCCAACGACATCGCCTACGGCCTGTCGAGCTACGTGTGGACCGAGAACATCGGCCGCGCGCACCGCGTGGCCGCGGCGGTCGAGGCCGGCATGTGCTTCGTCAACAGCCAGAACGTGCGCGACCTGCGGCAGCCCTTCGGCGGGACCAAGGCCTCGGGCACGGGGCGCGAGGGCGGCACCTGGAGCTACGAGGTCTTCTGCGAGCCGAAGAACGTGGCGGTGTCGCTCGGCTCGCATCACATCCCGCATTGGGGAGCCTGACCATGGGACAGCTCGCCCTCGCCGCCAAGATCACGCACGTGCCCTCGCTCTACCTGAGCGAGCTGGACGGCCCGCGCAAGGGCAGTCGGCAGGCTGCCATCGACGGGCTCAAGGAAATCGGTCGCCGCTGCCGCGCGCTGGGGGTCGACACCATCGTGGTGTTCGACACCCACTGGCTCGTGAACGCGAGCTACCACCTGAATTGCGCGCCGCATTTCAAGGGCGTCTACACCAGCAACGAGCTGCCGCACTTCATCAGCAACATGCCCTACGAGATGCCTGGCAATCCGGCGCTCGGCAAGCTGCTGGCGAAAACGTGCAATGAATGGGGCGTGGAGACGCTGGCGCACGATGCCACCACGCTCGGGCCCGAATACGGCACGCTGGTTCCGATGCGCTACATGAACGAGGACCTGCACTTCAAGGCGATCTGCGTCTCGGCCCTGTGCACCAGCCACTACCTGAACGACAGCGCCCGCCTGGGCTGGGCCATGCGCCGTGCGGTGGAGGATCACTACGACGGCACCGTGGCCTTCTTCGCCAGCGGATCGCTCTCGCATCGCTTCGCGCAGAACGGCCTGGCGCCGCAGTTCGCCGACCGCGTCTGGAGCCCGCTGCTGGAGCGCATGGACCACGAGGTGGTGCGGATGTGGGAACACGGCGAGTGGTCCGACTTCTGCGCGATGCTGCCGGAATATGCGGTCAAGGGCCACGGCGAAGGATTCATGCACGATACGGCCATGGTGCTCGGCGCCCTGGGCTGGTCGGCCTACGACGGCAAGGCGGAGGTGATCACGCCCTACTTCGGATCTTCCGCCACCGGCCAGATCAATGCCGTCTTCCCGGTCACGCCGCAGGATGGCCATGCGATCCCGAAGGCGCAGGCGTCGAGCGCCGAGGGATTCCAGAGCGTGACGCGCCTTTGATCCGTTGAACTCGTCCCCCCGGAGAACCGCATGCCGCACCTCGTGATCCTCTACACGCCCAACATCGAGGGAGAGACCGACATGTCGGCGCTGTGCCGCACGCTGGCCGACTGCATGCTCGCGCAGCGCGACGACGAAGGCAGGCAGGTCTACCCGACCGGCGGCACGCGCGTGCTGGCCTACCCAGCCGCCCACTACGCGGTGGCCGACGGCAAGGCCGACTACGCCTTCGTCTATCTCAACGTGCGCATGGGCTCCGGGCGTTCGGCCGCCGTGCAGAAGCGCATCGGCGATGCGCTGCTCGCGGCGACCAAGGCGCACTTCGCGCCGGTCTTCGATGCGCGCGCCATCGGCATCACGCTGCAGATCGACGAGAGCCCGGGCCAGGTCTACGACGGCAAGCACAGCAATCTGCATCCCCTCTTCAACAAGGCCTGAACCATGCTCGCCCCGAAACTCATCAAGCAGCTCGCCGCCGAACTCCACGAGAGCGAGAAGTCGCGCGTGCAGGTGGAGCATTTCTCCAAGCGCTATCCCGAGATGACCATCGAGGACGGCTACGCGATCTCGCGCGAATGGGTCAAGGCCAAGATCGCCGAGGGGCGCATCGTGAAGGGCCACAAGATCGGCCTCACCTCGCGCGCCATGCAGCAGGCCAGCCAGATCAGCGAGCCCGACTACGGCACGCTGCTCGACGACATGTTCTTCGACCAGGGCGGCGACATCCCGTTCTCGCGCTTCATCGCGCCGCGGGTCGAGGTCGAGCTGGCTTTCGTGCTCGGCAAGCGGCTCCAGGGCCCGAACGTGACGATCTTCGACGTGCTCGCGGCCACCGACTACGTGGTGCCGGCGATCGAGATCATCGATTCGCGCATCGAGCAGTTCGACCGCCACACCAAGCAGATGCGCAAGGTCTTCGACACCATCTCCGACAACGCGGCCAATGCCGGCATCGTGACCGGCGGCCGGCCGGTGAAGCCCGACGCGGTCGACCTGCGCTGGGTCAGCGCCCTGCTGTACAAGAACGGCGTGATCGAGGAGTCGGGCGTGGCCGCCGCAGTACTCAACCATCCCGCCACCGGCGTGGCCTGGCTCGCCAACAAGCTGGCACCGTGGGACGAATGCCTGGAGGCCGGCGAGATCGTGCTCGGCGGTTCGTTCACGCGGCCGACCCCGGCGCTGCCCGGCGACACTTTCCATGCGGACTACGGCCCGCTCGGCACGATCTCCTTCCGCTTCGTTTAACCATGGCCCCCACGCTTGCCACTTCGTGTGCTGCGCTGCCCCCCGAGGGGGCCGCAGTCGCCTTGGGGCGGCCCGGCGGCGACTGAAAGACCCCACATGAACACCCCTCCGAATCCCTTCAAGCAGGCGCTCGTCGAAAAGCGTGCCCAGATCGGCCTCTGGCTCGGCCTCGCCGACGCCTACAGCGCCGAGATCTGCGCCGGCGCCGGTTTCGACTGGCTGCTGATCGACGGCGAGCATTCGCCCAACGGGCTGGCCAGCGTGCTGCAGCAGGCGCAGGCGATCGCGGCCTACCCGGGCGCGAACGCCGTCGCGCGCGTGCCGCTGGGCCATGGCGACGCCGGCGCGGCACTGATCAAGCAGTACCTGGACCTCGGCGTGCAGACGCTGCTGGTGCCGATGGTCGACACGGCCGAGCAGGCCCAGGCCCTGGTGCGCGCGATGCGCTATCCGCCGCAGGGCATCCGCGGCATGGGCGGCGCCCGGGCCTCGGGCTGGGGCCGCTTCGCGAACTACCCGAAGGAAGCCAACGACCGCGTCTGCCTGCTGGTGCAGGCCGAATCGCGCGAAGCGCTGGCCAACCTGGACGCGATCGCCGCGGTCGAGGGCGTCGACGGCATCTTCATCGGCCCGGCCGACCTCTCGGCCTCGATGGGCCACGTCGGCAACTCGGGCCACGCCGAGGTGCAGGCCGCGATCGAGGACGCGATCGCGCGCATCAACCGCGCCGGCAAGGCCGCGGGCATCCTGACCCCCGACGAGACGCTGGCGAAGAAGTACCTGGAACTGGGCGCGCTGTTCGTCGCGGTCGGCCTCGACACCAACCTGCTGGTGCGCCACACGAGCGCGCTGGCGGCGCGCTTCAAGGGCGTCGCCAAGGCGCCGGCGGCGGGCGGCACCTACTGACGCCATGGACCCGGGATGCGAGGACAGAAAGGCGCCCAACGTGAGGTAAACGCGGGGGTGTGGCAGGGCGGCTTGCTGGAAAAATATGCCCTCAGCGCGCGGCCTGGCCACCAGGGCGCCGTGACCCACTCCGGCGTCGCCGACCGGCTGCGCGACGAGTCCTGAAACATCCAAATCCTGGAGACATCCGCCATGAACTTCACCCGCCGCCACCTGCTGCAGACCACCAGCGCCTCGGCGCTGCTCGCAAGCCTGGGCCAGCACGCTTTCGCGCAAGCGCAAGCCTTCCCCTTCGAGACCGCGCGCCTGATCACCGGCTTCGCGGCCGGCGGCACCTCCGACACGACCTGCCGTCGCGTCGCGACCCGGCTGCAGCCCGACTACGGCAAGGCTGTCGTGGTCGAGAACCGCACCGGCGCGGGCGGCCAGATCGCCGTGACCTACGTCAAGAGCCAGCCGGCCGACGGCGCCACGATCCTGCAGACGCCGACCTCGATCCTCACGATCTATCCGCACATCTACAAGAAGCTGCCGTACGACCCGCTGGTCGACCTGACGCCGGTCACGCTGGCCTGCGTGTTCGACTTCGGCTTCGCGGTCGGCCCGGCCGTGCCGATGTCGGTCAAGACCGTGCCCGAATTCCTGGCCTGGGCCAAGACCCATCCCGAAGGCGCCAACTTCGGCTCGCCGGCCGCCGGCTCGACGCCGCACTTCATCGGCGCGCTGCTGGGCAAGAGCGCGGGAGTCGATCTCAAGCACGCGGCCTACCGCGGCACCCAGCCGGCGATGCTCGACCTGCTGGGCGGCAACATCGCGGCCGTGTCGGGCCCGATCGGCGACATCACGCAGCACCTGCCCACGGGCAAGGTCCGCATCCTCGGCGTGTCCGGCGCCAAGCGCAGCCGCTTCGCGCCCGATGTGCCGACCTTCGAGGAACAGGGCATCAAGAACATGACGCACAGCGAGTGGTTCGCCTTCCTGCTGCCGGTCAAGGCCTCGCCGGAAGTGGTGGCGCGCGCCAACAGCGCCTTCAAGGCCGCGCTGGCGCAGAAGGACGTGATCGACGGCCTGGCCGGTTTCGGCCTGGAGGCGATGTCGTCGTCGCCGGCCGAACTGACCGAGCTGCTCAAGAAAGACACCGCCAAGTGGGCGCCGATCGTGAAACAGGTCGGCTTCACCGCGGAAGGCTAGCCATGAAAAGGAACTGCAGATGAACACACTCGCCACCCCGTCGCCCTCGGCGCTGGTGCATCCCGCCCTCCACCCCGACGAGCGCGCCGCCAGGCTGGAGCTCGCCGCCTGCTACCGCGTGTTCGCGATGCTGGGCTGGACCGAGATGATCTACAACCACATCACGGTGCGGCTGCCCGACAGCGTGACCGGTGGCGAGAAGCAGTTCCTGATCAACCCCTTCGGCCTGCACTACAGCGAGGTCACGGCCAGCAACCTGGTCAAGATCGACCTCCAGGGCAAGGTGCTCGACGGTTCGACGTACCCGGTCAACCCGGCCGGCTTCACGGTGCATGCCGCGATCCACGACGGGCTGCCCGGCGCCCATTGCGTGATGCACACCCACACCACCGCCGGCGTGGCGGTGGCCTGCGTGCAGGGCGGCCTGCAGCAGACCAATTTCTATACCGCGCAGCTGCACGGCATGGTGGCCTACCACGACTTCGAGGGCATCACCATCCACGCCGACGAAGGTCCGCGCCTGCTCAGGAGCATGGGCGACCGGCAGGCGGTGATCCTGCGCAACCACGGCCTGCTGGCCTGGGGCCAGACCCTGCCGCAGACCTTCGCGATCCTTTGGACCCTGCAGCGCGCCTGCGAGATCCAGCTGGCGACCTTCTCGATGGGGCCGGCGATTCCGGTCGCCGAGGAGATCGCGCAGCGCTGCACGCGCGATGCGCTGCAATTCAATCCGGCGCACGGCGCCGGCCAGGATGTGTTCGATGCCCTGGTGCGCCAGGTCGACCGCATCGACAACAGCTACAAGAACTGAAGCCATGAAAGTGTGCATCTACGGCGCCGGCGCGATCGGCGGCTGGATCGGCTCGAAGCTCGCGCAGGCGGGCTCGACCATCGACGTGGTGGCGCGCGGCGCCACGTTGGAAGCCCTGAAGCGCGACGGCCTGGTGCTGGTGAGCGGCGACACGCGCGTGGCGGTGGCCGTCAACGCCAGCGAAGACCCGAAGGCCCTGGGCGTCCAGGATCTCGTGATCGTGGCGGTCAAGGCGCCGTCGCTGCCCGCGGTGGCGCAGCAGATCGCGCCGCTGCTGGGCCCTGGCACCATCGTGCTGACGGCCATGAACGGCGTGCCGTGGTGGTTCCTGCAGGGCGGTTTCGGCGGCCCGCTGGCCGGCGCGCAGCTCGAGGCCGTGGACCCGGGCGGCCGCATCGACGCCGCGATTCCCGCCAGGCACGTGATCGGCTGCGTGGTGCACGCGAGCTGCTCGCTCGACGCGCCCGGCGTGGTGCGGCATCACTTCGGCAATGGCCTGATCATCGGCGAGCCCTCGGGCGAGGCGACCCCGCGCGCGAAAGCGCTGCTCGACCTGCTGGCGGGCACGGGCATCGACACCAAGCTCTCGCCGCAGATCCAGAAGGACGTCTGGTACAAGCTCTGGGGCAACATGACGGTCAACCCGATCAGCGCGCTGACCGGCGCCACCACCGACGTCATCCTCAACGACGACCTGGTGCGCGGCTTCATCTCCACGATCATGCTGGAGGCCAAGGAGATCGGCGCGCGCATCGGCGTGCCGATCGCCGACAGCCCCGAGGACCGCCACGCGGTCACGCGCAAGCTCGGCGCCTTCAAGACCTCGATGCTGCAGGACGTGGAAGCCGGCCGCGCCGTGGAACTCGACGCGCTGGTGACGGCGGTACGCGAACTGGGCCAGCGCGCCGGCGTGGCGACGCCGTTCACCGATGCGCTGCTGGGGCTGGCGCGGCTGCGGACGCGGCAGCTGGGCCTGTACTGAGCCGACGGACAGGCTCAAGGCTCGCAGGTGTCGCCGGACGGGTAGGTCGTGGAACTCCCCGACCGAGCCGCGTTGTATTGCGCATAGCGCGCGGCACGCTCTCGCGTATTCGCAGTCATCGCTTCGATCTTCCGCGTGTACCCGTACGATTCGCTGCGCGGATCAAAGCGATCGCCAGCGCACTTCGTCGATGCCATCAGCCGATCACCGCTGCGGTCCAGGCCGGCCTTGTCCTTGAGGTCAATGAGAAGCGTCATCTGCAGATCCCTGGCTTTCTGCATCAGCGCCCTACGCTGGCTCTCGTTGATGGGCCGTGTGTGGATCCATGCCTCGATGTCATCGCGCACGCCGTTTCGATTGAGATCCGGCCCTGAGATGTCTCGCGACCGGTCGAGCGCCGGAACGGCGCCGATTCGCTCCAGAGCAACGATCTGATCCTTGAGCGTCGACAACCCTGCGATCGAGGGGGGCTGAGGAACCACCGCGCCGGGGCCCTCTGCCAATGCCTCTGCCGTGGGTGCGCCGGTGGGAACCACGACGGTCTCGTTGCCGCTGCCGCCACAGGCGACGAGCAGTGCAGGCAGCACGCCGACCGCCCTCATTGCCACGGCGCGGACCAGTCGAGTCTTCGACAATTGGGTCATATTCGCTCTCCCTCAAGGACTTGCAAGCCCATCAAACGCTGACGCTACCAACGCCTTGACCTTGGCACGTCCCTCACGTGCGGCGTCCAGGTAGGTGGCCACCAGCATATGGCCGCTCGCATCGACCGAGCTGAACGGAAGGCTCCAATTGGCAGGCCTCACGCTGCTGCCCCCTTGGATACGAAGCGCATTGACCACCAGATCCAGATCAGACAGTCCGTACTCTCCACGCGTGGTAGGCGAGGCGGGCGCGACATGGACGACCTTGACCGCCACGCGCGGGTGACTGGCCAGCAGCCCGTCGTGTGCCGCGTTGGCGAAAAGGTTTCCCTGCGAATGCGCCAAGAGGACGAGGTGGGCATCTTCACCGGCAAGGATTCGCAACTTGGCCAAGTGGGAGTTCAGGTCGGCTTCGGTCGGCGGATCGCTGAGCAACCGAGCCCAGCCCCCGACGATCTGGCCCAAGGTGGCATTGAAGGTCGCGTCGAGCAACCGCGCGAGTGCCAGGCCGCCGCTGCCCAGTCCCTTGATCAGGCTTCCGGTCAATGAGTCGGGGTCGCCATGGCGCCCGGCAAGCAGATCCCAATAGTGCTCCCACCGATCGTTCAACACACCGTCGAGTTCGACGCCGCGCTGCACGAAAGTTTCAGCAATGTCTTGAAGTGGGCTGCCAGACCCGCCTTTTCCAGTCTGGTTGTAGAAGGATTCGTAGCGAATCGGAGCGTTGTCATGGCTGGCGCCCACCAATTTCTTGAGGGCATCCAGGCCCATTCCGGCCTCCTCTTCGGTATTCCAAACTCCGTTGAAAAACCCGAACACCTTCGGTGGTCCCGTCACCGTGATCGTCGAGCTTGCCGTTGAATTGCAGCCAGCGCAGTCGCCGGTGACCGTCTCGGTCGTCGCTTTCCTGGCGGGGGCTTCGTACACGCAGGCCAGATTGCCTTTGGCGTCGGCGGCATCGACGCAAAACAGACTGCCATTGATGGCTGCGGGCGCGAGTCTGACTTTCGCACCTTTGAAGGGGATGGGAGTGCCCTGCGTCTGGATTCGCACGCGCAGGTTGGCCCTCCTTCCCACCCTGAGTTCAAGCGGCTCGATGACGACGTCCGGCCCGCTCACACGTGTGACGCAAATCGTTCCGGCGCCGCGGGCATCGTCTCCAAAGCCGGCTGAGTCCACGCCAGAAAAACTGTCGATGGATGTTTGAACCTTGCATTGGCCTCCGTCGAGCCACGGCGTGTTCAGAATCCTGTCGTGATAGGTCACGCTATACACGTTGCCACCAGAATCACCCCCGAACGGGGACCAAAAATCGCTTCCCGAGTCATTGACGTAGCTAAACGGGCCAGCGCTTTGCACCGTGCGGAGCGTGGCGTTGCCGCACACATTGGACGCCCCGGTTGGGCCATCCCGCTCAGTCGCAGTGAGCATGATGTTCGACCGGTCAATGTCGTAGAGGGAAATGAAGGCGGGCCCAACAGCCAGACTCGGGTCGACGCGAACGTCCCCGTGGTACATCAAACAGCGGGTTTCGACTTGGGCACTTGTCGCCAGGCCAAGCAGACTGAGCGCTATGCCACACGAGGCTCGACGGACGAACGCAAGCACGTCCAGTCGCCTCGCTCGCGACGCAGAAACACTTCCGGAAGGCGCGCAGGCCTCCACCGACCGCAGGCGGTTTCGCATAGGGGCACTCCCTGAATCTTCTAGTTGCCCGCGCACTGGTCGTGCGCATGTGGCGCGACTATAGGATCTCCATCGCGATCGCGCTAGCGCCCGAGCAGCACCCGCACCGCCGCGGGCAGCGAATGCACTTGCGGCATGAAGTGGTCGATCGCGGCGCCCAGCAGCACCGCGCAGAACAGCGCGCCGAGCAGCGGCTTCCAGCTCAGGCGCACCGCGACCGCGAGCCAGCCTTCGCGCGCGATGCGCACCGCGGCGCGCGCCGAGACATACGAGAAGGCGAGTTCGACCGCCACCGCGAGCAGCGCGTCCCAGCCGAAATAGAGCAGCACCAGCGAGCCGGCGCCGAACACGATCGCCAGGCCGATGAGGAAGATCGCGACCACCGGCACCACGACCACGGCGCCTTCGTCCATGCCGGCCACGAGGTCGAGCGCACCGCCGCGCAGGTGCGGCAATCCGCCGGCGTCGAGCGTCGCGGCCGAACCCTGGGTCGAAGGCCAGCTGCCCATGCCCGGATCCATCAGGTCGGGGTCGAACTGCATGTTGCGGCGCACCAATCGCTCGGCCCACCAGCGCAGCAGCAGCAGGTAGGCCCCGTAGCCGGCGCCCAGCGTCAGCGCGTAGCGCAGGGCCAGCGAGTCGACGCCCAGGCGCATCTGCAGGTGCGAGACCCCCCACATCAGCAGCAGGATCGCGGTGCCGATCGCGAAGCCGTGCAGGCGCAGGTCGTAGCTGCGGCGCAGCTCCTGCTCGAGGCGCGACTCCCAGAGCCGGACCGAGCGCCAGTCGGAGAGGACCTTCAAGCGCTGGCCTTCAGTCGTTCAGTCGGCGGTGATCGGCACGCGGGGCGCCACGGCGCACATCAGCTCGTAGCCGACGGTGCCGCCGGCCTTCGCGACCTCGTCGATCGGCAGCAGCGCGCCGCTGGAGGCGCGGCCCCACAGCGTGACCTCGCTGTCGAAGCCGGCGTCGGGCACCGGTGTCAGGTCGACCGTGATCATGTCCATGCTGACGCGCCCGACCATCCGCGTGCGCACCCCGTTCACCAGCACCGGCGTGCCGGTGCCGCAGTGGCGCGGGAAGCCGTCTGCGTAGCCGACTGCGGCCACGCCGATGCGCAGCGGGCCCTCGGCGCGGAAACTGGAGCCGTAGCCGATGGTGTCGCCGGCCTTCAGCGTCTGCACCCCGATCAGCCGCGTGGACAGCGTCATGGCCGGCTGCAGCTGCCAGTGCGCCGCATCGTGCTCGGGAAAATCGGGCGCGCTGCCGTACAGCACGATGCCCGGACGCACCCAGTCGGCCCGCGTCTCTGGCGCGTGGCGCAGCGTGGCGGCGCTGTTGGCGATCGAGCGTTCGCCCGGCAGGTCCTGGGCGGCGTGGTCGAAGACCTCGATCTGGTGCGCGATGCCGCGGTCGCCGTCGGCATCGCTGAAATGCGTCATCAGCGAGATCTCGTCGACCTGGGGCAGCGCGTTCAGCCGCGTCCAGGCCGAGCGGAAGCGCTCGGGCGTGAAGCCCAGGCGGTTCATGCCGGAGTTCATCTTGAGGAAGACCCGCTGCGGCACCTGCGTCTTGTGGGCGGCCAGCATGTCGATCTGGGCGTCGCAGTGCACGGCGTGCCAGAGGTCGAGCCGGGAGCACAGCTCCAGGTCGCGCGGCTCGAACACGCCTTCGAGCAGCAGGATCGGCCCGCGCCAGCCCAGTGCGCGCACCCGTTCGGCCTCGGCCAGGTCGAGCAGCGCGAAGCCGTCGGCGGCCCGGAAGGCATCGAAAACCCGTTCGATTCCATGGCCGTAGGCATTGGCCTTGACGACCGCCCAGACCCGGGAATCGAGCGCGGCGCGGCGGACGCGGTCGAGGTTGTGGCGCAAGGCGGCGGCGTGGACGGTGGCAAGGATGGGACGTGGCACTGCAAAAACCCGGTCGAAAGCTGAAAACGCTCACACAAAAAGGCCCGGCGTGATGCGCGGAATGCGCCATTCTGACATCGCGCACCCCATGCTATAACCGCGCACCCGCCCCTGAAGCGGGCCATTTTTCCACTATCGCCAGCGGTACCACCCGCGGCCAGCCAGCTCATCGATGAAGCGCGGTTTCTACACCATCATGTCGGCCCAGTTCTTTTCGTCGCTGGCCGACAACGCGCTTTTCGTTGCCGCGGTGGAACTCATGCGAACCAGCGGCGCGCCCGAGTGGCAGCGCGCCGCGCTGGTGCCGATCTTCACCGTCTTCTATGTGGCGCTGGCGCCGCTGGTGGGCGCCTTCGCCGACGCCTTGCCGAAAGGCAAGGTGATGTTCATCAGCAACGCGATCAAGGTGGTGGGCTGCGTGATGATGCTGTTCGGCTCGCATCCGCTCCTGTCCTACGCCATCGTCGGGCTCGGCGCCGCGGCCTATTCGCCGGCCAAGTACGGGATCCTGACCGAGCTGCTGCCGGCCTCCCAGCTGGTCAAGGCCAACGGCTGGATCGAGGGCCTGACCATCGCGTCGATCATCCTGGGCATCGTGCTCGGCGGGCAGCTGGTGGGCCATACGCTGTCGAGCCACCTGCTGGCGCTGGACTTCCCCGTCATCGACACCGGCATCAATACGCCGCCCGAGGCCGCGATCTCGGCGCTGATCCTGGTCTACATCGTGGCGGCCTGGTTCAACACGCGCATTCCGCTGACCGGCGTCGAGATGCGGCCGCTGCGCGCCAATCCGCAGCACGGCATCGTGCGCAACGTGTTCGCCCTGCTGCCCGACTTCTGGCACTGCAATTCGCGCCTCTGGCGCGACAAGCTCGGGCAGATCTCGCTGGCCACCACCACCCTGTTCTGGGGCGCCGGCGGCAACCTCAAGTACATCGTGCTGGCCTGGGCCTCGCTGGCGCTGGGCTACAACACGGCGCAGGCCTCGTCGCTGACCGGCGTGGTGGCGATCGGCACCGCGGTGGGCGCCATCGTGGCCTCGGTGCGGATGCGGCTGGACATGGCGACCCGCGTGATCCCGCTGGGCATCGGCATGGGCGTGCTGGTGATCGGCATGAACTTCATCGGCAGCATCTGGCTGGCCGTGCCCTTCCTGATCCTGCTTGGCGGCCTGGGCGGCTTCCTGGTGGTGCCGATGAACGCGCTGCTGCAGCACCGCGGCCACAACCTGATGGGCGCGGGCCGGTCGATCGCGGTGCAGAATTTCAACGAGCAGTCCTGCATCCTGGTGCTGGGCGCCTTCTACAGCGCCTGTACCGGCATCGGCCTGTCGGCCTATTCGGCGATCACCGCCTTCGGCATCGTGGTGGCCGGCTTCATGTGGCTCATCAAGCGCTGGCACCAGAACAACCTGAAGCGCTACCCCGAAGAAGTCGAGCACCTGCTCGCCATCGCGCGCAGCGACAAGCACCACTGACCCTGTTCCCTTGCCTGCTCTCGCGCTGATCTTCAACGCCTTCGTCTGGGGCGTCTCCTGGTTTCCCTTCCGGCAGATCGAAGGCCATGGCCTGCATCCGGTGTGGGCCACCTGCCTGGTCTATGCCGCCATCGCGATCGCCATGGCGCTGCTGCGCCGCAGCATCCTGGGCCTCTTCGCGCAGCAGCCGGCGCTGATGCTGCTCGGGCTGGCGGCGGGCTTCACCAATGTCGGATTCAACTGGGCGGTGACGCAGGGCGACGTGGTTCGGGTGGTGCTGCTGTTCTACCTGATGCCGCTGTGGAGCGTGCTGCTGGCCTGGGCCTTCCTGGGCGAACGCCCGAGCCTGGCGGCGCTGGCCCGCGTGGCACTGGCGCTGGCGGGCGTGGCGGTGGTGCTGAAGACGCCCGAGACCGACTGGCCGGTGCCGTCCAGCCTGCCGGACTGGCTCGGCGTGGCCGCCGGCTTCGGCTTCGCGGTGACCAACATCCTGTTGCGCCAACTGCGCAGCGCGCCCGGCGAGGCGCGCGCGCTGGCCATGTTCAGCGGCTGTGCGCTGGTGGCCGGCGTGACCGCGCTGGCCGGCACCGCGCTGGGCGTGATCGCGGCGCCGCCGCTGGTGGCGCCGGCCTGGTGGGGCTGGGCGCTCGTGCTGGGCACCGGCTTCGTCTTCGCGAACGTCTGCCTGCAGTACGGGGCGGCCCGGCTCACGGCCAGCGCGACCTCGGTGATCATGCTGTCGGAGGTGCTGTTCGCGAGCATTTCATCGGTCGCGCTCGGAGCGGCAACGATGGAGGAGCGGATCTGGTTCGGCGGCGCGCTGATCGTGCTGGCCGCCGTGTGGTCGGCATTTGCAGGCGAGCCCGCGGCCGGCGATGATCGAAGACCCATTCCGTGCAAGGACATGCCATGACCAGCATCTACGACTTCGAGGTCCGCCGGATCGACGGCCAGCCGGCCCCGCTGTCCGACTACCGCGGCCGCGTGCTGCTGATCGTCAACACGGCCAGCAAGTGCGGCTTCACGCCCCAGTTCGAGGGGCTGGAGGCGCTGTACAGGAAATACGCGGCCCAGGGCCTGGCGGTGCTGGGCTTCCCGTCCAACCAGTTCATGAGCCAGGACCCCGGCACCAACGAGGAAATCGGCGCCTTCTGCACGCTCAACTACGGCGTCAGCTTTCCGATGATGGAAAAGATCGACGTCAACGGCGCGGACGCAGCGCCGCTCTACAAGTGGCTCGTCAAGGAGGCTCCGGGCTTGCTGGGCAGCACCGCGATCAAGTGGAACTTCACCAAGTTCCTGGTCGGCAAGGACGGCCGGGTACTCAAGCGTTACGCGCCCGTAGACAAGCCCGAATCCATCGCCGGCGACATTGAAGCGGCGCTGAAAACCTGATCAGAAGCGGAAGTCGGCGGTTTTGGAGCCGCTGCCGAGCGTCACGGCCTGACTCTTGACGACGCCTTCGCTCGCGGCCTCGACCGTGTACCGGCCGGCCGGCAGGTCGATCAGGCACACGGGCCCGTTGGCGCGCATCGCCAGCGCGGTGCGGCCGCCCGCGTCCTTCACGGTGACGTCGACATCGGCCAGGTAGTCGCCGCCGGCGCGCGCGAACAGCAGCGACAGCGGATGGTCCTTCATGGCCGCGCGCAGGGCGGTGGATTCTTCGGAACCGATGCCGCCGCAGACGTAGCGGCCGGCATCCTGGACCTTCATCGCCGGCATCGCGGTGATCTGGGCCTGGGCGGCCCAGGGCGCGGCGGCACAGGCGCAGAGGGCCGCGCCGCGCAGGAGGGTTCGGAAAGAGGCACGCATCAGAAATCTCCCGTTGGGAACACCCCGGCATCCTCGCGCGTCGCCGGCGCGTCGGGGGTCGGACCAGACCCCTTGCGGCTGTGCGATCAGGCCGCCGTTTCGGGCGCCAGCGCGGCGTCGAGCAGTTCGACCCAGTGCCGCACCGGGGTCTCGGTGCCGCTTTGCAGGTGGGTGATGCAGCCGATGTTGGCCGACACGATGGCCGCGGGATGCAGCTGGTTCAGGTGACCCAGCTTGCGGTCGCGCAAGGGGTAGGCCAGCTCGGGCTGCAGCACCGAGTAGGTGCCGGCCGAGCCGCAGCACAGGTGCGACTCGTTCTGCGCCACCTGGATGTCGAAGCCGAGCGCGCGCAGGTTCTGCTCGACGCCGCCGCGCAGCTTCTGGCCGTGCTGCAGCGTGCACGGCGGGTGGTAGGCGACGACGCCCCGGGGGGCGCTCACGCGCGCCTTCAGCAACGGCACCAGCTCGAGCAGCAGCTCGCTCAGGTCGCGGGTCAGCGCGCTGATGCGCTCCGCCCTGGCCGCGTAGGCCGGGTCGTCCTTGAGGATGTGGCCGTATTCGCGCACCGTGACGCCGCAGCCCGAGGCGTTCATCACGATCGCCTCCACCGCGCCGCTGTCGACCTGCGGCCACCAGGCATCGATGTTGGCGCGCATCTGCGCGCGGGCGCCGTCCTGGTCGTCGAGGTGGAACTTCACGGCGCCGCAGCAGCCGGCGTTCTTCGCGATCACGGCCTCGATGCCGGCGGCGTCGAGCACGCGCGCGGTTGCGCTGTTGATGTTGGGCGCCATCGAAGGTTGCACGCAGCCGGCCAGCATCAGCACCTTGCGCGCGTGGCTGCGCGTGGGCCACCTGCCTGCGGGCCGCGGCGCCGGCACCTTGGCCTGGAGCTGGGCCGGCAGCAGGCCGCGCACCGACTGGCCGAGCTTCATCGCCGGCGCGAAGAGGGCCGAGGGCAGCGCCTCCTTGAGGGTCCAGCGGACCGCGCGCTCGAGCGTCGGGCGCGGCACCTTCTGGTCGACGATCTTGCGGCCGATGTCGACCAGGTGGCCGTACTGCACGCCGCTCGGGCAGGTGCTCTCGCAGTTGCGGCAGGTCAGGCAGCGGTCGAGGTGCAGCTGGGTGCTGCGCGTCGGCTGCTTGCCTTCGAGCACCTGCTTGATCAGGTAGATGCGCCCGCGCGGGCCGTCGAGCTCGTCGCCGAGCAGCTGGTAGGTCGGGCAGGTGGCGGTGCAGAAGCCACAGTGCACGCATTTGCGCAGGATCGCCTCGGCCTCGCGGCCGTCGGCGGTGCCCTGGAATTCGGGAGCGAGTTCGGTTTGCATGCGGAGCTTCAGTTCGCGGGGATCGTGGGGTAGAGCCGTGCGCGGTCGAAGACGGCGTGCGGATCGAACTCGTTCATCAGCGCGCGGTGGATGCGCTCGATGGGCGCGCTCAGGGTGTCGAAGCGGCCGGCGGTCGACGCGCGGTCCGCCGCGCACCTGAACAGCGTCGCGTGGCCGCCGGCGGCGCGGGCCGCCGCGCGCAGGCGCGAACCCTGCCCGGGCGCCGACCCGTACCAGCGCTGGCCGCCATGCCATTCGACCAGCGGTGCGCCGTCCGCCGCGAGCACCGGCGCGGTCTGCGGCACCGAAAGCCGCCACAGCTCGCCCTCGCCTGCTGCGAACCAGGGATGCTGCTGGTCGCGCAGCGACTGCCAGCCAGCCGCCGCGCGGTCGCGGTCCTGCCGCTCGCCGCCCAGCTGCGCGCAGGCCGCCTCGACCGCCGCCACCGCGCCGCGCAGGCGCAGCGACAGCACGCCCGCGCCGTCGCGCTCGCGCCAGGCGCTGGCGTTGAGCGGCAGCGGCCGGCCGCCCCATTCGTTGAGCAGCTCCAGCGCGTCGGCCTGGCTGCAGGCGAATTCGAGCGTGGCCTCGGCCGGCGCCACCGGCAGCACCTTGAGGCTGGCTTCGGCGATCAGACCGAGCGTGCCCATGGAACCGGCCAGCACGCGCGAGACGTCGTAGCCGGCGACGTTCTTCATCACCTGGCCGCCGAAGGTCAGCACCTCGCCGCGGCCATTCACGAGCGTGACGCCGAGCAGGTAGTCGCGCACCGCGCCGACGCTGGCGCGCGCCGGCCCGCTCAGGCCGGCAGCGATCATTCCACCGACCGTCCCTCCCGGCGCGAAGCGCGGCGGCTCGAAGGGCAGGCACTGGCCCTGTTCGGCCAGCAAGGCCTCGAGCTCGGCCAGCGGCGTGCCGGCGCGCACCGTGACGACCAGCTCGCTGGGCTCGTAGCTGGTGACGCCGCGCAGCGCGGCGGTTTCGAGCGCCTCGCCGCGTGCGGGCTCGCCGTAGAAGGCCTTGGTGCCGCCGCCGCGGATGCTCAGCGTGCGGCCGTCGGCCGCGGTGGCGCGGATGCGCTCGATCGCCTCGCGCAGGGCTGGGAATTCCATCGTGTTGTCTTCTCTCGTTGGGTCGTCAGAAGCGCGGCAGCTCGGCAAAGGGCATCGCCTGCCCAGCGCGAAACACCTGCTTGCCGTACTCGGCGCAGCGCGACAGCGTCGGGATGACCTTGCCGGGGTTCAACAGCCCCTCGGCGTCGAAGGCGCGCTTGACGCCGAACATCTGCTCGTTCTCGGCCGCGGTGAACTGCACGCACATGCTGTTGAGCTTCTCGACGCCGACGCCGTGCTCGCCCGACACCGTGCCGCCCATCGCGACGCTGGTCTCGAGGATGTCGGCGCCGAACAGCTCGCAGCGGTGCAGCTCGTCGGGGTCGTTGGCGTCGAACAGCACCAGCGGATGCAGGTTGCCGTCGCCGGCGTGGAACACGTTGCAGCAGCGCAGGTCGTACTTCTTCTCCATCTGCTGGATGGCCAGCAGGATGTCGGCCAGGCGCTTGCGGGGGATGGTCGAGTCGAGGCACATGTAGTCGGGACTGATGCGGCCCGAGGCCGGGAAGGCGTTCTTGCGGCCGCTCCAGAACCTGAGCCGCTCGTCCTCGCTGGTGCTGCAGGTGATGGCCGTCGCGCCGCAACCGCGCAACACCTCGGTCATGCGGCCGATTTCCTCCTCGACCTCCTCGGGCGTGCCGTCGGATTCGCACAGCAGGATGGCGGCGGCCTCGAGGTCGTAGCCGGCGCGCACGAAGTCCTCGACCGCGGCGGTCATGGGCTTGTCCATCATCTCGAGGCCGGCCGGGATGATGCCGGCCGCGATCACCGCGGCGACCGCGTCGCCGGCCTTTCGCACGTCGTCGAAGCTGGCCATGATGCAGCGCGCCAGCTGGGGCTTGGGCACCAGCCTGACCGTGACCTCGAGGGTGACGGCCAGCATGCCCTCGCTGCCGATCACCAGCGCCAGCAGGTCGAGGCCGGCGCAGTCGAGCGCCTCGCTGCCGAACTCGATCGGCTCGCCTTCGGCCGTGAAGCCGCGCACCCGCAGCACGTTGTGCAGCGTGAGCCCGTACTTGAGGCAGTGCACCCCGCCCGAGTTCTCGGCGACGTTGCCGCCGATGGTGCAGGCGATCTGGCTCGACGGGTCGGGCGCGTAGTAGAGGTTGAAGGGCGCGGCGGCCTCGCTGATCGCGAGGTTGCGCACGCCGCACTGGACGGTCGCGGTGCGGCTGACCGGGTCGACCTCGATGATCCGGTTGAACTTGGCCAGCGACAGCGTCACACCCGACGCGTGGGGCATCGCGCCGCCCGAGAGCCCGGTGCCGGCGCCGCGCGCGACCACCGGCACGCCGAGGCGGTGGCAGATCTGCAGCACCGCCGCCACCTGCGCTTCGGTTTCCGGCAGCGCCACGACCATCGGCCGCTGGCGATAGGCCGTGAGGCCGTCGCATTCGTAGGGCGTGGTGTCCTCGGCGTGCCAGATCAGCGCATGCGCGGGCAGGTGCGCCTGCAGCGCCTGGACCACCTGGGCCTGGCGGTCCGGCTTGGGCAGCGATTCATGGGGAGCAGGAGCGGGCGACGCGTTCATGGCCGCATTTTCGGCGCAGGCAGGCGCTGCCGGATTGAGGGTTTTTCTCTCGCGACTTGAGGAAAATTTGTCGGCCCTAGCGCAGCGTCTGCACGATCCAGTCCGCGAAGGCCTCGCATTCCCAGCGCTCGAGCGCGCCCGGCTGCCAGCAGATGTAGTGGCTGTGCGGCGAAGGGACGGGCCGGTCCGACAGCGCCACCAGGCGCCCGGATTCGAACCAGCTGGCGCCCATCTTCTGCCGCACCAGCGCGACGCCGAAGCCGCTGGCCGCGGCGTCGTACACCAGGCCCAGGTCGTTGAACTGCGAGCCGAGCTGCGGCTCGGGATGGTCCAGCCCGCAGCTCGCGAACCAGGTGCTCCAGGGCTCGAGCGGACTGCGGATCAGGCGCGCGGCCGCGATCTCGGCCTCGGTGCGAAACCCGGTGAAGGGCCCGAACTCGTTGAGGTAGCTCGGGCTGCAGGCCGGCACCACCTGCTCCTCGAGCACGAGGCGGCTTTCGCGATCGGCATAGGCGCCGGTGCCGTAGCGCAGTTCGAGGTCGGCCTGCTCGGCCGTGACGTCGAGCAGTGGGATCGAGACCTGCAGCACCAGGTCGACGTCGGGGTAGATGTTGCGAAACAGCTCCAGCCGCGGCATCAGGAACTGGCGGCTGAAGGTCGGCGTGACCGCCAGCCGCAGGCGCGTCGCGCGCTGCGCCGCATCGGCGTTCGGCACCGCCTGCAGCGCCGCCAGGCCGGTGCGCACGTTCGCGAGGTAGGCCGCGCCATCGGCCGTCAGGCTGAAATCGCTGCGGCCGAAGAGCTTGACGCCCACATGCGACTCGAGCTGGCGGATGCGATGGCTCACGGCGCTGGGGGTGACGCACAGCTCGTCCGCCGCGCGGCCGGCATGGCGCAGCCGTGCCACCGCCTCGAAGGTCAGCAGGCACTGGATCGGCGGGATGTGTTGGAGGGCCATGGCCGCGATGGTAGGGCCTGGGCTCCGGAGGCAGCGAGTACGCGCAGCGACGCAGCGTGGGCGCTCAATCCTCGAAGAAGGCGACCGGAAGCCCGGGCTTGTCCACCCGCGTCCGGACCACGCAACCCGAGGCCGGGCGCTCTTCGAGTTCGTCCGCGGGCCGGCCGCGGCGGGCACTGGTGACGAACAGCGTCTTCAGGTCGTCGCCGCCGAAGCAGGGCATGGTCGGGCACTGGACCGGGGTCGCCAGCGCGCCCACCCGCTGGCCCGACGGCGAGAAGCGCAGCAGCTGGCCGCCTTCGAACATGGCCACCCAGTAGTTCCCTTCGGCGTCGACCGTGGCGCCGTCGGGCCGGCCCTCGTAGCGCAGCGCCGACGCCGGCGTCCACCCCGCGGGCTTGTCCTGGAACTGCTGGAAGACGCGTTCGCGCGACAAGGTGTTCGCACCTGCGGCCCAGTCCCAGGCCCGCACCCGGTGCGCCGCGGTGTCGGCCCAGTAGGCGGTGGCGTCGTCGGGCGCGAAAGCCAGCCCGTTGGCCGTGGTGACCTGGTTGGCCATCGACACCAGCGCCGGGGCGCGCCCGCCGCGGGCGTCGAGGCAATAGAGCGCCGCGTTGGCGCGGTCCTTGGCCTCGTTGATCGTGCCGGCCCAGAAGCGGCCCAGCGCATCGCACTTGCCGTCGTTGAAGCGCATGGTGCGGATGTCGTGGTCGACGCGGGCCAGCGGCTTCAGTTCGCCGCCCCAGACGGGCGCGCGGTAGACGCCGTCGCGCAGCGCGATCACCAGCCCGCCGCGCCGCGCCGGCGCCATGCAGCCGGGTTCGGTCGGCAGGCTCCAGCGCTCGACCGTCGGGCTGCCGTCGATGTCGCCCCGTGTGCGCAGCACCGCGCGGCCGGGAATGTCGAGCCAATAGAGCGAGCGCTCGCCCGGATGCCAGAACGGCGATTCGCCGAGCTGGCTCAAGCTGTCATTCAATGTGGTCCACATAGGCCCGCAGCTTAGGCCCAAACCAGGCCCGTCGCCATCCAAGGCAAGGGCCGGCGCAGCCAGGCCCGTTGGTGAAACACCGCGGATCTGACTTTGCCAGTCCGCTGGTGTTGCCCCCGGTAGGGGGTGGGCGCCCGGACACGAAGTGCCGGGCAACCTGGGGGCGAGCTACCGGTTATATGCGGTCTCGCCGTGCGAGGAGATGTCGAGACCTTCGCGCTCTTCCTCTTCCGAGACCCGCAGACCGATGGTCAGGTCGGCGATCTTGAAGGCGATGAAGGCGACCACGCCCGACCAGACGATGGTCAGCACCACGGCCTTGAGCTGGATCCAGACCTGGGCGCCGATGCCGTTGGAGACGATGCCTGCCGTCACCCAGTCGCCGACCAGGCCGGGGCCGCCGAGCGCTTGGGTGTTGAACACACCGGTCAGCAGCGCACCGACGATGCCGCCGACGCCGTGGACGCCGAAGACGTCGAGCGAGTCGTCCGCGCCGAGCATCTTCTTGAGGCCGTTGACGCCCCAGAGGCAGGCGAAGCCGGCGACGAAGCCGACGATGATCGCGCCCATCAGGCCGACGTTGCCGGCGGCCGGGGTAATGGCGACCAGGCCGGCAACAGCGCCGGATGCGGCACCCAGCATCGAGGCCTTGCCACGCATCAGCGCTTCACCGATGCACCATGCGAGCACCGCCGCGGCGGTGGCCGAGAAAGTGTTCATGAAGGCCAGCACGGCGCTGGTGCCGGCTTCGAGTGCGGAGCCGGCGTTGAAGCCGAACCAGCCGACCCACAGCAGCGAGGCGCCGACCATGGTGAGCGTCAGCGAATGCGGCGTGAAGGATTCCTTGCCGTAGCCGATGCGCTTGCCGACCAGATAGGCACCCACGAGGCCGGCGACGGCGGCGTTGATGTGCACCACGGTGCCGCCCGCGAAGTCGAGCGCGCCCCATTGCCAGATCAGGCCGGCCTTGTCGTTCATGGCGTCGACCACTTCCTTGCTCGCGTAGGCGTCCGGGCCCATCCAGAACCAGACCATGTGCGCGATCGGCGCATAGCTGAAGGTGAACCAGATCACCATGAACAGCAGCACGGCCGAGAACTTGATGCGTTCGGCGAAGGCGCCGACGATCAGGCAGCAGGTGATGCCCGCGAAGGTGGCCTGGAAGGCGGCAAACAGCAGCTCGGGGATGTACACGCCCTTGCTGAAGGTCGCGCCCGGGGCGAACACGCCGGTGGCCGGATCGAAGATGCCCCGCATGAAGAGCCGATCGAAGCCGCCGATGAAGGCGTTGCCCTCGGTGAAGGCCAGGCTGTAGCCGTAGATCATCCACAGCACGACGATCATCGAGAACGTGACCATCACCTGCATCAGCACCGACAGCATGTTCTTGCTGCGCACCAGGCCGCCGTAGAACAGCGCCAGGCCGGGAATGGTCATCATGATCACGAGCAGCGTCGAGACCATCATCCAGGCGGTATCGCCCTTGTTGAACGAGGGTGCCGGCGCGGCAGCAGCAGGAGCCGCATCGGCGGCGGGAGTTGCTGCGGCGGGAGCAGCAGCGGCCGGCGCTACGGCTGCAGGCGCGGCAGCAGCGGCCGGCGCCGATGCCTCGGCCGCCGGGGCGGCGGGCGCCTGAGCGAAGCCGGACGTACCGGCGCCGAGCAGGCTCAGGCCCAGCGCGAGTGAGACAAGGAATTTTTTCATTTCGGTTTGTTCTTTCGTGCCTTGCGTGTCAGAGGGCTTCGCGGCCCGTTTCACCGGTGCGGATGCGCACGACCTGCTCCAGGTCGTAGACGAAGACCTTGCCGTCGCCGATCTTGCCGGTGCGCGCGGCGCTCTCGACCGCTTCGATCACGCGCTCCACGAGTTCGTCGGCCACGGCGGCCTCGATCTTGACCTTCGGCAGGAAGTCGACGACGTACTCGGCGCCGCGGTACAGCTCGGTGTGGCCCTTCTGGCGGCCGAAGCCCTTGACCTCGGTGACGGTGATGCCCTGCACGCCGATCGCAGACAGCGCCTCGCGCACTTCGTCGTTACAGCGTCTTGGTCAGGATCAGGATGAAGCGGGTGGCGTTGGGCGAGAAGGTGGTCTGGCCGATGGGTCCGATGGGCGAGGGGATGCCCGGGCTGACGACCAGGTTGAACGCGCTCTGCTCGTTGCCGCCCTGGATATAGCCGCCGAGCGACAGGCCGCTGCCGAAGTCGTAGGCGGCGCCGACGTTGTAGTCGAGGTAGTCCTTGTAGCCCAGGCTCTTGATGTCGCTGGTGAAGAAGGTGTAGCCGACGGCTGCCTTCAGGGTCAGCTTGGGCACGATCTCCTTGGTGTAGGCGAGGTTGAGGTAGCCGGTGTTGGTGCCGTCCAGGCCCGAGCCGCCCTTGTTGCCGGCGTAGTTGAAGTAGTCCTTGGAAACGGTCCAGGAGTACTTGGCGGTGAAGGCGCCGATGTTCTCGTCGGCCCAGGTGCCSGCGCCATAGATCTCGGTGGTGTTGCCGGCGCTGTTGCCGGGGTAGACGTAGGTCAGCACGCCGACGTCCCAGTCGATCGGGCCGCCCTTGAATTTGTAGCCGCCGTAGAAGTCCATCTCGATGGAGTTGCCCTGGAGCCAGTTGACGCTGGAGTTCCAGTTGCCGAGGTAGAAGCCGGAGTCGCCGAAGGCGTAGTCGAGGCCGCCCTGGATCGCGGGCTTGACGTAGTTGTCCTTGGCGAAGCCGTGCTTGCCGAGCACGTCCTGGTCCTGGCCGCGGAACTTGTAGTCGGTGGTCAGCGAGATGTTGCCCGTGAGATTCGGCGCGGGTGCTGCCGCGGCGTCGGTCGCGGCTGCGGCCTGCGCGCTGGCGAGCATCGGCCA
>NZ_JBFREQ010000038.1:0-57513 GCF_052114385.1 Variovorax sp. M-6 | reverse complement strand
TTCACCCTATTTCCAGGGTCGCGAAGGCATGCCAAGACGGGCCAATCAAGGCGCGCGACGCCGCATGTGCGTTGGCACATGCAAGGAGTGCAACGCGGAGTGGCACGTCTTGGCATGCCTTCCCTTCGGGTTGCCCGGCCCAGGGGCTGGATGCAAGGCGCCCGTGCGCAGCAAGGCTTGCGCCTTGCAAGCGCGGGCAACGCCGCAGACAGCCCCTGGGCCGGGCAACGCGATCCCTGGAAATAGCGTGAACACGCCCTAGCCCGCCAGGCCCGCGTACACGTTCTGCACGTCGTCGTTCGCATCGATGGCCGCCAGGAAGGCCTCGACCTCCTCCAGTTGTGCGGCGCTCAGGCTGGCAGGATCGATCGGGTTCTTGGCCTTGTATCCCAGCTTGGCGGACACGACCTGGAAACCTTGGGCCGGCAGCGCACGGCTCACCAGGTCGAGATCGGCGGGGTCGGTCAGGAACGTCGCCGTGCCGTCTTCCTCACCGCGTTCGAAGTCCTGGGCGCCCGCCTCGATGGCCGCCAGTTCGGGATCGGCACCCGCCACCGTCGCCTCGCCTTCGATCATGCCCAGATGGTCGAAATCCCAGGCCACCGAGCCGGAGGCGCCCAGCTGCCCCTTGCGGAACAGCACCCGCATCTCGGGTGCCGTGCGGTTCACGTTGTCGGTCAGGCATTCGACCATCACGGGCACCCGGTGCGGCGCGAAGCCCTCATAGATCACGTGTTCGAAATGCACCGCCTCGCCCGTGAGGCCGGCGCCTTTCTTGATGGCCCGCTCCAGGGTGTCCTTGGGCATCGAGACCTTGCGCGCCTGCTCCACGACCAGTCGCAGCCGCGCGTTGGAGGCCGGGTCGGCGCCGCTGCGTGCGGCGATCATGATTTCCTTCGCCAGCTTGCCGAACAGCCTGCCCTTGGCGTTGGCCGCCAGATCCTTGTGTTTGGCTTTCCATTGCGCGCCCATGTCTGATGTTCCTTTGATGTGTGGTCTGCGGCGATCTACTGACGGCTCGCCGTCAAATGCGACCCGCTGTCGAACGGATTCACGACGGTCAATCGACCGTCGATGCAAAGTCCGGCATGCATGTCTTCCGAATACAGCGTTTCGCAACCGGCGAGCAAGGCGGAGGCTGCGATCATGGCGTCATACACCGACAGCTGATACCGCTCGGCGACTTGCCGGCCGAGGTCGTGGGTTGCGATTGTGATCGGTTCGACGCGGCAGAGCGCGCGAAGCATCTCCAGAAAGTCCTCGATGTCGCTCCACGCCATTCCCAGCTTGCGCCGGGCCACGTTCGCGAACTCGTTGAAGACCTGGACGCTCACGACCGCACCTTGTGCCAGCACCTTTTCGGCTCGATCGGCTTTGTCTGCATCCTGCGACATGAGGTACAGCACGACGTTGGTGTCCGCGAACCGGTCAGCGGTCATTGGCGTCGTTTCGGTCGAACTTGAAATCGGAGGGCAGCCGACCGCGGAACTCCCGCAGCGCCGCAAGGATCTGGTCCTTCGCCGGCTTTTTGCTCAAGGCGAACTCGCGCGGACCGCGCACGCTCAACTGCACATCGTCGCCATCGGCCAGATCCAGATCCTTGACCAAGGCAGCCGGCAATCGAATGGCCAGGCTGTTTCCCCACTTCGAGACTTGCATCAATTGCCTCATGAAGGATATACAAAGTTAAAATGTATATCCGCAATCATTGCGAGTCAAATCAACGGTTTTCCTCGTCCGACAGGGGCCACACGGGCGGGTCGCTCCCCGGCGGCACCGAGGGCCGCGTCCACCCTGCCGGCGTGCGCGACAGCTGCGCGCTGTGCCGCAGCGCGCACAGTTCGCCGAAACCCGAGGCCGAGCGCTCGAGGTACGGCGTCCGGTCGGGCGGCGCGATCTTGAGTCCGCCCTCCACCCGGCCCAGCCCGCGCAGCCATTGCCCGGTCTGCGCCAGCGAGACCCGTACCTGCCAGCTCCCGCCCTCGCGTTGCTGGCGCCACAGCGCGGCCGCGGCGCCCATCGCGATCAGGTAGCCGGTCGCCTCGTCGAGGATCTGCATCGGCAACGGCCTGGGCTTGCCGTCGCCGGCCGCTTCGCCCTCGGCCCGGTTGAAGCCCATCGCGGTCTGCACCAGCGAATCGAAGCCGCGGCGCTGGGCCCAGGGGCCGATCGTTCCGTACGCGGAGAGCGAGACGCAGACGATGCCCGGCCGCATGCGAGCCGCCGCATCCGGGCCGAACCCCAGTGCCGCGATGCCGCCGGGCCGGTAGCCCTGGACGAACACGTGCGCTTGCGCAACCAGCCCGGCCAGCGTCTCCCGCCCGGACTCGGCCCGCAAGTCGATCTGCGCCGACAGCTTGCCGCGGCTGGTGTCGGCGATCGCCTCGATGTTGGGCAGGTGCGGCGAATTGACCAGCATCACGTCCGCGCCGTAGGCCGCGAGCGCCCGACCGCCGACGGGGCCGGCGAGGATGCGCGTGAGATCGAGCACGCGCACGCCGGACAGCGGCCGCGCGCCGTCGGCGAGAGGCGGCAGCGCGAGCGGCGGCGCGTCGCCGATGCGCTCGATCGTGAACAGGGGTTGCGCCTGCAGCGCCCTGCCCTGGGGCGTGGCATCCCATTCGTCGAAGCCCCGCAGCGCCGTGGCGACCAGGCCTTTGGCAGCGGCCGCATCCTCGAAGTCGAGCGACTTCCAGGCCAGCATCGCGGCCTCCGCATCGGCGCGCTGGGCGAGCTTCGGGTCCAGCCCCAGCAGCCGCAACGCGCCGTCCCGGTGATGGGCGAAATTGGCGTGGATCCGCACCCAGCCGTCCGCCGCGCGGTAGAGACCCGAGAACGGATCCCACAGGTCCGGCACCCGGCCATCGACGCTGAACCAGGCGGTGCACTCGAGCGCCGCATGCAGCATGTTGACGCCGACCTGCTGGCGCGGCGCGCCCCGCGCATGGCCCAGTTCGCAGGCGGCCAGCGCGGCGGCGGCGATGCTGCTCTGCGCCGCCGCGCCGACCGCGAAAGACGACGGCAGCACCGGATCGGCCCCGGCGAGCTGCGCGAACGCCAATGCCTCGGGCGGCAGCCCCGCGGCCTGCCAGATGCCCTTCAATGCCTCGGTCGCATCCATGTCATGCACTCCCAATGAAAAAGGCAGGGCGCGCTCGCACGGCCCTGCCCTTGGCGCGCGACCTCGCGCGGGCCGTCACTGGATCAGCTTGGCGCCGGTCTTGGACTGCAGCGTCTCGAAACTCACGCCGGGCGCCAGTTCGACGACCTTGAGGCCTTCGGGCACCACGTCCATCACCGCGAGGTCGGTGATGATGCGGTCGACCACGCCCACGCCGGTCAGCGGCAGCGTGCACTGCTCGAGGATCTTGAAGTCCTCGGTGCCGTCCTTCTTCCTGGCCACGTGTTCCATCAGCACGATCACGCGCTTGACGCCGGCCACCAGGTCCATCGCGCCGCCCATGCCCTTCACCATCTTGCCGGGGATCATCCAGTTGGCGAGGTCGCCCTTGGTGCTGACCTGCATGGCGCCGAGGATCGACAGGTTGATCTTGCCGCCGCGGATCATCGCGAAGCTGTCGTGGCTGCCGAAGATGGCCGAGCCCGGCAGGGTCGTCACCGTCTGCTTGCCGGCGTTGATCAGGTCGGCGTCGACCTGGTCCTCGGTCGGGAACGGGCCGATGCCGAGCATGCCGTTCTCGCTCTGCAGCCAGACTTCCTTGTCGCCGACGAAATTGGCGACCAGCGTCGGGATGCCGATGCCGAGGTTGACGTAGAAGCCGTCTTCGAGTTCTTGCGCCGCGCGTGCGGCCATCTGGTCCTGGGTCCAGGGCATGTCAGGCTCCTTTGCTGTTCTTGATGGGCGCGGGGACGTCGCTGCCGACCGCGGCTTGCGCGATCGCGGCCTGGGCCTCGACCTTCGCGGCGGCCGCATCGACCGGCGCCGCGGCGCTCACGGTGCGCTTCTCGATGCGCTTCTCGGGCGTGGCGTTCAGCACGATGCGGTGCACGTAGATGCCCGGCAGGTGGATGTCGTCGGGCGCGAGTTCGCCGACCTCGACGATCTTCTCGACCTCGACGATGCAGATCTTGCCGGCCATCGCGGCGGCCGGGTTGAAGTTGCGCGCCGTCAGACGGAAGCGCAGGTTGCCGGACTTGTCGGCCACGTCGGCCTTGACCAGCGCCACGTCGGGCACCAGCGAACGTTCCATCACGTAGGTCTCGCCGTCGAACTCGCGCAGCTCCTTGCCTTCGGCCACCTGCGTGCCGACACCGGTCTTGGTGAAGAAGGCCGGGATGCCGGCGCCGCCGGCGCGCAGCTTCTCGGCCAGCGTGCCCTGCGGCGTGAATTCGAGTTCGAGTTCGCCCGCCAGGTACTGGCGCTCGAACTCCTTGTTCTCGCCCACGTAGCTGGCGACCATCTTCTTGATCTGGCGCGTGCCGAGCAGCTTGCCGAGACCGAAGCCGTCGACGCCGGCGTTGTTCGAGATACAGGTCAGGTTCTTGACGCCCGAGTCGTGCAGCGCGTCGATCAGCGCCTCGGGAATGCCGCAGAGGCCGAAGCCGCCGACGGCGAGGGTCTGGCCGTCGGCCACGACGCCCTTGAGCGCCGCGTCGGCGGAAGGATAGATCTTGTTCGCCATGGTTCCTCGCTGGGTGATGGTTGAAATCCGAGCCGAGACGATACTACGTACTGGCATACGTAGTATTTCGTAATGGACACCCCCGACGCGCCCCTCCCCGCCATCGACTACCGGCTCGCCTTCGAGCAGGCGCCGGTGGGCATGGTGCTGTCGCGGCATCGCATCATCGTCGACTGCAATACGCGCCTGTGCGAAATGTTCGGCGCCACGCGCGGCGCGCTGGTCGGCCAGTCGTTTCGTGTCCTGTACCCGAGCGTCGCCGAATTCGAGCGCATCGGCAAGCGCATGGAGCCGATTCTGAACGCCAGCGGCCGCTACGCGGACAACCGGATGATGAAGCGGCTGGGCGGCCTGCACGGCGCCTTCGCGGGCGAGACCTTCTGGTGCCATGTGAGCGGCCAGGCGCTCAACCGCGAGGCGCCGCACGAGGCCGGCATCTGGGTCTTCGAGGACCTGGGCTCGCGCCGCGCGGCCAAGGCCGACCTGACGCCGCGCGAGCGCGAGGTGGCGGCGCAGGTGATGAAGGGGCTGACCTCGAAGGAGATCGGCCGCGCGCTGGCCATCAGCCACCGCACGGTCGAGATCCACCGCGCCCGCCTGATGCGCAAGTACGCGGCGGCGACCACGGCCGAGCTGGTGCAGAAACTGATCGCCGGATAGAGTCCGCACCCACCCGATGAACCCGTACCACGATCCCGACAAGCCCCATCACCGCCCGCGCGGCTTCCAGAACAACTACCTCGAGTTCCAGCCCAAGAGCCTCTCGGAGGTGCTGCGCTGGCGCCGCGAAGCCGCACGCCTGCACCTGCCGCCGCCGCCGCTGGCCGCGACGCCGCAGGTCGCGCCCGAGCTGGCCTGGCTGAACGCGAACGCGCGCGCCGGCGCGGCCATGGAACCGGCCGTCACCTGGATCGGCCACGCCACCGCGATGGTGCAACTGGGCGGGCTCACGCTGCTGACCGATCCGATGTTCTCGCAGCGCGCCTCGCCGCTGCCGCTGGTCGGCCCGAGGCGCCATGCGGCCCCGGGACTCACGCTGGCCGAGCTGCCGCATGTCGACCTGGTGCTGGTGTCGCACAACCACTACGACCATCTCGATGCCGCCTCGGTGACGGCGCTGGCCCGCCAGCCCGGCGGCTCGCCGCTGTTCGTGGTGCCGCTGGGCCTCAAGCCCTGGCTGGCGGCGCGCGGCATCGCGCAGGCGGTCGAGCTGGACTGGTGGGACCGCCATCGCGTGGCCGGCCCCCAGGGCGAGGTCGAGGTGGCGCTCGTTCCCGCGCAGCACTGGTCCTCGCGCGGCCCCGGCGATGCCATGGCCACGCTGTGGGGCGGTTTCGCGGTGCTGGCGCCGGACTGCCACCTGCTCTTCACCGGCGACACCGGCTACTCGCGCGATTTCAGCGACATCCGCGCGCACTTCCAGGACGTGCAGACGCCCGAACGCGGCGGCGGCTTCGACCTGGCGCTGATCCCGATCGGCTCCTACGCCCCGCGCTGGTTCATGCGCAACCAGCACGTGGACGTGGAGGAAGCGCTGCGCATCCATGCCGACCTCGGCGCCAAGCGCTCGCTCGGCATCCACTGGGGGGTCTTCCAGCTGACCGACGAGGCGCTGGACGAGCCGCCGCGCAAGCTGGCGGAACTGCGCGGCGCCCAGGGCGTGCTGGAGGAAGAATTTTTTGTGACGGCGATCGGAGAGACGCGCAGGCTCTCGCCCCGCAGCCGGATCAGCCCGCGCGCCGAAACGTCAGATTGAGCCGGCAGCCGCCGAGCAAGGGATGCTCGCCCTCCTTGACGGGGAGCACGCCGTGGAAACGCAATCGGGCCGGCCCGCCCCAGACCACCACGTCGCCGTGGGCGAGCGGCACGCGGCGCGCCTTGTCGTCCCGCTGCGCCCCGCCGAACAGGAACACCGCGGGCAGGCCCAGCGACACCGAGACGATGGGCTGTCCGAAGTCGCGCTCGTTGCGGTCCTGGTGCAGCGACAACCGGGTGCCGGGCGCGTAGCGATTGACCAGACAGGCATCGGGCACGAAGCCCTCGAAGCCCGCCGCGGCCGCAGCCTCGGCGGCCAGCAGCAAGAATGCATCGGGCATGCGCGGCCACCGCCGGCCGCTGTCGGGGTCGATGGCGTCATAGCGATAGCCCGTGCGATCGCTGACCCAGCCCAGCGCTCCGCAGTTGGTCATCGCCACCGACATCCGGAAGCCGCCCGGCGTCACCAGGAAGCGCAGCGGTGCCTGCTCGATCACGCCCTGCACGGCGGCAAGCAGGGCCGTCTCGTGCCGGCACGCGAATCGCCGCAGCACCATCGCGCCGGGCTCCAGCGGCTCCAGCGATGGCGCATCGGGTTCGAACAGGTCCAGGGTCATGGTTCAGGCCGCGTCGTGAAAGATGATGCCCAGCGTATGCCGCCGGCCGGAGCGCACGCGGCTCACGCCATGCCGCAGGTTGACCCGGTAGACCCCGCGCGTGCCCTGCACCGGCCGCTGGTGCACCGCGATCACCGCCGCATCACCCTGGCGCAGCGGCAGCACCATCGGCCTCGACTGCATGCGCGGCCGCTGCTCGGTCATGACGAATTCTCCGCCGGTGAAGTCGCGGCCCGGCTCGGACAGGAGGACCACCAGCTGCAGCGGAAAGACCTGGTCGCCGTAGAGGTCCTGGTGCAGGCAGTTGTAGTCCTGCGGCCCGTACTGCAGCAGCAACGGCGTCGGCCGCAGTTGCCCGGCCGCATGGCAGCGCGCGATGAACTCGGCGTGCTGCGGCGGATAGCGCACGTCGACGCCCATGGCCTGGTTCCATCGGTTGGCGATCGGCGCGAGCTGCGGATACACGGCTTCGCGCAGCCCCGCGACCAAGCCCGGCAAGGGATAGCCGAAGTACTTGTACTCGCCGCGCCCGAAGCCATGCCGCTCCATCACGACGCGGCTGCGGAACGGCGCTTCCTCGGCGTAGAGCGCGGCCATCGCGGCGCACTGCTCCGGCGTCAGCAGTCCCGGGATCAGTGCGCTGCCCTGCTCGTCGAGATCGCCGCCCACGCGCGACCAGTCGACCCTGTCCACTTCCCGTGCGCTCATGCCCGATTCGCCTCCCGCCGCAGCAGCGCCCCCTTGCGCTCCACGCCCCAGCGGTAGCCCGAGAGGCTGCCGTCGCTGCGCACCACGCGATGGCAGGGGATGGCCACCGCCAGCGCATTCGCGCCGCAGGCCTGCGCCACGGCGCGCACCGCCTTCGGCGCGCCGATGCGTTCGGCGATCTCGCCGTAGCTGGCGGTCGCCCCGACGGGGATCTCGCGCAGCGCCTGCCAGACGCGCAACTGGAAGGCCGTGCCGCGCAGGTCCAGCGGCAGATCGAGCCCCAGGCCCGGCGCCTCGACGAAGCCGACCACCTGGGCCACCAGCGCTTCGAAGCCGGCATCGCCCCCGATCAGGCGGGCCTTCGGGAACTGGTCCTGCAGATCGCGCGCCAGGGCGTCGGGATCGTCCCCCAGCGCGATCGCGCAGACACCGCGCGCGCTCCGTGCGACCAGGATGGCGCCGAGCGCGCACTCGCCGATGGCAAAGCGGATCTCGGTGTCGGCCCCGCCGTCGCGCCAGGCGGTGGGCGTCATGCCCAGCATCCCGTCGGCGTTCTCGTAGAAGCGCCCGTTGGAGTTGTAGCCGGCGTTGTAGATCGCGCTCGTCACCGTGTTGCTGCGGCCCAGTTCTTCGCGCACGCGGCTCGCGCGGTGCGCGGCCGCATAGGCCTTCGGCGTGAGCCCCGTGACTTCCTTGAAGAGCCGGTGCAGGTGCGAGCTGCTGAGCCCGGCCCGCTCGGCGAGCGCGTCCAGCGTGGGCGCCTGCTCGGCGCTCTCGATGAAACGGCACACATCGGCGATCCGTGCCGCCTCGCGCTCGGCGCGGGCCGGCTGGTCGGGCTTGCAGCGCATGCAGGGCCTGAACCCGGCGCGCTCGGCCTCGGCCGCGGTGGCGTGGAAGTCCACGTTCTCGGGCCGTGCCGGCCGCGCCGCGCAGGACGGCCGGCAGTACACGCCGGTGGTCCTGACCGAATAGAAGAAGCGGCCGTCCGCTGCCGGATCGCGCGCGGCGACGGCCGCCCAGCGCGGATCGCTCGCCGTGGCGAGCGCCCGCATTTCGTTGGTGTTGCTCATGTTCATCTGCGCCCTCGTGATGTTGCCGTGAATCGATGCGTCCACTGTAGGGAACGGCGAAAGACGACGCACTCCGTGTCTTGCTTTCGAATTCGGGCTGTAGGACACCGCCTGCATCACCGAATATTGTTTCAGGCCCCGGCCTACGGGCCGCGGGCCGGCGCCTCGTTACCATTTGGGCCACATGATCGACCGACGCTCACTCCTCACCGCCGGTGGCGCCTCGCTGGCACTCGCCGCCCTCGGACTGCCCGCCGAAGCCCTCGCGGCCAACGGCCTCAAGCTCAGCCAACCGAGCCCTTTCTCCTTCGAACGCCTGATCGCCCGGGCGAAGTCGCTGGGCGCCGCGCCCTTCGTCGGCGACACCTCGCTGCCGGCCGACGTACTGGAGCGGATCGACTACGACGCCCACGGCAAGATCAGGTTCAACACCGACAACGCGCTGTTCCGCGACGGCCCGGGCCCTTTCCCGGTGACCTTCTTCCATCTGGGGCGCTACTTCCAGGTGCCGGTCCACATGTACGTGCTCGAGAGCGCGAGCGGCGACGGCTTCGCGCGCGAAATCCTCTACGACCCGGCCTACTTCACGATGCCCGACGACAGCCCGGCGAAGAAGCTGCCCGACGGCGCCGGCTTTGCGGGCTTCCGGCTGCAGGAAAGCCGCCTCGGCGACCAGGCCAAGCTACCCTGGCAGAAGAACGACTGGGCGGCCTTCCTCGGCGCTTCGTACTTTCGGGCGATCGGCGAGCTCTACCAGTACGGCCTGTCGGCGCGCGGCATCGCGCTCGACGCCGCGATGCCCGACCGGGCGGAGGAATTCCCGACCTTCACGCGCTTCTACTTCGAGCCGCCGGCCCAGGGCTCGGATGCGATGACGATCTATGCGCTGCTCGAGGGGCCCAGCATCACCGGCGCCTACAAGTTCGTCCTGCAGCGCGGCAAGGGCGTGCTGATGGACATCGAGTGCCGCCTCTTCCTGCGCCGCGACGTCGGCCGCTTCGGGCTCGCGCCGCTGACCTCGATGTACTGGTACTCCGAAACCGTCAAGCCCACCGGCATCGACTGGCGGCCCGAAGTGCACGATTCGGACGGCCTGGCGATGTGGAACGGCGCCGGCGAGCGCATCTGGCGGCCGCTCAACAATCCGACCCAGACCCGCGCCTCGTCCTTCAGCGACAACAACCCGAAGGGCTTCGGCCTGCTGCAGCGCGACCGCGGTTTCGACCACTACCAGGACGGCGTCTACTACGAGAAGCGGCCCAGCCTGTGGGTCGAGCCGCTGGGCGCCTGGGGCGAGGGCTCGGTGCAGCTGATCGAAATTCCGACCGACGACGAGATCCACGACAACGTGCTTGCCTGCTGGGTGCCCAAGGCGCCGGCCACCGCAGGCTCGAGCGTGACGCTCAAGTACCGCCTGCACTGGACCGCGGAGGAGCCCTTCCCGTCGCCGCTGGCGCGCTGTGTCGCCACCCGCCTCGGGCGCGGCGGGCAGCCGGGCCAGCCGCGGCCGGCGGGCGTGCGCAAGTTCATGGTCGAGTTCATCGGCAAGCCGCTGGAGTCGCTGCCCTTCGGCGTCAAGCCCGAGCTGGTGCTGACCGCCTCGCGCGGCAAGTTTTCCTACATCTTCGCGGAAGCCGTGCCGAACGGCGTGCCGGGCCATTGGCGCGCGCAGTTCGACTTCACGGCCGAAGGCAACGAGCCGGTCGACATGCGGCTCTTCCTGAAGAACGGCGACCAGACCCTGTCAGAAACCTGGCTCTACCAGTTCCAGCCCTTCTGATTGTTGCTCGCCCCCAGGTTGGGCTCACTGCGTGTAGCCCGCCCACCCCCTACCGGGGGCAATACCAGCGGCCCGGCGAAGCCGGTTCCGCGGTATTCCTGGAAAGAAGGCCCTTACTTGCCTTTGATTGAGATCAGCTCGATCTCGAAGTTGAGGGTGGCGTTCGGGGGAATCACGCCGCCGGCGCCGCGCGTGCCGTAGGCGATCGCGGGCGGGCATGTGAGCTTGGCCTTGCCGCCCGGCTTCATCAGCTGCACGCCCTCGGTCCAGCACGGAATCACGCCATTGAGCGGGAACTCGGTCGGCTCGCCGCGCTTGTAGGAGCTGTCGAACTCCTTGCCGTCGAGGAAGGTGCCGCGGTAGTGCACCTTGACCACGTCGGTGGCGGCCGGCGAGGCGCCCTTGCCGTCGGTCAGCGACTGGAAAACCAGGCCGCTCGGCTTGGTGACCGGGGCCGATTGCGCGAAGGCGCTCGGCAGGACGAACAACGAAACGACGGCGGCACAAAGAACTGATCGCACGGCAAACCCTTGGTTGAATGGAAGAACGGGTTCATTATTGCCGCGGCGCTGCGCACCCGGCACTGCGCTTGCACACCGTTGCCATCGGCTTCCCTGTCCCATCCTCCACGATGCGCTATCGCACCACGATCGAATCCCAAGTCTTCGAATTCGACGATCTCAAGCAGGTCATGGCCATGGCCAGCCCCGCGCGCTCCGGCGACTACCTGGCCGGGATCGGCGCGGCCACCGCGCAGCAGCGCATGGCGGCGCGCCACGTGTTGGCCGAGACGCCGCTGAAGCAGTTCCTCACCGAGGCACTGATCCCCTACGAGTCGGACAACATCACGCGCCTGACCATCGACGGCCACGATGCGCAGGCCTTCGGGCCCGTGTCGCACCTCACGGTCGGCGACTTCCGCAACTGGCTCCTGTCCGAGCAGGCGAGCACCGACGCGCTGAGCGCGCTGGCGCCCGGCCTCACGCCCGAGATGGCGGCCGCCGTCTCGAAGCTGATGCGCAACCAGGACCTGGTCGCGGTCGCGCGCAGGTGCAGCGTGGTCACGCGCTTCCGGGACACCATCGGCCTGCCGGGCCACCTCTCGGTGCGGCTGCAGCCCAACCACCCGACCGACGACCTGCGCGGCGTCGCGGCCTCCACGCTCGATGGCCTGCTGATGGGCGCGGGCGACGCCGTGATCGGGCTCAATCCGGCGTCCGACAGCATGCCGGTGCTGGGCGAACTGCTGCGCCTGCTCGACGAGGTGATCCAGCGCTTCGAGATCCCGACGCAGAGCTGCGTGCTGACCCATGTCACCAACACGCTGAAGCTGGCCGATTCGGGGGCGCCGATCGACCTGGTGTTCCAGTCCATCGGCGGCAGCGAGAAGACCAACCGCTCCTTCGGCGTCACGCCCGAGCTGCTCGACGAGGCCCACGCCGCGGCGCAGTCGCTGAACCGCGGCACGGTGGGCCGCAACCTGATGTACTTCGAGACCGGCCAGGGCAGCGCGCTGTCGGCCGACGCCAACTTCGGTGTCGACCAGCAGACCTGCGAGGCCCGCGCCTATGCGCTCGCGCGGCGCTACCAGCCGCTCCTGATCAACACCGTGGTCGGCTTCATCGGGCCCGAGTACCTCTATGACGGCAAGCAGATCATCCGCGCCGGCCTCGAGGACCACTTCTGCGGCAAGCTCTTGGGCCTGCCGATCGGCTGCGACATCTGCTACACCAACCACGCCGAGGCCGACCAGGACGACATGGACACGCTGCTGGTGCTGCTCGGCACCGCCGGCGTCAACTTCATCATGGGCGTGCCCGGCGCCGACGACGTGATGCTCAACTACCAGAGCACCTCCTTCCACGACGCGCTGTTCCTGCGCGAGACGCTGGGCCTGAAGCGTGCGCCCGAGTTCGAGGCCTGGCTGCAGCGCATGCAGATCAGCGACGCTGCGGGCCGGCTGCATCCGCCGGCGGCCAACCGCCTGCTGGCGGACATGGGTGCCCTGGCGGCATTGACCCGATGAAGGACATCGTCACCTCCAGCCCCTGGGTCGACTGGCGCAGCGCCACGCCGGCGCGACTGGCGCTCGGCCGCGCCGGCACGGGCATGCCGACCGACGAGGTGCTGCGCTTCGGCTGGGCGCATGCGATGGCGCGCGATGCGATCCATGCGGCGCTCGATGTCCCGGCGCTCGAGTCCGCACTGCGCGACGGCGGCTGGCAGGTCGCGCAGGTGCGCAGCCGAGCGCCCGATCGCACCGCCTATCTGCGCCGCCCCGACCTGGGCCGGCAACTCGATGCCGAAGACGCGCAGCGGCTGCGTGCCGATGCGGGCCCGCCCGCCGACCTGTGCATCGTCATCGGCGACGGCCTGTCCTCGCTGGCGGTGGCCCGCCATGCCGTGCCGCTGCTGGCGGCGCTGCGAGAACAATTGCCCACCGACCTGTCGCTGGCGCCGGTGGTGATCGCCACGCAGGCGCGCGTCGCCCTGGCGGACGAAGTCGGCGAGGCCTTCGGTGCGCGGCTGTCGATCATGCTGATCGGCGAGCGCCCGGGCCTGAGTTCGCCCGACAGCCTGGGGATCTACATCACCCATGCGCCGCGGCGCGGCCGCCACGACGCCGAGCGCAACTGCATCTCGAACGTGCGCCCCGAAGGGCTCGCCTACGCGACGGCCGCCTTCAGGCTCGGATGGCTGCTGCGCGAGGCGCTGCGCCGCGGCTTGACGGGGGTCGAATTGAAGGACGACAGCGAACTCCATCTTCCCCATTCCCTATGATCGGGCCGATGCCCGAGAAACAAGGGAACAAGGAGACTTCATGACCGATCGCTACCCGCTGGCCGAACTCAAGGACCTGCCCGACGACATCCGCGCCGCGGTGCTCGAGGTGCAGGAAAAGGCCGGCTTCGTGCCCAACGTGTTCCTCGGCCTCGCACGCCGGCCGGCCGAGTGGCGAGCCTTCTTCGCCTACCACGACGCCCTGATGCTGAAGGAAGAAGGCTCGCTCACGAAGGGCGACCGCGAGATGATCGTCACCGCCACCAGCGCGGTGAACCAGTGCCTCTATTGCGTGGTGGCGCACGGCGCACTGCTGCGCATCTACGAAAAGAAGCCGTTGGTGGCCGACCAGGTGGCCGTCAACTGGCGCCGCGCCGACATCACGCCGCGCCAGCGTGCAATGCTCGAGTTCGCGATGAAGGTCTGCGAGCGATCGCACGAGATCGACGAGCGCGACTTCGCGCCGCTGCATGCCCACGGCTTCGACGACGAGGACATCTGGGACATCGCCGCCATCACCGCCTTCTTCGGCCTCTCGAACCGATTGGCGAGCTTCAGCGGCATGCAGCCTAACCCGGAGTTCTACCTGATGGGACGGCTGCCGCGCGAGAAGAAGTAGCGACCGCGTCGCGCCCGCGGCAGGCCGCCAGGGCGTCGAGCGCGGGCTGGTAGGTGGGCGTCGCCACGTCCATCACGCCCAGCACCGTGTGATAGAGGTTGTCGTGCGTGAGCGGCGTGTCCAGGCCCGACGCCATGCAGGCGCTCGACAGCTGGCGCCGTGCCTTCATCCCCTCGCTGAACCAGGTCACCATCGGCACGTGCTTCTGCACCTCGGGGGCGAAGCCATAAGGCACGCCGTGCAGGAACAGGCCGTACTCGCCCAGCGATTCGCCGTGGTCGCTCAGGTAGAGCAGCGCAGGATCGAACTGCCCGGACTGGCTCTTGAGCCAGTCGATGGTCTTGCCGAGGAAACGGTCGGTGTAGGCGATCGAGTTGTCGTAGCCGTTCAGCAATTCGGAGTGGCTGCATTCGGCCAGCGCATTGCTCTTGCACTCGGGCAGGAAGCGCTTCGCATCGGGCGAAGAACGCTTGAAGTAGGAGGGACCGTGGCTGCCCATCTGGTGCATCACGAGCACCACGCCCCTGGCGCGTCGCTCGGCCGGCAGCGCGGCCAGACGTTCGTCCAGGCCCTTGAGCATCACGTCGTCGAGGCATTCGTCGCCGTCGCACAGCGCGCTCTTGACGCCTTCGTCCAGGTGATCGAAAGCAGACGCATGGGGGATGCGGTCACACACGCCCTTGCAACCGCCGGCCTGGTTGTCGAGCCAGAACACGGCCAGGCCGGACGCCTGCAGCACATCCATCAGGTTCTCGTGGTCGTCCTTGCGGGCCTCGAAGGCCTGCTTGCCCAGCGGCGAGAACATGCAGGGCACGGATGCCAGCGTGTTGGTGCCGCAGGAGTGCACGTCGCGGTAGCTCAGCACCTGCCGCGCCGCGAGTTCCGGCGTGGTGTCGCGCGCATAGCCGTTGAGCCCGAAATGGTCCGCGCGCGCCGTTTCGCCCACCACCAGAACGAACAACGGCGGCTTCGCCTGTGCCGCGTAGCTGGCGCCCAGCGCGGTGCCCCCGGTCACCGGGATCAGTTTGCGGCTGTGCTGGAACATCGGCCTGACCGTGACCGCGGCCGCCGAGTAGAGGCTGGCCAGCGGATTCATCATGTAGCGCAGGTGAACGTTGTTGCGCATCAGCGGCGCCAGCTGCCGGTTCATCGCCAGCGCACCGCCGGCGGCGATGGCCGCCACCGCGAGCAGCAGCACGGCATTGCGCCAGGCCTGCGAAAGAACCGGCCGCCGCTCCACGCGCACGCGCCACAGCGCCCAGGCCGGCAGCGCGCAGATCAGGCACACCTGGAACGCCAGCCGCCAGCTCAGCAGGTCGCGCACCTCGTTGGCATCGGTCTGCACCGCGTTGGCCAGCATGCTGGGGTCCATGACCACGCGATAGCTCAGCATGTAGTGCTGAACCACGGCGGCCAGCACCACAATGCCGAACCAGATCGGTTTCATCCCGCGCGACCAGGCCGTGAACGACAGCAGTGCCACGGTGCCGCACACCGTGAGCAGCGCCATCGCTGCGATCGACGTCAGATAGACGCTCGGAGCGCCGCCGATGCGGGCGAGTTCGGCCCACAACGGCAGGTTGGCCACGATGGCGAGATAGAGACTCAGGCCGACGATGACCCGGCGCGCCGACCGGGGGCGCGCGAACCAGTCATCGAGGGCCCGCCAGGGCGTTGCGGCGGGGGCCCCGGAAGGCCTGGGGGTGGGGGAGCCTGCAGTGGCGTGGTCGCGAGAAAGGTAGACGGATTGCGTAGGGGAACCAAGCATCCGGCAAGACTAGGCAGCAGGACTTAAGACACCCTGAATGAACTGGTCAGGAATCGTTCACTTTCGCCTAAGCGGTCGGGACGGCACGCCGGGCGGCGCGGCGTGCGGAGACGGAATGCACCAGCGCATCGGTCGCAAAGGCGGCCACCCAGCACAGCCAGGCGGTCCACAGCGTATGGCTCATGTAGTGGGCGCCGCGAAGCTGCTGCGACAGGCCGAGCGCCAACCCGGCAATCAGCGTGCAGACGAGCCAGGCACGCGCCGTGGCAGGCGATGAACGCCGAAACACGAAGTACCCGCCCAGGTACGCGAAGGCGGCCGAGGCATGGCCGGCGGGAAAGCAGTGGCCCGATCCGCCGTCGCTCGTGCGCCACGCCCAGTGCGACACATGCCGTGCCACGCCGCCGAAGGTCTGCAGTTCCCAGGGGCAACTGGTGTTGCTCGTGTATTTGATGAGCGAGATGAGCAGGACGGACAGGAGCGCCGTCGCTGCAAGTTGCGTTCTTTCGCCGGGACTCAATCGGCGCAGCACGCCGAAAGGCCACCGGATGGCGGCGAACAGCGCGATCACCAGCACCCAGCTCAGGGACCTCGCGCCTTCGTGCATCACCTTGACCAGGAACCAGTGGTCGCGCCACGGAAAGCCCATCGGAGTGCCCGCCAGCCTCGCCAGCGCCAGGTCGAGGCCGCTCGCATCCCACAGGAGCAGCAGGGCCAAGGCGAACAGGGTCAGGGCGAGCGGACGGGCGGCAGCGAAGCGGATCATCCGGCGCGAGCCTAGGTTGCGCGGATGAACCCAGCCTGAAGCTGGCACTAGACTCCTTCTTTTCAAAAGGACGGAGCCCGTGCGCATTTTGCTGGTCGAAGACGATGCCGCCTTGGCGAGCGCGGTGTGCAGCTATCTCGAGGCGAAGGCCTTCGTGGTCGACGTGGCGCCCGGCCTGGCCGAAGCGCGTGCCGCGCTGGCCGCGGTTCAGTACGCCGCCGTGCTGCTCGACCTGCACCTCGGCGACGGCGACGGCCTCTTGCTGCTGCCCATCGTGCGCGCCCTGCGCGACCGCCCGATCGTGATCGTGCTCACCGCCCGCGACCAGGTGACGGACCGCATCCGCGGCCTCGACGCAGGCGCCGACGACTACCTGATCAAGCCCTACGACCCGGCCGAACTGCTGGCCCGGCTGCGCGCGGTCGAGCGCCGGCGCAGCACCAGCAGCGCCCCGGTGCTGCAACTCGGAACGCTGGAGATCGACCTGGCGCGCGACCTGGTGCGCAAGGACGGCTTCCCGGTCACGCTGACCCAGAAGGAATGGGCGCTGCTGCGCGTGATGGCGACCCGCCCCGACCGCATCCACACCCGCGAGAACCTGGCCGACGCGCTCTACGGCTTCGGCGACGAGGCCGACAGCAACACGCTGGAGGTCTTCATCAGCCGGCTGCGGCGCAAGCTCGGGCGCAACCACATCCAGACCCTGCGCGGCCTGGGCTACCGGCTCTCGTTCACGCCGGAAGAAGAAGAATGAATCTCAACCTGTTGCAGCAGGCCGGGCTCGAACAACTGGGCAGGAACGACTCGCTCGCGGGCCGGCTCACGCGCACCCTGATCGTCTGGGTCGGCGGCGTCTGGCTCCTGTGCGTGCTCGGCGTCGTCTGGTATGTGGACCGCGAGATCAACCACAACTTCGACAGCGAACTGATCGAGGTCTCGCACCGCATGTTCGACATGGCGGTGCAGGAACTCGACAAGCTGCAGCATGAACACCCCGATGCGCGAAGCCCGCTGACCGCCCCGCCGCAGTTGTTCCCGACCGACGCCGTCATCTACCAGGTGGTCAACCTGCATGAGCGCGTGCTGCTGCGCTCCGCCGAGGCGCCGATGAACGTCTTCGACGTGCCGCTGGCGCCCGGCTTCGCCAATTCCGACACATGGCGCATCTACACCTTGCGGCATCCCACGCTCGAACTGTTCCTGCAGGTCGCCGATCCGCTGGACGAGCGCCGCACCGCGCTCAACCGCACCCTGTTCGGCCTCATCATCCCGCTCGGCGCGGTGCTGCCCGTGCTGGCGCTGGTGCTGCGCAACGTGGCGCGCACCGAGTTGCGGGTACTGCAACAGCTGGCCGGGGAAATCGAGCAACGCAGCGGCGCCGACCTGCGGCCGATCCGGCTGCCAGGTCTGCCCAAGGAGCTGCAGTCGGTGGGAGACCACGTCAACCAGTTGCTGGAGCGCTTGTCGCAGTCGCTGGACGTCGAACGGGCGCTGGCAGCCAATGCGGCGCACGAACTGCGCACGCCGCTGGCCGCCGCACGGCTGCGACTGCAGACCGCGCTCGAACACGATCTCAGGCGCGCCGATGTGCTGGCCGCGCTCGAGGCGCTCCAGACGCTCGGCCACCGCGCCGAGAAGCTGCTGCAGTTGTCCCGGGCCGAATCCGGCGCCTCGCTCACGCGCGCCCCGATCGACCTGGTGCAACTGGCCGGCACGGTCGCGCAGGAGTTCTGGCAGGACCCGCGCGTGAATGCGCGCCTGACGCTCAAGGTGCCGGACAGCGCGGCGCCGATCGCGCTCGGCGATGTCGATGCCCTGGCGATCGCGCTGCGCAACCTGGTGGAGAACGCGCTGCGCTACGGCCGCGGCCGCGTCGTGGTCGAGGTGATGGCGCCCTGCACCCTGGCGGTGCGCGACTTCGGTCCCGGCGTCAGCCCGGATCAATTGAGCACGCTGCAGAACCGCCATGTGCGCCATGGCGCCGACCGCGCCGGCTACGGCCTCGGGATGTCGATCGTCGGCACCATCGTCGAGAAGCTCGGCGCCCGGCTCGACCTGGCCTCGCCGCCCCCGGGTGCCGCGACCGGCTTCGAGGCGCGCATCGTGCTGCGCCCGGCTTGAAATCAAACACCCCCGAAGCGCCTGCGGCGCCCGCGTCCATGTCGCCCGAGCGGATCGGGGCCGACATCCCGGACACGAGCTTTTTCTCTTCGGGGAGCTCGATCCTCACCGGTGTGCCCTGATGGAGGCCAGGATGCCGAGGACGAACAGCAGCGCGGCGGCCCATTCGCTCGCCACCGGCCAGCGGCCGTCCCACAGAAAAGAATAGAGCAAGGCGAACAGCGTCTCGCTCACGATCAGCTGGCCGCAGAGACTGGGGGAAAGTCGCTGGCTGGCGAGATTCCACAGCACCGTGGCCAGCCAGGAGGAGCCGATGCCGCCGGCCAGCGCCAGCAGCAGGAACAGCCCACCGTTCGGCTGGGCGCGCAGGGTCTGGGCATCGGAACCCGCGAGCAGCCACAGTGCGGCGGCGCCAACCCCGGTTGCGATGCCCAGCCAGTTCGCCCAGTCGGCGGCATGGACCTCGGGGTGGCGCTTCAGCCACGCGGCATTGAGAAGACCGAAGGCAGTCCAGCTGGCCATCGCCAGCAGCGCCAGCGACAGGCCCCAGCCGAAGCGGGCATCGGACGCGCCCTCGGCGCCGGCCTCGGGCCAGGCGTCCGCAACCATCAGCGCGATCCCCGCGGCGGTCAACGCCAGGCCCGGCAGCAGGGCCCGCATGCGCAAGCCCGCGGGCCGGCCCAGGAGCATCATCCAGACCGGGATGGTGCCGATGACCAGGCTCGGCACCGCGGTGCCCGCGGCTTCGATCGCAAAGGCCAGCAGCAGGTAGTAGCCCGTGAACCCCAGCACGCTGAGGCCGAGCGCCGAGGCGGCCTGGCGCGCACTCGGCCAGCGCCGCCCGGGCGGCCGCGTCGCGACGGCCAGCGCCGCGACCGCGCCGAAGACGACGAAGCGCGCGGCCGCGACGTCGACCATGCCGAAATGTCCCACCATGCGCGGCGCCACGAACACCAGGCCCCAAAGCGCACCCGCGCCCAGGCCGGCCGCGATGCCGACGACCGATTGCGGCGTCAGAGCGCGAATCCGTCGTCGGCCGCGATCACGGCACCGTTGACGAAATGGCTCTGCCCGCTGGCGAGCAGCACGATCAGGYCGTCGAGGTCCTCGGGCTTGCCGACACGCTTGCGCGGCAGCATTCCGACCAGCTTCTGGCCGCCATCGGTCACCCAGTGCTCCTCGTTGAGCTCGGTGGCGATATAGCCGGGGCACAGGGCGTTGACGTTGATGCCGAAGCGGCCCCATTCGAGGGCCATCGCCTTGGTCATCTGCACCACCGCGGCCTTGCTCATGCAGTAGACGCCGATCTGCGGCAGCACCTTGAGCGCCGCCACCGACGCGATGTTGATGATGCGCCCGCCCACGTAGGTGCCCGGCGCCGCGCCCCTGGCGCGCGCCAGCATGCGCTTGCCGACCTCCTGCGCGACGAAGAACGAGCCCTTGACGTTGGTATCGAAGATGAAGTCGTAGTCGTCGCCCGAGACGTCCTGCAGCCGCCGGGTGCTGCTGACACCGGAGTTGTTGACCAGCACATCGATGGCCCCGACCTCGGTCTCGGCGCGCGCCACGGCGGCCTTGATGCTGCCCAGGTCGGTGACGTCGAGCTCGACCACGTGGGCATCGCCGCCCTCGCCTTCGATGCGCGCGCGCAGTTCCTTGAGCCGGTCAGTGTTTCGGCTGGCCAGCACCACCGCGGCGCCGGCGCGAGCCAGCGTCCTGGCGAACTGCGCGCCGAGGCCGCTCGACGCCCCCGTGACGAAGGCCACGCGCCCCGAAAGATCGATGCTGTAAGCCATGGAAAGAGGTCCTGTTGGAGTCTCCGAGGCGACGGCCCGGAACGCATGCGGGCGACGCATAAAATGGCCCGGCCCGCCGCGGTGCCTCGCACCTTCAAAACATTATCGACGAGACCCACATGACGCATGACGAAATACTCGCCCAGTTCGGCCCCCGCGAAGCCATGGAATACGACGTGGTCGTGGTCGGCGCCGGCCCGGGCGGCCTCGCGACCGCCATCCGCCTGAAGCAGCTGGCCGCTTCGCACGGCAAGGACATCTCTGTGGTCGTGCTCGAGAAGGGTTCGGAGCCCGGCGCACACATTCTTTCGGGCGCGATCATGGATCCGCGCGCGCTGTACGAACTGCTGCCCGACTGGGAGGAACTCGGTGCGCCGCTGAACCAGCCGGTCACCCGCGACACCTTCCTGATGATGACCGAGACCGGCGCCACCCGGACGCCGAACTTCCTATTGCCGAAGAACTTCCACAACGAAGGCAACTACATCGTGAGCCTGGGCAACGTGGTGCGCTGGCTGGCGCAACAGGCCGAGGCGCTCGGCGTCGAGATCTTCGCGGGCTTCCCGGCCGCCGAGGTGCTCTACACCGAGGACGGCAAGGTGCGCGGCGTCGCCACCGGCAACCTCGGCATCGGCAAGGACGGCGAGCCGACCGAGAACTTCCAGCTCGGCATGGAGTTGCACGCCAAGTACACCATCTTCGCCGAAGGCGCACGCGGCCACCTGGGCCGCCAGCTGATCGCGAAGTACAAGCTCGACGCCGGCAAGGACCCGCAGAGCTACGGCATCGGCATCAAGGAGCTGTGGGAGATCGACCCGGCGCGCCACGAGCCGGGCCTGGCGGTCCACACGGCCGGCTGGCCCCTGCCCTCGGACACCTATGGCGGCTCGTTCCTGTACCACGCCGAGAACAACCAGCTGATCATCGGCTACGTGGTGGGCCTGGACTACCAGAACCCGTACATGAGCCCGTTCGAGGAGTTCCAGCGCTTCAAGACCCACCCCAACATCCGCTGGTACTTCGAAGGTCAGGACAAGGGCCTGAAGGCGCCCAAGCGACTGAGCTACGGCGCGCGCGCGATCACCGCGGGCGGCCTCCTGTCGCTGCCCAAGACCGTGTTCCCGGGCGGCGCGCTGGTGGGCTGCGAAGCCGGCTATCTCAACGCCAGCCGCATCAAGGGCAGCCACGCCGCGATCAAGACCGGCATGCTGGCCGCCGAAGCCGCCTACGAGGCCGTGATGGCGGGCCGCCAGCAGGACGAGCTCTCCGCCTATCCGGCCGCCTTCGAGAAGAGCTGGCTGCACACCGAACTGAACAAGGCGCGCAACTTCAAGCAGTGGTTCAAGAAGGGCCTGGCCGTCGGCACGGTGATGACCGGCATCGAGCAGCTCGTGCTGCGCGGTCACATCCCGTGGACCGTGCACCGCCACCAGGCCGACCACGAGCGCCTCAAGCCCGCGGCGTCGAGCAAGAAGATCGCCTACCCCAAGCCCGACGGCAAGCTCACCTTCGACCGGCTGTCTTCGGTGTTCATCAGCAACACCAACCACGAAGAGAACCAGCCGGCGCACCTGACGCTGAAGAACGCCGCCGTGCCGACCGAGATCAACCTGCCCGAGTACGCCGGCCCCGAGAGCCGCTACTGCCCGGCGGGCGTCTACGAGTTCGTGCCGGACAGCGAGGGCAAGGAACGCCTGCAGATCAACGCGCAGAACTGCGTGCACTGCAAGACCTGCGACATCAAGGACCCGACGCAGAACATCGTCTGGGTCACGCCCGAGGGCGGCGGCGGACCGAACTACGTCGGGATGTAGAAGAGGCGCCCTCGCCCCTGCCCGGGCCCCCTCGGCGAGCGGTGGGGCCCCCAGGCCGGCGCCGGGCCGCCCCAAGGCGGCCTGCGGCCCCCTCGGGGGGCAGCGACCCACACGCAGTGGGGGAGCGTGGGGGCCCTTTATTTGCCGATCAGTTGGGTCAGCCGCTCGGCCTCGAAGCACTCGTCGCGGGCCGCATCGCCCGGCACGCAATCCTTCTTGCCGGGCTGCGCCGACAGCGCCTCGATCGCCTTCCAGAGCAACGCGATCTGGTGGTCCTGGCTCGACGCACTGTCGATCAGCCCTTTCATGGCCTGGCTCAACGGATCGTCCTCGAGCGTGATGCCGTAGGCCGAGAACTTGGCCGCCGGACTGGCCAGGTCGGCGCTCTCGCCGGTCTTGGACGGGATGATCCGGGCCGGGATGCCGACGGCCGTCGCACCGGCGGGCACCGGCTTGATCACCACCGCATTGCTGCCGATCTTGGCGCCGTCGCCGACCAGGAAGCCGCCCAGCACCTTCGCGCCGGCGCTCACCACCACGTCGCGGCCCAGCGTCGGGTGCCGCTTGGCCCCCTTGTAGAGCGAGGTACCGCCCAGCGTCACGCCCTGGTAGATGGTGCAGCCGTCGCCGATCTCGGCGGTCTCGCCGACCACCACGCCCATCGCGTGATCGAAGAACACCCGGTCGCCGACGATCGCCCCGGGATGGATCTCGATGCCGGTGAACCAGCGCGAGCATTGCGAGATGAAACGGCCGACCCATTTGAGCCCATGTCCCCAGCACCAGTGCGCGAGGCGGTGCAGCACCACGGCGTGGAGGCCGGGATAGAGGGTCAACACCTCCCAGCGCGTGCGGGCCGCCGGGTCGCGGTCGAGGATGCACTGGATGTCGGAACGCAGGCGCGAGAACATGCGGGTTCTTGTTATATGGATAGGGGGTCGGCAGTCTAAATCCCCGACCCATCGCGCACGGGAGATGGGGTTTTCGGATCGTCCTTCGCCGCATCGGCCATCGCCTTGGCGATGCCGCGCAGGATGTGGATCTCCTCCGGCGTCGGCTGCGCCCGGTTGAAGAGCTGCTGCAGCCGCGGCATCAGCTTCTTGGGCGCCTCGGGGTCGAGAAAGCCGATCTTGACCAGCGAGCGCTCCCAGTGCTCGAGCATGCCCGCCACCGACTGCGCGTCGGCCGCGCGGGGCGGCGGCGTGGCGTCGCGCACGGCGTAGCCGCCCAGGGCCAGCCGCCATTCGTAGGCGACCACCTGGATCGCCGCGCCCAGGTTCAACGAACCGAAGGCCGGATCGGTCGGGATGCTGAGCGCGACATTGCAGCGGTAGACGTCCTCGTTGCGCATGCCGAAGCGCTCGGAGCCGAACAGGAAGGCGACGTGCTGCTCTTCGCCTTTGGCCAGCGGCTCCAGGTGCTCGCGCGGCGTGCGGGTCGGCGGGCCGAAGTCGCGCGGGATCATCGCGGTCGCGCACAGATGGGTGACGCCGTCGAGGGCCTCGTCCAGGGTCTCGACGATGCGCGCGTTGTTCAGCACGTCGAGCGCCCCGCTGGCGCGCTGGATGGTTTCCTCGCGCCGCAGCACGTTGGCCCAGCGCGGCGCCACCAGCACGAGGTCGTCGAAGCCCATGGTCTTCATGGCGCGGGCGGCGGCGCCGACATTGCCGGCATGGCTGGTCTGGATCAGGATGAAACGGGTACGCATGGAGGGCTCGGCCAGGGGTTCGGGACGCCGGCTTCGCGGAGCCGGTAAAATCCCCCGATTCTCGCCGCCCGCATCGCCGGGCCGCTTTCCAGGGGGCCACCGCATCCACCGATCGCCCCTTTTTCGTTCTTCACACAATTCATGTCGTCCCCCAACCTGCACCCCATGCTCAACGTGGCCGTCAAGGCCGCCCGCGCCGCCGGCGCCATCATCAATCGCGCCGCGCTCGACGTCGAAGCGGTGCGCATCTCGCAGAAGCAGGTCAACGACTTCGTGACCGAAGTCGATCATGCGAGCGAGCACGCGATCATCGAGACGCTGCTCACCGCCTACCCGGGGCACGGCATCCTGGCCGAGGAATCGGGCTCCCAGCACGGGGCCAAGGACTCGGACTTCGTCTGGATCATCGATCCGCTGGACGGCACCACCAACTTCATCCACGGCTTCCCGGTCTACTGCGTCTCGATCGCGCTGTCGGTGCGCGGCAAGATCGAGCAGGCGGTCATCTACGACCCGAGCCGCAACGACCTCTTCACGGCCACCAAGGGCCGCGGCGCCTTCATGAACGACCGCCGCCTGCGCGTGAGCAAGCGCACCCGGCTGTCCGAGTGCCTGATCTCGACCGGCTTCCCGTTCCGCACCGGCGACAACTTCAAGCAGTACCTGGCCATCATGGCCGACCTGATGCCGCGCGCGGCCGGCCTGCGCCGCCCCGGCGCGGCGGCGCTCGACCTGGCCTATGTGGCGGCCGGCTTCACCGACGCCTTCTTCGAGACCGGCCTCAACATCTGGGACGTGGCAGCCGGCTCGCTGATCGTCACCGAGGCCGGTGGCCTGATCGGCAACTTCACCGGCGAGCCGGAGTTCCTCGACCAGCGCGAGTGCCTGGCGGGCGCGCCGCGCATCTATGGCCAGCTGGTGCCGCTGCTGGCCAAGTATTCCAAGTTCGCGGGCCTGGACGACAAGCTTCGCGCCAGCGACCGCGTGCGCGCGGTCGATCCCTCGGCCCACGCGGGCGACACCTACGCCCGCAGCACCATCGAGGCCACGCCCGAGCCGGCTTCCGGCGTCGAAGCCGCCGCCGCGGCCACCGTGCCCGCGGCGCCGCGCAAGCTCACGCGCATCCGCCGCGAGCCGCCCGCCACGCCCGCCGAAGGCGACGCCGCCGCGAAGTGATGCACTCGCCGAGCGCGGCCGCCGTCCGCAGCCGCGCCGCGATGCGCGTGGCACTGGGCCACTACATCGCCAACGGCCTGTCGGTGGCGCTCGGGCTGCTGCTGATCTCGGGCGGCGTGCACCTGGTGCTGGGCACCCTCGCGGCCACCGCCGCCTCGGTCGGCGTCATCGTGACCGCCCCGCCCGACCTGCCCGCGCCGCGCCGCGGCAAGTTCCTGCAGATGCTGCCGGCACCGCTGATCGGGCTGCCGCTGTTCTTCCTCGTGCAGATGCTGCACGCGGCGCCGCTGCGGCTCGGCCTGGTGCTGGTGCCGGCCACCTTCCTGGCCTTCCTCGCGATGGCCTGGGGCAAGCGCGGCATCCCGATCGCGATCGCGGTGATGTTCTCGATGATCTTCTCGATGTCGACGCCGAAGCCCGTCGACATGGCCGAGGCCGTGCAGCGAACGCTGTATTTCGGTCTCGGGGCCGGGCTCTACGTGATCTACGCGGTGCTCGCCAACCTGGCGCTCAACGCCCGCTACCGGGTGCAAGTGATGGCCGACCTGCTGCTCTCGCTGGCGGCGCTGATGCGCACCGAGGCCCGCCAGTTCACGCCGCGCGACGATTCCGGCGACATCCGCGAAGTGCCGGCCTCCCTGCTCGGCCAGCTGCTGGGGCAGCAGGCCGCGCTGGCCGACCAGTTGCAGGCGGCCCGCGACATCGTGCTCGAATCGCCGCGCACGCCCCACCGGCAGCGGCTCGCCGGCATGCTGATGACGGTGCTCGAACTGCGCGACCTGCTGCTGGCCAGCGAGCTCGACCTGGATGCGCTCAAGACGCACCCGGGCCACGCGGCGGCGCTGGTGGAAATGCGGCGCATCCTCGAGGCGCTGGCCGGCGACACCACGGCGCTGGCCGATGCGTTGCTGCTGGGACGCCAGCCCCCGACGGTGGTCGACCGCCGCCGCGAACTCACGGCCATCCACCTCGAACAGGAAGCCCTGCCGGCGCGCAGCTACGTCGGCCCGACACCGGCCATGCTGGCGCGCGGGCTGGCCAGCCGCATCGGCCACATCAACGACGAGATTCTGCGGCTGTCGGCGCTGGCCCGCGGCGACCGCGAGCCCGACCTCGCGGTGGTACGGGCCAGCTGGCAGATGTTCGTGAGCCCCACCGAATGGTCGTTGCGGCCCTTTCTCGCGCTCTGGCGCTGGGACGCACCGCCGCTGCGCCACGCCATCCGGGCCGCGCTGGCGATCGCGGCCGGCTACGGCGTCGCGCTCGCGCTGCCCTGGGGCTCGCACGACTACTGGATCCTGCTGACCATCGTGGTGGTGCTCCGGGGCAGCCTGTCGCAGACCCTGGAGCGGCGCAACAGCCGCGTCGCCGGCACGCTGCTGGGCTGCGTCTTCGCGGTGGCCCTGCTGTCGGCGCATCCGTCGCCGCTGGCGCTTCTCGCCGGGATGACGCTGGCGCAGGCGATCGCCCACGGCTTCGCGGTGCGGCGCTACCTGATCACCGCGGTGGCGGCCACCGTGCTCGGACTGGTCCAGGCCCACATGCTCAACACCGGCATGAGCACCACCTTCGCGCTGTTCGAACGCGTGGCCGACACCCTGATCGGCGCCGCGCTGGCCTGGGCCTTCTGCTACGTGCTGCCGTCCTGGGAGCGCGGCCAGATCCCGGCCCTGGTGGCGCGCGTGCTGGGCGCCCAGGCGCGCCATGCGCGGCTGGCACTGGGGCTGGGCCAGCTGCGCTCGGTGGGCGTCAGCCCCGAACTCGAATGGCGGCTGGCGCGCCGCGAGGCCTACGACAGCCTCTCGGCCCTGGTGCAGGCGACGCAGCGCTCGCTGTCGGAACCGCGCGCGGTGCAGCCGCCGCTCGAACCGCTGGAGCACCTGCAGGCCCACAGCTACCAGCTGCTGGCCCAGTTGAGCGCGGTCAAGTCGATGCTCGTGCTGCGGCGCGACCGGCTCACGCCCGCCGAGATCGAAGGCCCGCTCGCGCGCACGGCCCAGCGCATCGACGCCATGATCGGCACGGCACCGACCGGGGGCCCCGCGATGCCGGACAGCGCCCCCGCGACCACCCTGGCCGGCCGGGTTCCGCTGCCCGACCCCTTCGACAACGACGTCACGCCGTGGCTGCTGCGCCGGCTCGACCTCGCCACGGGCATCGCGGCGCAACTGCGCGACGATGCGGCACGCATCCTGCAACCCCTCTCGGAGGACAGTCCCCGGACCGCCTGATGCTCCTGAAACTGATCGCCTATCCGTGGTTCGGCCCCCTGCTGGCCGCGCTGCTCGCCGTGCCGCTGGCGCTGCTGGCCCACCGGGTGGCCGGGCTGGTGCTCGAACGCGTCACCCGCTCGGTGCCGGCGCTGCACGCAATGCTGCTCGCGATCAAGCGGCCGGCCCAGGTCGTGCTGCCCCTGATCGCGCTGCAACTGGTCTGGCAGGCCGCGCCCGACGACCTGCGCTTCATCGGCAACGTCCGCCATCTCAACGGTCTGCTGCTGATCGCGGCGGCGACCTGGCTCGCGGTCGACGCGGTCAGCGGCTTCGCCGAAGGCATGGTCAAGCAGCATCCCTCGGACATCCGGGACAACCTGGAGGCCCGCCGCGTGCTGACCCAGGCGCGGGTGCTGGCGCGCACCGCCAACTCGGTGCTGCTGGTGGCGGGCGCCGCGCTGATGCTCATGACCTTCCCGGGGGCGCGCCAGGTCGGCGCCAGCCTGCTGGCCTCGGCCGGCGTGATCGGCATCGTCGCCGGCCTGGCAGCCAAGCCGGTGTTCAGCAACCTGATCGCCGGCCTGCAGATCGCGCTGGCGCAGCCGATCCGGCTCGACGACGTGCTGGTGGTCGAGGGCGAATGGGGGCGGGTCGAAGAGATCACCGGCACCTTCGTGGTGCTGCGGATCTGGGACGACCGGCGGCTCATCCTGCCGCTCACCTACTTCATCGAGAAGCCGTTCCAGAACTGGACCCGCCACGACTCCCAGCTGCTCGGCTCGGTCTTCGTCTTCGCCGACTACGGCATGCCGCTGGCGCCGCTGCGGGCCGAGGTCGAGCGCATCGTGAAGGCCGCGCCAGAATGGGACGGCCGCTTCTTCAACCTGCGCGTGACCGACGCCACCGAACGCACGATGCAGATCCGCGTGCTGTGCACCGCGGCGTCGTCGGCGCTGGCGTTCGACCTGCGCTGCACGGTGCGCGAGGGACTGATCGACTTCATGCAGCGCGAGTACCCGCAGTTCCTGCCGCGGATGCGGATCGAGGGCGACGCGGCGCGACCGCCCGCTGCGGCGCGGCCGGAGCAGCCCTGAGCCGAAGCACCCCGCGGATCGCCTCGATCAGCAGGCGCGCGCCTTCGCCGACCTCGCCGGTGCGGCGCATGGTGAGGCCGACCGCCCCCTCGGTGCTTGCGGTGTCGATCGCCAGCCGCGCGAGTTCGCCGCGCGCCAGATGGCCTTCCACGGCCCCCTGCGGCGCGAACCAGACGGCATCGGTGCGCTGCAGCAGGCCGAGGGCGAAGCTGGTATCGGTCGTCTCGACCTGGCAGCGCGGCGGCGCCATGCCCTGCGACAGCAGGAAGGCGTCCACCGTGTGGCGGATCAGCGTGCCCGACACCGGAACCACCATCGGAAATGGCGCCAGCGCCTCGAGCGCCAGCCGCGGCTGCGCGGCGAGCGGATGGCCGGGCCGCACGGCCAGCAGCAGCGGCTCGCTGTAGAGCTGCTCGAACGCCAGATCCGCCATCGCCGACGCCTGGGCGATGCGGCCCAGCACGAGGTCGATCTCGCCCTGGCGCAGCTGGGTCATCAATTGCGCATTGGTGCCGCTGGCCACCCGTACGCGCAAGGCGGGGGCGGCGGCGTGCAGGGCCGCGATGGCGGCGGGCAGCAGGTTGGCGGCCATGTTCGGCAAGGCGCCGACCGCCACGCTGACCTGGTCCCGCTCGGGTTGATCGAGCGCGAGGCCGAAGCCCTCGCGCAGTCCGCGCAGGGCGGCGACCGCATGACGCACCAGCACCTCGGCCGCCGGCGTCAGCTCGACGCCGCGGCGACGCCGCAGCAGCAACTGGCGGCCGACGATGTCCTCGAGTTCGGCGACGGTCTTGGAGACCGCCGGCTGGGTCAGCGCGAGCGCCTTGGCCGCGCGCACCAGGTTGCGCTCCTGCGCGACCATCACGAGGCACTGCAGGTGGCGCAGCTTGAGGCGAGCAAAGTTCATGGCTGACACGGTCACGCCCTCCTGACTTGAATGCTCCAAATATAACTAGCCGGAATAGCTGACGGAACAGCTTTCAGTTGTGCCGCTGCGGCGCAGCTCCTAGAGTGGGCGCCACGGACATCGCCGAAGCGGCCCCATCCCGACGCCGCAGGCCCCGATCACGGAGACCCGACCCCATGACTCGCCACCCTTTCCCGGGCGCACTGCGCCGTCTCGGCCACGCGGCCGCCTGCGTCCTGCTGGCCCTGGGCCCCGGCGCCACGATCGCGCATGCCGATGCGGCCTACCCCACCAAGCCGGTGAAGCTGATCACCAACTTCCCTCCGGGCGGCCCGCTCGACATCCTCGGCCGCGCGCTCGCCAAACCGCTGCAGGCGGACCTCAAGCAGCCCTTCATCGTCGACAACCGGCCCGGCGCCGGCGGCAACATCGGGGCCGACCTGGTCGCGAAGAGCCCGGCCGACGGCTACACGGTGCTGCTGACGATCGACACCACCTTCACGATCAATCCGCACCTCTACGCCTCGATGCCCTTCGCGACGAAGGACCTGAAGCCGTTGATGATCTTCAGTTCCTCGGGCCTCGCCTTCGGCGTCGGCAGTTCGGTCGGCGCCAGGACGCTGCCGGAGTTCGTGACGCAGAGCAAGGCCGAACCCGCCACCTTCGGCTCCGCGGGCAACGGCAGCCCGGGCCACATCGCCGCCGAGATCTTCTCCAACGCGACCGGCGCGAAGATCACGCACGTGCCCTACAAGGGCAACGCACCGGCCGTGATGGCGCTGCTGTCGAACGAAGTCCAGGCCGGCATCCTCGCCACGCCGGGCCTGTTGCCGCATCTGCAGGCAGGCAAGGTGCGGGCCCTGGCCGTCACCGGGCGCCAGCGCTCGCCGCTGCTGCCGCAGGTGCCCACGGTCGGCGAACTGGGGCTCAAGGACCTCGAGTTCGAAGTGCTCTACCTGGCGATGGTGCCCGCGGCCACGCCCGACGCCGTGGTCCAGACGCTGCGCGAAGCCTTGCAGTCCGCACTCGCCCAGCCCGAGGTGAAATCGCGCCTGGCGACGCTGGACATGGTCGCGCTCGGCGAGGTCGGCAGCGCGGCGTCGGAACGCCTGAATGCTGCCCAGTTGCGCTATGGCCGGATCGTCAAGACAACCGGCATGAAAGTGGATTGATGCTGTGCTGGCGAACGATTCAAGCCTGCGCCGCGCCACGCCGGCCGCGGTCCGCCTTGGGCAGCACGGCTTCGCCGGCCATGCGCTCGGCGCGGGCCTGCAGGCGGCGAAGCGCATCGTCCAGCCCGCAGGCGGCGTCGGCGTCCAGCGCCTCCATCAGCTCGGCATTGATCTGCGTCACCAGCGGGAACAGCTCGTCGTACAGCCCGTGCCCGCGCGCCGTGAGGCCCAGCAGCACCTGGCGGCGGTCGCCCGCCGGGTGCGCGCGCGACAACAGGCCCTTGGCGACCAGCGAACCTACCGCCTTCGAGGTGCGGGCCCGATCGAGCTGGGCGTGCTCGGCCAGTTGCGAGGAGCTCAGCTCGCCGCGGCTGGCGAGCGTGGCGATCAGGCGCCACTCGCGCCGCGTGATGCCGAAGCGTCCCTCGCAAAGCCGGATGACCATGCTCCCGCCGACCGCGATCAGGCGCGACAGCCGGTACAGCAGCAGGTCGTCCAGCGGGCGGCGTGGCGGCGAGCTCATCTAGTGGTTTGTCCTTGGAATGGTTGATTTGATCAATCGGATGCCGCGACTCTAAAGTCAATCCAAAGGAAACCAGGACCCCATGCACCCCAGAATCGACCGCCGCCGCGTCCTCGCCGCCCTGGGCGGCCTCGCATTGACGCCGCTGGCCCGCGCCCAGGCCTTCACGCCGGGCCAACCCATCAAGGTCCTGATCGGCGTGCCGGCCGGCGGCACCCAGGACGTGCTGACCCGCGCCATCGCGCACGAGGTGCGCGATTCGCTCGGCCCGCTGATCATCGACAACCGCTCGGGCGCCGCGGGACGCATCGCGGTCGAGGCCGTGAAGACCGCGGCCCCAGACGGCCGCACGCTGCTGCTGGGCACGGCCAGCATGATGACCATGTTCCCGAGCGCCTACCGCAATCTCTCGTACGACCCGATCAAGGACTTCGTGCCGATCGTCAACGCGGCCCGCTTCGAGCTCGCGCTGGTGGTCGGCAAGGACGTGCCCGCGAACACGCTGCCCGAGTTCCTGGCCTGGGCCAAGGCGCAGGGCGACAAGGTGAGCTTCGCCTCGTACGGCGCCGGGACGCCGTCGCACTTCCTCGGCGAGATGCTCAACCGCTCGGCCGGGCTCAGGATGGTCCACGTGCCGTATCGCGGCTCGACGCCGGCCCGCCAGGACGTGATGGGCGGCACCGTCCCGGTGTACTTCGACACGATCGGCGGCGCACTCCAGATGCTGCCCACCGGCCGCGTGAAGGTGCTCGCGACCAGCGGCGACAAGCGCTCGCCGCTGATGCCCGACCGGCCGACCTTCACCGAAGCGGGCCTGAAGGACGTGGTCGCGACCGCCTGGTTCGCCTACTACGCGCCCCTGAAGACACCGCAGCCGATCGTCGACAAGCTGCGCGCCGAATTCACCCGCGCCGTGAATTCGCGCGAGGTGCGCCAGCAGTTGCTGCAGAACGGCATGTACCCGGTGGGCGATGGCCCCGAAGCCCTGTTGAAGACAATGCGCGAGGACACCGCCCGCTGGGGCGCCATCATGGCGGCCGTGAACTTCCAGGCCAACGACTGACCTCGCACATCGGAGCACCCATGTTTTCTCGTCGACTCATTCCCCGCCTCGCCGCCGCCCTCGCCCTCGCCGCCGCGACACTGTGCGCCCATGCCCAGGCCCTCGAAGGCGGCCCGCTGCACATCGTGGTCGGCTATGCCGCCGGCGGCGCCACCGACCGCGTGGCGCGCATCGTCGGCGACAAGCTGCAGGCCAGGCTGGGCGTACCGGTGATCGTCGACAACAAGCCCGGCGCGGGCGGACGGCTGGCAGCGCAGCAGGTCAAGGCGACGCCGGCGGGGCAGAACGTGCTGATGCTCGCCAATCCGGCCGTGATGGTGGTCGCGCCGCTGGTCTTCAAGGACAACGGCTACGACGCCGAGCGCGACTTCGTGCCGGTGTCCCACGTGAACGACTACGAGTTCGCGCTGGCCGTGTCGACCGCGGTGCCGGTGCGCGAACTGCCGCACCTGCTGGCGTGGATGCGCGCCAACCCCGAGAAGGCCAACTTCGGCGTTCCGGCGACCGGCAGCCTGCCGCATTTCTTCGGTCTCATGATGGGCGAGAAGGCCAAGGTGCGGGCCGAGGTGGTCGGCTACCGCGGCTCGGGCCCGCTGCTCACCGACCTGATCGGCGGCCAGGTGCCGATCGCCTTCGACACCTTCGACGTCGACCTGCCGCAGCACCAGGCCGGCAAGATCCGCATCCTGGCCGTGTCGGGCGCCAAGCGCTCGCCCTTCGCGCCCGAGATCCCGACCTTCAAGGAAGCCGGCCTCGACCTGGTCGCCACCGGATGGAACACCTTCTTCGCCCCCGCGACCATGCCGAAGGACAAGGTCGAGCGCCTGTCGCAGGCGATCCGCGAAGTCATGCAGGACCCGGACACCCAGCGCCGCTTCAAGGACACGCTGATGACACCCGTGGTCAGCACCCAGGCCCAGACCGAGGCCATGCTCAAGGCCTACCGGGCGCAATGGGCGCCGGTGGTCCAGAAATCCGGCTACCAACCCTGAGAAAAATGCAACGACCCAACATCATCTTCATCGTGGCCGACGACCTCGGCCACGCCGACCTCGGCTGCTACGGCGGCCGCGACGCATCGTTCGGACCGGTGTCGCCGGTGCTCGACGGCCTCGCGGCGAAGGGCATGCGCTTCACGCAGGGCTATGCCAATTCGCCCGTCTGCTCGCCGACGCGTTTCGCGATGATCACCGCGCGCTACCAGTACCGGCTGCGCGGCGCGGCCGAGGAGCCGATCAACAGCAAGAGCCGCGGCAGCGCCACGCTGGGCCTGCCCACCGACCAGCCCACCCTGCCCTCGCTGCTGCGCGGCGCCGGCTACCGCACGGCCCTGATCGGCAAGTGGCACCTGGGTTATCCGCCGACTTTCGGCCCGCTGCGCTCGGGCTACGAGGAGTTCTTCGGCCCGATGTCGGGCGGCGTCGACTACTTCACGCACTGCGACTCCAGCGGCCGGCACGACCTGTGGTCCGGCGAGGAGGACTGCCCGCAGGAGGGCTACCTCACCGACCTTCTGTCGCGCCGCGCGGTCGACTACGTCGAGCGCATGGCGCAGCAGGAAGCGCCCTTCTTCCTGAGCCTGCACTACACGGCGCCGCACTGGCCCTGGGAAACGCGCGAGGATGCCGCGAAAGCGCCGGCGGTGAAGGACAACCTGTTCGACCTTTCGGGCGGGAACATCCATACCTATCGCCGCATGATCCACCACATGGACGAAGGCATCGGCTGGATCATGGCGGCGCTCGAGAAGCACGGCATGGCCGACAACACGCTGGTGGTCTTCACCAGCGACAACGGCGGCGAGCGCTTCTCCGACAACTGGCCGCTGGTCGGCGGCAAGATGGATCTGACCGAGGGCGGCATCCGGGTGCCGTGGATCGCGCACTGGCCGAAGGTGATCGTTGCCGGCGGCGTGAGCGGACAGCAGTGCATGACGATGGACTGGTCGGCCACGATGCTGGAGGCGGCGGGCGCGGCGGCCGATCCGGCGTTCCCGCTCGACGGGGTGTCCCTGCTGCCGGTGCTGCGCGACGCCACCAGAACCTTCGCGCGCCCGCTGCACTGGCGCATGAACCATCGCGGCCAGCGCGCGCTGCGCGACGGCGATTGGAAGTACCTGCAGGTCGACGGCAACGAGTACCTGTTCAACATCCCGGCCGACGAGCGCGAACGGGCCAACCAGGCCCACAAGGAGCCCGCACGGCTGGCCGCGATGCGCGAGTCCTGGCTGGCCTGGAATGCGACGATGCCGGCGATTCCGGAGGACGCAACCGTCAGCCTCGGTTACTCCGTCAAGGACATGCCGAGTAGGTAGGCTCGCCCCCAGGTTGCCCGCACTTCGTGTCGGGCGCCCACCCCCTACCGGGGGCAACACCGGCGGACTGGCAAAGCCAGATCCGCGGTGTTTCACGAACGGGCCTGGCTGCGCCGGCCCTGAAACAGAAAAAGCCCCTCGCGAGGGGCTCTTTTGTGGGGCCGCTTGGCTTAGCTGGCCTGGATGCGCAGGGCTGGGCGCTGCGCGGAGGCGCGCAGGAAGTGCACGGTACGCACCAGCGCGCGGAAGCCTGCGCCGAGGCGCTTCAGGGCCGGCGCGAAGACCGACGGCTCGTCGCGGCCGATGTGGCGCGCATCGTCGTTGGCCAGCTCACGCTCGAACGTGTCGGTGAACTTGGGGTTGCGGGGGAAATAGGAGGTCGATGCGGTCATGCCTGCTATTTTAGGGGTTTACCCTAGTTTTCAAGACCCTCTGCCCGATACACCCACGCCCGGACCGGTATTTCGTCACGTTTTGCCGCCGGCCTCCGGACTGGCGGCCCATTGCACGGCCAGGATGCTGCCGAGCACCATCAACAACCCGACCAGCGACAGGCCCGTCATCGACTGGCCCAGCAAGGCCCAGCCCAGGATCACGGCCGTCAAAGGGCTCAGGAGACCGAGGGACGACACGGCCACCGACGGCAGGCGCGCGATGCCGCGGAACCACAGCGCATAGGCGAGCAAGGCGCCAACCAGCGACAGGTAGAGATAGCCCAGCAATTGCAAGGCGCTCAACGCCGGCAGCGGCGGATCGATCGCCCAGGCCATCGGCAGCAGGATCAAGCCGCCCGCCAGCAACTGCCACCCGGTGAAGGCCAGCACCGGCACATCGGGCCGCCAGCGCCGCGCCAGGAAGGTGCCGGCAGCCATGCAGGCCGCCCCGGCCAGGGCCGCCGCGATACCGACCGGGTCCCAGGCGGCGCCCGGCGACAACAGCAGCGCGGCCATGCCGACGATTCCCAGCAGAGCGGCGCCCACGGCCAGGCGCGCAGGCCGGCGTTGGTCCAGGGCCCAGGCCAGCCCCATCACCAACAGCGGCTGGATCGCGCCCACCACCGCCGCCAACCCACCGGGCAGCCGGTACGCGGCGACGAACAGCAGCGCCTGGAAGAAACCGATGTTCAGTGCCGAGAGCAGCGCCAGCCGGCCCCAGTCGCGCCGCGCCGGCAGACGCCGGACGAACAGCGTCAGCAGCAGGCCCGCCGGCAGGCAGCGCAGCAACGCCGCCGTGAACGGCCGGTCCGGCGGCAGCAGTTCGGTGGCGACGATGTAGGTGGAGCCCCAGATGGCGGGCGCGAGGGCGGTCAGGAGCACCTCGGTCCAGCGGGTGGATGTGTGTTCGGCCATCATCAAATTATCTTCAAATCAAGATAAGTAGCGTAGCAGATAATCTTGAACTCAAGACAAATGAGGATTTGCAGATGGGAACGGAACGACAGCCGGACGCGGTGGACGTCATCCTCGGTCAATGGCACCGGGAGCGGCCCGACCTCGATGTCGCCCCGATGGGACCGATCGGGCGCATCAACCGCTGCTCCGCCCTGCTGCAGCGCAGGCTGGACGAGGCCTTCGCGGCCTTCCAGCTGACCCATTGGGAGTTCGACGTGCTGGCCACGCTGCGGCGCTCGGGCGCACCCTTCCGGTTGGCACCGACGGCGCTGTTCTCGGCGCTGATGGTCAGCTCGGGCACCATGACGCATCGGCTCAAGGGCCTGGAAGCGCGCGGCCTGGTGCAGCGCCTGCCGCACCCCGAGGACGCACGCAGCATGCTGGTGCAGTTGACGCCGGACGGGCTCGCGCTGATCGACCGCGCAGTGGAGGCGCATGTCGAGAACGAGCACCGGATCCTTGCCGCCCTCAAACCTTCGGAGCTGGCGGCGCTGGACGCCCGCCTGTCGCGGCTGCTCGCCGTGCTGGAGCCGGCCGGCGACTGACTACAGCGGCCGCACCGGCATGCACAAGGTGCAGCGGAAGGCGCCGGTCTGCTCGTCGAGCGTGACGTCACAGCCATAGACCTCGACCGGCGGCGCGTCGTCGGCCTGGTAGCCGCTGTCGGGCAGCCAGTCGCACAGCCTCACCCAGGCGGCATGGATCTCGGCCGAGGTGCCGTGGAAATCCGTGCAGGCGTAGCGGCCACCGCGAAGCTCCTCGACGCCGATCTCGCCCACGGGCCGGAAACCGGCGTCGACCTCGATGCAGGCGTCGTACCGGCACTGCGCCGGCGGCGTGAGGTCCGCGTTGTCGTGGGCGATGCCATACATCACGCGGCGCGGCTGCATCAGCCCATGCTGGGCGCACCGAGCGGCGAAGCGCTGCCAGGTGCGCGTGATGCCGGAACTGCCATAGGGCCCGACGTGCCGCAGGAAGGCCACATGGGCCGGCGCCAGGGTTTCGAGCACGACCTTCATTCGCTCGTCCCCCGCCACCGGATCCGCCGTGCGTTCGGCTCGATGGATCTTGCCGAGCTCGGCGCGGCGGCGCTCGGCCCAGGCCCGGGAGCCGCCGCGCCGCCACGCGGTCGGCGTGACGCCGAAGTGGGCGCTGAACGCGCGCGTGAACACCGCCGCCGAACCGAAGCCGACGTCGAACGCGATCGTCAGCACCGGCTCGGGCGGAACGAGCAGCAGCCGGGTCGCCGCCACCTCCAGCCGGCGCCGCCGGACGCGATCGGCCAGCGTCTCGCCGGTCATGGCCTGGAACACCCGGTGGAAATGCCAGGCCGAAAAGTGCGCCACCGAGGCCAGCGTGGCGAGATCGAGCGGCCCCGCCAGATGGCTGTCGATGTGGTCGGTCACGCGGTGGATGCGCGCAACGTAGGTATGGCGCGGTGTGCTCAAGCCTTGACTCCGACTCTATTTAGATATATCTTTAATCAATCAGATAATGGCATCGAGGACGATCATGCGACCTTTCAAGGGCTTTTTACACGGCAGTCGGCACGGTGAACATCCCGACGGCCTCGGCGGCGGGCGTGCCGATGGCGATCCCCACCGCGGCGGCAGCCGCGGCGGCGGCGGGGGCCGGGTCTTCGGCCATGGCGGGCTGCGCTTCGTGCTGCTGCAGCTCATCGCCCACAAGCCGAGCCACGGCTACGAACTGATCAAGGCCATCGAGGAGCGCCTCGGCGGCCGCTACAGCCCGAGCCCGGGCATCGTCTACCCCACGCTCACGCTGCTCGAGGAACTGGGCTACGTCAGCGTCGACGCGGCCGACGGCGGCGGGCGCAAGCGCTACAGCATCACCGCCGGCGGGCTGGATTTCCTCGCCGCCAACCGGGCGACCACCGACGAGATGATGGCCCGCATGGACGGCGGCGTCGACGGCGCCGGACCGCGCGCCGGCCGGCCGCCGCAGGTGGTCCGCGCCATCGAGAACCTCAAGCTCGCGATGCGCCTGCGCCTCGCCGGCGCCCCGCTCACCGAACAACAAGCCCACGAATTCGCCGCGGTGCTCGACAGCGCCGCCCAACAGTTGGAACGCATCTGAATCACATGACCGAAACCTCTTCCTCCGCCACACCCTCCTCCCCCGACCGCCTGCCGCGCCGCGTGCGCCACGACCTGCGGTTTCGCAAGCTGCAGGTGCAGACCGTGCAACGCCTCACGCCGCACCTGATCCGCATCACGCTCGGCGGCGACGAACTGGCGGGCTTCACCAGCCCCGGCTTCGACGACCACGCGAAGCTCTTCTTCCCCGACACGGCGACCGGGCGGCTCACCGTGCCGACGGTCGGACCCGAAGGCCCGGTCTGGCCGGCCGGCCCGAAGCCCACCATGCGCGACTACACGCCGCGCCGCCACGACCCGGTGGCCGGCACGCTCGAGATCGACTTCGCGCTGCACGACGCCGGTCCGGCGACCCAATGGGCCGAAGCGGCCCGTCCCGGCGACGTGGTCGGTGTCGGCGGCCCGCGCGGCTCCTTCCTCATCCCGACCGCCTTCGACTGGCACCTGCTGATCGGCGACGACACGGCCCTGCCCGCGATCTACCGCCGCCTGGCCGAACTGCCGCCCGGCGCCCGCGCCGTGGTGCTGGCGGAAGTCGACAGCGAAGCCGACGAAATCGCCTTCGACACGAAAGCGTCGCTCAGCCTTCGGTGGGTGCACCGTCACGGGGCCGAGCCGGGCGCAGGCACCGCGCTGCTCGACGCCCTGCGCCAGCTGGCGCTTCCCCAGGGCGATTTCCACGCCTGGGTGGCCTGCGAGTCCGTTGCCGCCAAGTCGATTCGAGCCCACCTGGTGGCCGAGCGCGGCGCCCATCCGAAGTGGGTCAAGGCCTCCGGCTACTGGCGCCGCGGCGCGATCGCCACGCACGACACCCACGAGGACTGAGCCCCCTCGCCCCCCCTGAACGCCGTATGCCACGCGGCCGTTTGACACTCACCGGTCAGCTGCCGAGAATTCCGCCTTTGAGGCAGTAGAAGGCGAGAGCGCCAAGGAGGCAGGCCATGAGCATCGGACTGGCGCAATGGCAGTTCTTGATTGCCACGCTGGGAGGCGTGCTGTTGCTGTTCGGCGTGATGTGGGCCTGGCGCCGGGTCGCGGTGCGCCGCGAGGCGGAACGCCGCATCGAAGCCGCGCGGGTGCGATCGGGCCACGTGCCGCTGGAGATTCCGACCGTGCGCGGCGGGATCGGCCCCTCGGACGACTCGGTGCCCGACACCCTTCCCGAATGGTTCATCCAGGGCAAGGGTGAACATGCGATCGTCGACGAGACGCCCCGGATCCGGGTCCGCTACGTCGACGCCCACGACCGGAAGGTCGAGTGCACGCTGCAGGTCGATCATCTGGACCTGCAAAAGAAAATGATCGTCGGCCACGGCGAACTGCCCGGCGATGCCCGACGGCTGCACCTGCATCGCATCACGTCGGCGCGCATCGCGGATTCGGGCCAGCGTTTCAACATCGACACCTGGGTCGACGCGGTGCGTGTCGCCCGCCGGCGCCGCGGCCAGGTCTGAGCGTCCGGCATGACGGCGAATCCAGCCAGAAACCAGCCCAGGTCCTGGCCATCACGCAGAAGGGTCGCGAGGCGTTGAAAGGTCGCGTGGAAGCGTAGGAATCCGCACAGCGGCTTGCATGCGCCGCCTGCGCTCGAGCTTGCCCAGGGTTTTCCCTGATTTATGGGGACAACGCTGTGGAGAACCGTACTGGCTTCAGCCGGGATCGTTGCCTGGCGGGGCCTGCAACGCGGTGCCTCCAAAAAAGGCACTCGGTTTCGGGTCGTGAAACGCCCCGCCTGACTGAACGCGGCCCCTTTCAGACGCGGGCTTGTTGTCGTCCGACACTTCCGTCCGAGATCAATTCGCCTTGCTCACGCGGCTTGGAGCCTTGTCATTGGTCGCCACAATCGGCTGCGTATCGCGGCAGTTCCCGAACTCGCAACGGACTGTCAAAGTCTGCCCGCCCGAGCACGGGACCGAGTAGGTCTCGAAACCCGGTCCGCGCTGAACAAGGGCCGCCAGAGGCGTAGCGCTGCAGCTTGCTGCCTTTGCGAACTTCTCCGCGTTGTAGGTGTCGCGCCCAGTCGCCCTCACCTCTACGGCCTGCGCGTTGGGCTTCGCCCACGTGAGCTTGACGGAGGGGTCGATGTTGACGTAGCCGTCCCGCGTCATGCAGTTCATCATGAGGGTTTCCTGGCTTTCGAACCAGGCTTGCGTCTGCGAATCGTGAACCCAGCGATGCATGGCAATGTGCCCTGTCGTTCCGACGCCAACGGCTGCCACCTGCGCGGCAAGCGCCATCGGTCCGACGCCGATGGCCCACCCGGCACCAAAGGCGATGGTCGCCAAAGCGGCATCGTGTTCCGGCTCGCCGGGGAACGGCAGTTCCCGAGCCCATCGTTGACACTTCGTCACGCTCGCGGCGTACGTCTCTGGCGCCACAGTCGTGGGCTCTACAGCAGGCACGTAGTCGGAGCCGCAACCCGAGCCTGGCCCCGTTGCCGGCCGGTCCTTGCAGTTCTTCACCATGTAGCCGCCGATGCCATTCGGGGGCGTGCTGCAAGCCGAAACCAGCAGCGCGACGAAAACGATCGCGATCAATCTCATGTCTTCTCCGAGGGTCCTACTCCTCTAAACATTTAAACACATAGTTCTCTTGATTGTTACAGGCCGTAAGATTTTTCGTCGCGCCTGTGCGAAATCGGGAGGGATCTGGACCACCGTCCTCTTTCCATCCGCCTGGCCCGAGGCTCCCGTCCGTGTCAAGGCGATGCAGGCGATCATGCCGTCGTGCCGCATGGCGAACTGCGCGCGCTTTTCCGAGCCCAATCCCCAGGCAACCGTCCACCATAATGTGCTGGCCCGGGCTGCAGGAGCTTTGCATCCCGGGCGTCGAAGTGCACAGAAGTGGCCCGGCCGCGCAGCGTAGGTTTCCCGACAAGCCGTTGCGCCGTCCGGCGCAATTTTCAAGGCCAAAACCTACGCTTGCGCCGCAAGTGCAGCTACCTTTCGTTAGGTCCCAGTACGTTGAAGCAACTAGAAGTCGATCGTGAAAATCCCAATGAAATCAAAGGGATAGTTGAGAAAAGCCTTGCGGATCGAGGTTCTGCGAAAGCCACGCTTTCCGGTCACACGCCCATGATGACCCAATACCTGGGCCTCAAGGCGGACCACCCGGACACCCTGCTGTTCTACCGGATGGGCGACTTCTACGAGCTGTTCTACGGCGATGCCGAGAAAGCCGCGCGCCTGCTCGACATCACGCTGACCCAGCGCGGCCAGTCGGCCGGCCAGCCGGTCGTCATGTGCGGCGTGCCCTTTCATTCGGTCGACACCTACCTCGCACGGCTGATCAAGCTCGGCGAATCGGTCGCGATCTGCGAGCAGGTCGGCGAGGTCGGCGCGGCCAAGGGGCCGGTCGAGCGCAAGGTGGTGCGGGTGGTGACGCCCGGCACGCTGACCGACGCCGAGCTGCTCAACGACAAGAGCGAATCCCTGCTGCTGGCGGTGCATGCCGGCTCGCGCAACTTCTGCGGGCTCGCCTGGCTCAGCGTCACCGGCGCCGAACTGCGGCTGGCCGAATGCCCGGCCGACGCGCTCGAAGCCTGGATCGCCCGCATCGCGCCCAGCGAGCTGCTGTACAGCGCCGAAGTCACGCCAGGCTTCGAACAGCGGCTGAAGGCCGCCCGCGGCGCCACGCCCTTCACGCTCTCGGTGCGGCCGGCCTGGCAGTTCGACGGTGGCCTGGGCGAGCGCAAGTTGTGCGCGCAGATGGGCAGCGCCAACCTGGCCGCCTGGAATGCCGAAGGGCTGGCCAACGCGCATGCCGCCGCCGCCGCGCTGCTGGGCTACGCCGAGCACACCCAGGGCCGCGCGCTGTCGCACGTGCAGCGGCTCGCGGTCGAGCGCGACGGCGAGCTGATCGAGCTGCCGCCGACCACCCGGCGCAACCTCGAGCTGGTCCAGACCCTGCGCGGCGAGGAATCGCCGACGCTCTTCTCGCTCATCGACACCTGCATGACCGGGATGGGCAGCCGGCGACTCAAGCGCTGGCTGCTGGCGCCGCGGCGCGACCGCGGCGACGCCCAGGCCCGGCTCGAAGCCATCGAGGCGCTCCAGGCCACCGCACCCGGCGGCACCTCCTCGCCCTGGCGCACGCTGCGCGAGCAGCTCAGGAACACCAGCGACGTCGAGCGCATCGCGGCGCGTATCGCCCTCGGGCAGGTGCGCCCGCGCGAACTGGTGGCGCTGCGGATGGCGCTGGCCAAGGCCGAGCACCTGGCACCCGCATTGCCCGGCTCGGCGCCCCTGCTGGCCGAGATCGCCGGCCGGCTCGCGCCGCCGGCCGGCTGCGTGGAGCTGCTGGTGGCCGCGGTCCATCCCGAACCCTCGGCCCTGGTGCGCGACGGCGGTGTCATCGCCGGCGGCCACGACGCCGAACTGGACGAGCTGCGCGCGATCAGCGAGAACTGCGACGACTTCCTGCTGAAGCTCGAAGCCAGCGAGCGCGAGCGCACCGGCATCAGCAACCTGCGGGTGCAGTTCAACCGCGTGCACGGCTTCTACATCGAGGTCACGCAGAGCGCGCTGGCCAAGGTGCCCGACAACTACCGCCGCCGCCAGACGCTGAAGAACGCCGAGCGTTTCATCACGCCCGAGCTCAAGGCCTTCGAGGACAAGGCGCTGTCGGCACAGGATCGCGCCCTGGCGCGCGAGAAGTGGCTCTACGAGCAGTTGCTCGATGCCCTCCAGCCCTCGGTGGCGGCCCTGACCCGGCTGGCCGCGGCATTGGCCGCGCTGGATGCCCTGTGCGCGCTGGCCGAGCGCTCGCACACGCTGCACTGGCGGGCGCCGAGCTTCGTCGCCCATCCCTGCATCGAGATCGACCAGGGCCGCCATCCAGTGGTCGAGGCGCGCCTCGCCGAAAAATCGGCGGGCGCCTTCATCGCGAACGACACCCGGCTCGGGCCGCAGCAGCGCATGCAGGTGATCACCGGTCCCAACATGGGCGGCAAGTCGACCTACATGCGGCAGGTCGCGATCATCGTGCTGCTGGCTTCCATCGGCTCGCACGTGCCGGCCGCGAGCTGCCGGCTCGGGCCCATCGACGCCATCCATACCCGGATCGGCGCGGCCGACGACCTGGCCAACGCGCAATCGACCTTCATGCTCGAGATGACCGAGGCGGCGCAGATCCTGCACGGCGCCACGGCCCACTCGCTGGTGCTGATGGACGAGATCGGCCGCGGCACCAGCACCTTCGACGGCCTGGCGCTGGCGGCCGGCATCGCGGCCCAGCTGCACGACCGCACCCGCGCCTTCACCCTCTTCGCCACCCACTATTTCGAGCTCACCGAATTCCCGGCGACGCACCATGGCGCGGTCAACATGCACGTGAGCGCGACCGAAGCCGGTCGCGACATCGTGTTCCTGCACGAGATGCAGCCCGGCCCGGCGAGCAAGAGCTACGGCATCCAGGTGGCGCGGCTGGCCGGCATGCCGGCGGCCGTGGTCAACCACGCCCGGCAGGCGCTCGAGGCGCTGGAGTCCCAGCAGACGAAGACACGCGCCCAGGTCGACCTGTTCGCGCCGCCGCCAGCGGCCGAGACGCCGCTGGCCAGCGCCGTAGAATCCGCGCTGAGCGCGCTCGATCCTGACGCGATGAGCCCCCGCGACGCGCTCGAAGCGCTCTACACACTGAAGAAACTCCAGGCGCGCGACATCGGCTGATGGTCCGATTCGTGCAAGAAGACCTCATGACCTACTGCGTCGGCATCAAACTCAACGCCGGACTGGTGTTCCTGTCCGATTCACGCACCAATGCGGGCGTGGACCACATCAGCACCTTCCGCAAGATGATCGTCTACGAGCAGCCGGGCGACCGCGTCATGGTGCTGCTGTCGGCCGGCAACCTGAGCATCTCGCAGTCGGTGCGCGAGATCCTGCAGATCGAGGAACTGCGCGAGGTCAAGGAGAGCGGCGAGGAGAGCCCGCCGATCACCATCTGGAACGCGAAGAGCATGTTCGACGCTGCGCGCGTACTGGGCTCGGCGGTGCGCCACGTCTACGACCGCGATGCCGAGGCGCTCAAGCACGCCGGACTGGACTTCAACGTCTCCTTCGTGTTCGGCGGCCAGGTCAAGGGCGAGGGCATGCGCCTGTTCCTGGTCTATGCGGCCGGCAACTTCATCGAGGCGACCACCGAGACGCCCTACTTCCAGGTCGGCGAGTCGAAGTACGGCAAGCCGGTGCTCGACCGCGTCCTGACGCCCGAGACCCCGCTCGACGAAGCCGCCAAGTGCGCGCTGGTGTCGATGGATTCGACCATGAAGTCGAATCTCTCGGTCGGCCTGCCGCTCGACCTCGTGGTGTACGAGGCCAACAGCCTGCGCACCGACAAGGTGGTCTGCATCGACGCCGACAACCCCTACTACCGGATGATGCACAACAGCTGGGGCCAGAAGCTGCGCGAGGTGTTCGACAGCATCGAGGACCCGGTCTGGGACGATGCCTACACCGAGCATCCGCTGAAGATGCCGGCGACGCGGCACAGCCCGCTGCGCAAGATCACGACCCCCGAAGAGAAGCTGATCTGAGCGCCGCGATGGGTATGCCGCCAGTCATCTTCTCGCACGGGAACAGCTTTCCCGCGAGCACCTACCGCGTGATGCTCGACAGCCTGCGCAATCGCGGCTTCGACATCGATGCGCTCGAGAAATTCGGCCACGACCCGAAGTATCCGGTCACCGACAACTGGCCGCACCTGGTGCAGCAACTCGCCGACTTCGCGCAGGAACGGGCCGAACGCGCGGGCTCGCCGGTGTTGCTGGTCGGCCATTCGCTCGGCGGCTTCCTGAGCCTGATGTGTGCCGCGCGCCACCCCAAGCTCGCCCGCGGCGTCGTGCTGCTCGACTCGCCGCTGATCGGCGGCTGGCGCGCCGGCACCATCAATCTCATCAAGCGCACGCCGCTGATGAAAAGCGTGTCGCCCGGCACGGTGAGCCGCAAGCGCCGCAACACCTGGGAGCACCGCGAGGCCGTGTTCGAGCACTTCCGCACCAAGAAGGCGTTCGCGAAATGGGACCAGCGCGTGCTGCGCGACTACATCGAGCACGGCACCTTCGACGTCGACGATGCGAGCGACGCCGGGCCGCCCCAAGGCGCGAGGGCCCCCTCGGGGGGCAGCAAGGACACGTCGGTGCCGAGCGTGGGGGCCAATTCGCGCGCCTTGAGCTTCGACCGCGACGTCGAGACCGCGATCTACGAAACCATCCCGCACAACCTGGGCGCCCTGCTGCGCGCCCATCCCCTGAAATGCCCCGCGGCATTCGTCGGCGGGCGCCAGTCGGTCGAGATGCGAAAGGTCGGCATGGCGATGACCCAGCTGGTCACCAAGGGCCGCATCATGATGCTCGACGGCACCCACCTGTTCCCGATGGAGAAGCCGATCGCCACCGCGGCCGCGGTGGAAGCCTCGCTGCGCAACCTGCTGGGCTGACGTTCCGCGCGCCGTGAACCGACCGCCGATCCGCCGGACCTGGCGTGCGGCATTGATCGGCGCGTGCCTGTGCATCTTCATGGGCCTGGCCACGCAAGAACTTGCGCGGGCCTCCGACGCCGCCTCGCCCGTGCAACTGATCGAAGCCGAAGCCGCGCGCGGCGCCTGGAATGACGAAGCTCCGCCGGCCAGCGGCTGGACGCCGGTCCGCCTGCCCGACAACTGGGACGTGCGATGGCCGGACTTCGACGGCGTCGTCTGGTATCGCGTGACCTGGGAGCAGGCGACGCCGCCGCAACCCACCGGTCTCATGCTTCGCTATCTCGCCATGGCTGGAGCGGTCTACTTGAACGGCACGCCGATCAGCCGCGACGCCCAACTCGTCGAGCCGCTCACCCGTTCGTGGAACACGCCGCGCCACTGGCTGCTGGCGCCGCCGCTGCTGAGGCCCGGCCGCAACACGCTGCTGGTGCGCGTGTCGGGCATCGCCGCCTACCAGCCGGGCCTGGGGCCCTTCACGCTCGGTGACCCGGCGGCCGTGCGAACGCTCTACGAACGCGAGCGCTTCGTGCGCCGCGACCTGCAGATCCTGGGCCTCGCCGTGGCGTCCACGCTGGTCGTGGATGCCGCGAAGACGGCGTTGAGGGCAACGCTCGAGGAACAGCATCGGCTGCAGGTGACGCATGCACGCATCGGGGAACGCGTGAACCTCGTCAGCGATCTGCACGACGGGCTGGGCGGCATGCTCGTGGGCAGCATCGCGACGCTCGAACAGGATCCCGACAAGCTGTCGGCTCGCCAGTTGCTGCACATGCTGAAGAGCCTGCAGGAAGACCTCCGACTCATCATCGACGCCTCGGTGCAGCGCGACGACGAGCGGGCGCTCGCCGACATGCTCGCGCCGCTGCGCCATCGCATGACGCAAGTGCTGGAAGCCAACGGCATCGAGTGCCGCTGGCAACTGTCGAACATCGCGACGCTCGAACTCACGCCTTCGCAGAACCTCGATGTCCTGCGCTTCCTGCTGGAAGCGTTGACCAACGCGCTCAAGCACAGCCGCGCGCGCCACGTCGACATCGCCTTGCAGCACGATGGCGGCGAACTGCTCGTCACCGTGCGCGACGACGGCCGCGGCTTTGCCATGGACGCTGTCGGCCGGACCCACGGCACGGGCCTGCGCAGCATGCGCACGCGCGCCCGTCGCCTGGGCGCCGAGCTGGAGCTGCACTCGGCGCCGGGCGACACCCGCGTAGCGCTACGGCTCGGCCTTCAGGGGCAAGGCGGCAGCGACGACTCGAAGTGAGTGAGCGGGGGAGCACTCATATGAGTGGCCTACCACGCTGTCGCGTGACCTGCGACACGTGAAACCGGCGCAACCCGATACCAGGGATACCGCGGAACCGGCTTTGCCGGGCCGCTGGTATCGCCCCCTTGAGGGGGAGGCGCCGCAGGCGCTTCGGGGGTGTTTCCCCTTATTCTGCCCAGACCACCAGGCCGCTCCATGCGGTCGCCAGGACCACGATGCCGAAGGCGATCCGGTACCAGGCGAACGGCACGAAGTCGTGGGTGCTGATGTAGCGCAGCAGCCAGCGTACGCAGAGCCAGGCGCTCAGGAACGAGAACACCAGGCCGACCGCGAACAGCGGGATGTCGGCCACCGACAGCAGCGCGCGCTCCTTGTAGAGGCTGTAGACGCCGGCGCCGATCAGGGTCGGGATCGCGAGAAAGAAGGAGAAATCGGTCGCCGCCTTGCGCGACAGTCCCAGCAGCATGCCGCCGATGATGGTCGAGCCGCTGCGGCTGGTCCCCGGGATCATCGCGAAACACTGCACCAGGCCGACCTTGAGCGCGTCCCACGGCGTCATGTCGTCCACATGCTCGACGCGCACCGAGCCCGGCGGCCGCTTCTCGGCCCACAGGATGATGAAGCCGCCGATGATGAAAGTGCTGGCCACCACGGTCGGCGTGAAAAGGTGCGCCTTGATCGCCTTGCCGAACAGCAGGCCCAGCACCACCGCCGGCAGGAAGCCGATCAGCACATTGAGCGCGAAGCGCCGCGCCTTGGGCTGGCGCGGCAGCGCGACGATGGTCGAGTGGATCTTCTGCCAGTAGACCAGGATGACCGCGAAGATCGCGCCGGTCTGGATCGCGATGTCGAAGACCTTGGCCTTGTCGTCGTCGAAACCGAGCAACGACCCCGCGAGGATCAGGTGGCCGGTCGACGAGATGGGAAGAAATTCAGTCAGGCCCTCGACGATGCCCATGACGGCGGCCTTGGCCAGCAATACGATATCCACGCGCACTCCTTGAAAGAGCGTCGATTATCGCGATGGCCGCGGTCAGGATCCGTTCAGCTCAGCACTGCGAAATCACGCGAACGACCGCCTCGCGATGGTCGCGGAAACCCATCCGGGCGTAGAGCCGGTGGGCGCTCTCGTTGTCCCGCATGACGTGCAGGAACGGCGTTTCTCCGCGCTGCAGCTGGCGGCGAATCAGCTTCGCGGCCAGCCGGCGCGCGAGGCCTCGGCCCTGGAAGTCGGGATGCGTGCACACGCCGCTGATCTCGCGCAGCGCGCCGGCGCACATGCGCTCGCCCGCCATGGCGATCAGGCGGTCCCCTTCGAAGCAGCCGAAGTAGTCGCCGAGCTCGGGGGTCCTCGGACCGAAAGGGCCGGGACGGGTCAGCGCGGCCAGCGCGACCGCTTGCGCCGCGTGCTCCGGCCGCAACGCAAGGGCGTCGAAGGCCTCGTCGTCGTCGGGCATCGAGCCCCCCGCCCATACCATCCTGAACATGGTCGAATCCAGGTCGATCCGCCAGCCCGCGGGAGCCGCGCCCGACCAGTCCATGCAATAGAAATGATCGCCCGGCTCGCAGTACGGCGTCAGCGCATCGAGATCCGGGTGTTCGGCATTCGCGAAGCCGACGATCGGAGAAAAGCCGGGGGCGTATCGGCGCGCCCGGTCGGTGCCCGTGGCGTACTTCGCATGAGGGCCCGAGAGGGTGTTCCAGGCGATGTTGTCGAGGAGATGGTGCATCGTGGATTCGATCCTACCTGCTCGACTCGCCGCGGCACGCGCTCGAGCGCGCCCTCTATTTCTTTGACTCGGAAAGGGCGCGCCGCAAAGCCCGCACCGCACTGTCGACCGTGGTCAGCACCTCCAGCCCCGACGCGGCCTCGCAGGCGGCCCGGGCGCGTGCCATGCTGAACTGGGTCAGCGCGATGCGCGTGCAGCCACGCTCGCGCAAGGCCCGGGCCGCGCCGGCAATGCGCTCGTCGTGCGCCTGCGCGTCACCGCGATTCAGCGCATCGAGCGCCCCCTCGGCCAGCGCGAGTTCGAGCTCGACGCCTTCGGGAAACTCGGGCGGCATCGATTCCAGCGTGGGCTGGAACGTGGCGATCAACCCCAGCTTGCCGGTCCCGGCCGCCGCCTCGGCCACCATCGCCTCGTTGGGCTTGAGCACGGGAACGCCCGCATGCCGCCGCGCCACCGCCTCGATGCAGGGGCCGAAGGCCGAGCAGGTGAAGAGAACGCCCTGCGCCCCGGCATCGACGGCGTACTGGGCGAGGCGCTGGAAGCGCTCGTGCATCGCCTCGTCGAGCCCTCGCCCGCCGCGTGCGAGATCGGCCGACAGGCTGTCGTCCAGCAGGTTCATGCGAACGGCTTCGGGCCAGTCGCGCGCCATCGCCTCGTTGATCGGAGCGACCGAATGCGCCAAGGCGTGGATGAGGGCAATGCGGGTCATGGTCAAGGGTGATCAGATGCCCTTCGACGAAGGATTCGCGAACGCGTCTTTCGTCTCGGCATTGAGCGGGTAGTTGATGTTGATGTTCTTCGGCGGGATGGGCGACATGAACCAGCGGTTGTAGAGCTTGTCCATCTCGCCCGATTTCATCATGCCGCCGACCACGCGGTCCACCAGCGCCTTGAACTCGGGGTCGTCCTTGCGCAGCATCAGCGACTGGTTTTCGGTGCGCAGGCTCTCGCCGGTGATCAGGAACTCCTTCGGGTTGCGTGCATTGGCGATCTGGCCCGCCAGCAGGATGTCGTCGAGCACGAAGGCCTGGGCGCGGCCGTTCTCGACCAGCAGGAAGGACTCGGTATGGTCCTTGGCCGCGACGTTGACGACTTCGAGGTTCTTGCCCTTGTCGGCCTCGCGCAGCAGCCGGAACGAGGTCGTGCCGGTGGTCGTCACCACCGTCTTGCCCTGCAGGTCGGCGATGCTCCGGATCCCGGAATCGGCCTTGACCAGCATGCGCACGTTGTAGCGGAAGATGTCCGGCGAAAACGCCACCTGCTTCTGCCGCTCGACCAGGTTGGTGGTCGAGCCGCACTCGATGTCGACCGTGCCGTTGGCCACCAGCGGAATGCGGTTGGCCGAGGTCACGGCCTGGTAGCGGATCTCGATGGCCGGCATCTTCAGCTCGGTCTTCACGGCCTCGACGATGCGGTTGCAGATGTCGATGCTATAGCCGACCGGCTTCAGGTTGCTGTCGAGGTAGGAGAAGCCGAAGGACGACTCGCGGTAGCCGAAGGTGACCGCGCCGCTGGCCTTGATCTTGGCCAACGTGCCGCCCTCCTGGGCCTGCACGGACGTGAGCGGAACCAGCGCACAGGCGGCAGCCAGCGCGGCGCCGGCAAGGATGGACGGACGAAGGAAGGCCATGGCGCAGCTCCTGGGAACAGGTTGAAGAACGGGAACGGGGAAATTCGGTGGGCGCGTCAACGCGCCCGTGGTGCATCGACCGCGCGCGTGACGGAGTCGATCGCAGAGGCCAGCCGGGCTGCGATCTCCTGCAGGTCCTGCCGCGTGGCGACGAAGGGCGGGGCCAGCAGCACGTGGTCGCCCTGCCGGCCGTCGACCGTGCCGCCGAAGGGGTAGCACAACAGGCCCCGCGCCATCGCCTCCTTCTTGACCCAGGCGTGCAGCCGCAGGCCGGGCGGGAACGGCGCCTTGGTGGCCCGTTCGGCCACCAGCTCGACGCCCCAGAAGAAGCCGCGGCCACGGATGTCGCCCACGTGCGGATGGCTGCCGAGCGCCTGGCGCAGCATCGCGCCGAAAACTTCGCCGTCGTCGCGCACCTTGGCCAGCAGGCCGTCGCGCCGGATCACCTGTTGCACCGCGAGCGCGGCCGCGCAGGCCACCGGATGGCCGAGGTAGGTATGGCCGTGCTGGAAGAAGCCGCTGCCCTGCGACATCGCCTCGACGATGCGGCGCTGTGCGAGCACCGCACCGATCGGCTGGTAGCCGCCGCCGAGCCCCTTGGCGACCGTGACGAGGTCGGGCACCACGCCCTCCTGCTCGCAGGCGTAGAGCGTGCCGCAGCGGCCCATGCCGCACATCACCTCGTCGAGGATCAGCAGCACGCCATGGCGGTCGCAGACCTCGCGCACGGCCTTGAAATAGCCCGGCACCGGCGTCAGCACGCCGGCGGTGGCGCCGCCCACGGTCTCGGCCACGAAGGCGATCACGCGGTCGGCGCCCTGCGCCAGGATCGCCGCCTCGAGTTCGGCGGCGAGCCGCAGTCCGTACTGCTCGGCGGTCTCGCCGTCGCGTTGCTCGCGGTACGGGTAGCACGGCGAGACGTGCGTGGCCGGGACCAGGAGGGGGGCGAAGGGCTCGCGCCGCCAGGCGTTGCCGCCGACCGCCAGCGCTCCCAGCGTGTTGCCGTGGTAGCTCTGGCGGCGGGCGATGAAGTGGGTGCGCTGCGGTTGCCCGATCTCGACGAAATACTGGCGCGCCATCTTGAGCGCCGACTCCACGGCCTCCGACCCGCCGCTCACCAGATAGACATGGCTCATGCCCTCGGGCGCGGTGCGGATCAGCTCGTCCGCGAGCTGCTCCGCCACTTCGGTGGTGAAGAAACTGGTGTGGGCGTAGGCCAGCTTGTCGATCTGGGCGTGCATCGCGGCGATCACGTCCGGATGCCCGTGCCCCAGCGACGAGACCGCGGCGCCGCCCGAGGCGTCGAGGTAGTCGCGGCCCGCGGCATCGCGGATCGTCATGCCGCTGGCGGAAACGGCGACCGGGGGCGTGTGGCGGAGATGGCGATGGAAGACGTGCGTCATGGCGTTCTGAGCTTGGAACCAATGTACCGGTCGAATTATTGTTTGGAACATTTGTTCCGTCAAGAGATGCTGGAACACCTTTGTTCCATCCGGTACATTCGTTCCAAATCGAGAGGAATCCCATGGGCGTCAAGGACGATCTCCGCCAGCGCTACGCCGGCCTCAGCCCTGCCCTGCAGCAGGTGGCCAAGTACGTGCTCGACCATCCGAACGACGTGGTCACGCATTCGATGCGCACCGTCGGCACGCGCGCCGGCGGCACCCCGGCCACGCTGGTGCGCTTCGCGCAGCACCTGGGCTATGCGGGCTGGCCGCAGTTCAAGGAAGCCGTGGCCTCGGAGATGGGACTCGGTCCGGAGGCCTACGGCGAGCGCGCCCGCACGCTGGTCGGACGTGCCGCCGACCGCAACCTGGTCGAGGAGATGTTCGAGGTCCAGCGGCACAACCTCGAGGCCACGCAGCGCCAGAGCGCCGCTTCGCTGCAGAAGGCCTGCGCCCTGCTGGAGAAGGCGGTCACGGTGCACGCGGCCGGCTTCAGGGCCTGCTTCCCCATCGCCTTCTCGTTCGTCTATGTCTATCGGATGTTCCGCACCAGCGTGCAGTTGATCGACGGCCAGGGCGGCTCGCTCGAGATGCAGCAGCGCGCGCTGGGCAAGGGCGATGCGCTGCTGGTCGCCAGCTTCGCCCCCTACTCGCGCGAGGCGCTGCAGGTGGCCGAAGCCGCCAAGGCGGCCGGCTGCAAGGTGCTCGCATTGACCGACAGCGTGGCCTCGCCGCTGTCGCTGCTGGCGGACGAGACGCTGCTGTTCGCGATCCAGAGCCCGTCGTTCTTTCCCTCGATCGCCGCCGGCACGGCACTGACCGAGGCCTTGCTGGAGCTGCTGGCGAGCCGTGCCGGCAAGCCGGTGGTCAAGCGCATCGACCGGGCCGAGACCCAGCTGTTCGAGTCAGGCGCCTACCTGCAGGCGCCGCGCCTGCGCGGCGGCTGACTCAGGAGCTGGCCGGCGTGGCCGCCGCGAGGGGCTTGGGCGAAGGCGCCATCCACTCGGCATGCCAGCCGCCGCCCAGCGACTGGATCAGCGCCACGGCCGCGGTCTGCCGGTTGACCTGCACCTGCAGGAGCGCGCGCCGCCCATTGAGCGCCGAAACCTGCGCCACCACCACGCTGGTGTAGTCGATGGTGCCAGCGCGGTAGCGGTTGAGGAACTGCTGCTCGGTGCGGTCGGCCGCGGCCGAGCCCTGGCGGCGCAGCACCTCCTGCTGCGCCAGGCTGTTGCCGGCAGTGAGCTGGTCTTCAACGCTCTGGAAGGCGGCCAGCACGGTCTGGCGATAGCGCGCCACCGAGGCTTCGTGCCCGGCCTTGGCCGCATCGACGCTGGCGCCGATCGCCCCGCCGTCGAACACCACCTGCGCCACCGAGAGCCCGAGCGACCAGAGCATGGTCGAGGCGTTGAACAGATCGCCCACGCGCGAGGCGTTGCTGCTGACGCTTCCGCTCAGGTTGAAGTTCGGGTAGTAGGCCGAGCGCGCGATGCCGATCTGGGCATTCGCCGCCGCGACCTGCCGCTCGGCCGCAGCGATGTCGGGCCGCCGCTCGAGCAGGGTCGACGGCAGTTCGGCCGGCACGCCGGGTACCGTCGCCTTCCACTCCGCCACGGGCAGGTCGAAGTCGGCCGGCGCGACGCCGACCAGCACCGCGATCGCGTGCTCGAGCGCATCGCGGTTGCGCTGCAATGCGGCGCGCTCGGCCTGGGTGTTGACATACAGCGTCTCGGCCTGCAGCACGTCGCTCTGGGCCGCGATGCTGGCCGCATAGCGGTTGCGCGTGATCTGCAGGCTGCGCTGGTAGCCCTCGAGCGTTTCGTCGAGGATGCGCAGTTCGGCATCGGCTTCGCGCAGCGAAAAGTAGTTGGTCGCCAGTTCGCCCACCGTGGACAGGCGCGCCGACGCCAGGTCGGCCTCGCTGGCCTGGGCACTGGCCTGGGCACTGTCGACCGCCTGGCGCAGGCGGCCCCAGACGTCCGGCGCCCAGTCGACGCCCAGCGCGGCGGCCGTGGCGGTGCTGGCCGAGACGTCGCGCCCGCCGGTGCGGCGCGCGCTGCCGTCGAGCGTGACCTGCGGGAACAGCGCCGCCCGCTGGCCGCGCACCAGCGCCTGGGCCTGCGCGTAGTTGGCGACCGCGGCGGCGATGTTCTGGTTCGACACCTGCACGCGTGCGGCGAGCCCGTCGAGCGTGGCGTCGCCGAAGAGCTTCCACCATTCGCCGCGGTCGAAGGCATCGGCCGGCGCGGCCGGCTGCCAGCCGGCGGCGGCCGGGGCCGACTTCCAGGCCGCCGGCGCGGCCATGGGCGGCCGCTCGTAGGCCGGGCCGACGGCGCAGCCCGCGAGCAACGCCGCCAGGGCCAGTGCCACGGGTCGGCTGGGGAAAAAGCGTTTCGATGCGGTCATGGGTGCGATGCAATGTCGGGCGCGCGGGCCAGGGGGGACTCGGCCGCGCGGCTCAGGTACTTTTCGTTGGCCGGCCGTCGGCGCAGCTTGTCGAGCAGCACGTAGACGACCGGCGTGGTCAGCAGGGTCAGCAGCTGGCTGGCGATCAGCCCGCCGATGATGGCGACGCCCAGCGGCTGGCGCAGCTCCGAGCCCAGGCCGAAGCCGATCGCCAGCGGCAGCGCGCCGAGCGCGGCCGCCAGCGTGGTCATCAGGATCGGGCGGAAGCGCAGCAGGCAGGCCTCGCGCACCGCCTCGGTCGCGCTGAGCCCGCGCGAGCGCTCGGCCTCGAGCGCGAAGTCGATGATCAGGATCGCGTTCTTCTTGACGATGCCGATCAGCAGGAAGACGCCGATCAGCGCGATGATCGAGAACTCCATGCGGAACAGCAGCAGCGCCAGCACCGCGCCGACGCCGGCCGAGGGCAGCGTGGTCAGCACCGTGATCGGATGCACCAGGCTCTCGTAGAGCACGCCCAGCACGATGTAGATCACGATCAGCGCCGCGACGATCAGAAACCACTGCTGCCCCTGCGACTGCTGCGCCGCCAGCGCCGTGCCCTGGAAGCTGCCGCGCACGTTGATCGGCATCGCGATGTCGGCCTCGGCCTGGGCGACGATGCGCTTGGCATCCGACAGGCTCACGCCATCGGCCAGGCTGAACGACACCGTGCTCGCGAGTTCGGTGTCCTGGTGGTCGATCGAGGTCGGCACGGCCCGCTCGCTGAGCTTGGCGAAGGCCGCGAGCGGCACCATGAGCGTGGTGTCGGTAGCGATCTGCTGGCCGGTGGAGGCGGTGCGCAGGGCCGGATTGGCCGACACCGTGGTCGAGGTGCCGGTGTTGGCGTCGGTCGTGTTCTTGATCGAGCTGGTGATCGACTGGCCGCTGGCATCGGTGGTGGTCTGCAGCGTCGAGGGCACGTACAGGTCCTTCAGCACGATCGGCGAGCGCTGGAAGCGCGGCGCCCATTCCATGACCACCGAGTACTGGTTGAGCTCGTCGTAGATGGTCGCCACCGAGCGTTGGCCGTAGGCGTTGTAGAGCGCGTTGTCGACCGCCGCCGAGGTCACGCCCAGCCGGGCGGCGGCGTCGCGGTCGACCTCGACGAAGGTCTCGACGCCGTTGTCCGCATCGTCGCTGTCGACGTCGGTGAGCGCGGTCTCCTGGCGCAGCCGGTCGGCCAGCTTGGTCGACCAGGCACGCAGGTCGGCCAGGTTGTCGCTCTTGAGCGTGTACTGGTAGCTCGAGTTGCTCGAGCGCCCGCCCATGCGCAGGTCCTGCACCGGGCTCAGGAACACGCGCAGGCCGGTCAGCTGGTTGAGCTGAGGGCGCAGCCGGTCGATCACCGCCTGCGTCTTCTCGCTGCGCTGCGACAGCGGCTTGAGGTTCACGAACATGAAGCCGCCGCCCGAGCGGCCGCCGCCCGAGAAGCCGACCACGGTATCGACCGCCGGATCCTTGCGGATGATGTCCACCGCCTGGCGCAGCTTGTCGGCGATCGCCGCCGAGGAGATGCTCTGGTCGGCGCGCAGCCCGGCATTGAGCTGGCCGTTGTCCTGCTGCGGGAAGTAGCCCTTGGGGATGGCGTTGAACAGGTAGACGTTGAGCCCGATCACCGCCAGCAGCACCACCATCACGACGCCCTTGCTCGCCAGCGCCCAGTCGAGGCTGTGGGCATAGGCGCGCAGCGTGCCGTTCCAGGCCCGTTCCGCTTGCCGGCTGAACCAGGCGCGCAGGCGCCCGGGCGTCTTGCCGCCCTCCTCGGCCTCGCTGCGCAGCAGCATGGCGCACAGCATCGGCGTGGTGGTCAGCGAGATCACGAGCGAGATCAGCACCGCGGCCGACAGCGTGACCGCGAACTCGCGGAACAGCCGCCCGACCTGCCCGCCCATGAACAGCAGCGGGATGAACACCGCCACCAGCGACAGGCTGATCGACAGCACCGTGAAGCCGACCTCGCGGGCGCCGCGCAGCGCCGCCTCGACCCGGTTCATGCCGGCCTCGACGTGGCGGGTGGTGTTCTCGAGCACCACGATCGCGTCGTCGACCACGAAGCCGGTGGCGACCGTGAGCGCCATCAGGCTCAGGTTGTTGAGGCTGTAGCCCAGCAGGTGCATGACGCCGAAGGTGCCGAGCAGCGACACCACGGTCGCCACCGCCGGCACGATGGTGGCGCGCGCCTTGCGCAGGAAGAGGCCGACCACCAGCACCACCAGCACCACCGAGATCATCAGCGTGGCCTCGATCTCGCGCAGCGAGGCGCGGATCGTGTTGGTGCGGTCCGAGGCGACCTGGACGTCGATGTCCTGCGGCAGCTGCGCGCGCAGTTCGGGCAGCAGCTCGCGCACGCCGTCGACCGTCTCGATGATGTTGGCGCCGGGCTCCTGCGTCACCAGCACGATCACCGCGGGCTCGCCGTTGAAGAGCCCCAGCGTGCGCGTGTTCTCGACGCTGTCGATCACCCGCGCGACGTCGCCCAGGCGCACCGCGGCGTTGTTGCGCCAGGCGATCACCATGTCGCGGTACTCCGAGGCATGGCGGCCCGGCGCCGGCGTGTAGATCTGCAGCCGGCGGTCGGCGCTCTCGATCGCGCCCTTGGGCCGGTTGGCGTTGTTGGCCTGGATCGCGGCGCGCACGTCCTCGCTGCTGATGCCGAAGCGGTTGAGCGCGAAGGGCTCCAGCTCGACCCGCACCGCGGGCAGCGAGCCGCCGCCGATCTCGACCTCGCCGACGCCCTCGACCTGCGACAGCCGCTGGCTCACGATGTTCGAGACCGCCTCGTAGATCTGGCCCGGCGTACGGGTCTTGGAGGTCAGCGCCAGGATCACGACCGGCGCCGCGGTCGGGTTGCGCTTGCGATAGGTCGGGTTGCTGCGCAGCGTGGCCGGCAGGTCGGCGCGGGCGGCGTTGATCGCGGCCTGCACCTCGCGCGCGGCGCTGTCGATGTTGCGGCTGAGGTCGAACTGCAGCGTGACGCGCGCCGAGCCGTTGGAACTGGTCGAGGTCAGCTCGTTGACGCCGGGGATGATGCCGAGCCGCCGCTCCAGCGGCGTGGCGACGCTCGAGGCCATGGTGCTGGGGCTCGCGCCAGCCAGGCTGGCCTGCACCGAGATCGTCGGGTAGTCCACCTGGGGCAGCGGCGAGACCGGCAGCACGAGGAAGGCGACGATGCCGGCCAGCGCGATGCCGATGGTGAGCAGCATCGTGGCGATGGGGCGCTCGACGAAAGGCTTGGAGAGGTTCATGCGGCCTCCCTTTACTTTGCACCGTGGCAGTGGGGGCGGCGGCGGTCGGTATACCCCGGGCCGGCCGACGTCACCGGCCCTTCGGGCTTCCCTGCGCTGCTCGCGGTACGCGGGGTCTCGCTCAAACTCGCCTTCGGCTCAAACAGTCGCGAGCCCTGATCCGCGTACCGCTGCGCTGCTCGGCGGTGCCTCAACGGCCGGCCCGGGGCATACCGCCCACCGCCGTGGACAGGTTGGGGTTGCATTGCAACGCTGGAAGCGCAGGGGCGGCTCGCACACCCCCGAAGCCCGGCATGCGGTGCGGGACCGGCGATCCCCTCTGCGCCGCTGAGGAGCGCAGCTTCAGGCGGAAAAAGGGC
>NZ_JBFREQ010000037.1:0-59841 GCF_052114385.1 Variovorax sp. M-6 | reverse complement strand
TGCCAGGACGGGCCAATCAAGGCGCGCGACGCGGCATGTGCGTCGGCACATGCGAGGAGCGCAACGCCGAGTGGCTCGTCCTGGCATGCCTTCCCTTCGGGTTGCCGGGCGAAGGGGCCGTCTGCGGCGTTGCCCGCGCTTGCAAGGCGACAGCCTTGCTGCGCGCAGGCGCCTTGCATCCAGCCCCTTCGCCCGGCAACGCGATCCCCGGAAATAGGGTGAACAGGCCCTAGAAGGCGCGGCTAGAAAACGCGCTCCGCGATCAGGACCGCGAAGAACCCGAAGGCCGCCAGCAGCGTCCACTTGAGCAGGATCCAGCCGAAACGCCGGTACCTGAGCTGGCCGGTCGCCGCATAGAACGCGAACGAAACGCCCGCCACCAGAAGCAGCAGCAGGATGGCCGAGCGGAACAGCAGCATTGCGATCGGGCAGCGCGCCTACCAGGCGCGCGCGACCTCGGCGAAGCCGGCCGGGGCCAGCTTCTCGTCGTCGAAGGTCACGACCTCGTAGGCGTCCTCGTGAGCGAGCAGTTCGCGCAGCAGCTTGTTGTTGAGCGCATGGCCGGAGCGGAAGGCGCTGTAGGCCGCCAGCAGCGGTCGGCCGATCACGTAGAGGTCGCCCATGGCGTCGAGGATCTTGTGCTTCACGAACTCGTCGTCGTAGCGCAGCCCGCCCGCATTGAGCACCTTGGTGTCGTCCATCACGATCGCGTTGTCGAGACCGCCGCCGCGCGCCAGCCCCTTCGAAAGCATGTATTCGAGTTCCTTGGTGAAGCCGAAGGTGCGCGCACGCGCGATGTCGCGGCTGTAGGACCCGCTGCCGAGATCGAACTCGACACGCTGGCCGGTCGAATTCACCACGCGGTGATCGAAGTCGATCTCGAAGCTGAGCTTGAAGCCGTGGTACGGCTCGAGCCTCGCCCACTTGGCATCGGCGCCCTCGCCTTCGCGCACCTCGACCGGCTTGATGACGCGGATGAAGCGCCGCGGTGCCGCCTGCAGCTGGATGCCCGCGCTCTGCAGCAGGAAGACGAAGGACGAGGCCGAACCGTCGAGGATCGGCACCTCGTCGGCCGTGATGTCGATCAGCAGGTTGTCGATGCCCAGGCCCGCGCAGGCCGACATCAGGTGCTCCACGGTCTGGACCTTGGCGCCGCCCGCCGAAACGGTGGATGCCAGCCGGGTGTCGGTGACCGACTCCGCCGTCATCGCGATCTCGACCGGCTCCGGCAGATCGACCCGGCGGAACACGATGCCGTGGTCGACCGGTGCCGGGCGCAGCGTGAGTTCGACCCGCTGCCCGCTGTGCAGGCCCACGCCAACGGCGCGGGTGATCGACTTGAGGGTTCGTTGGGACAGCACGGACGAGATTTTAGACGCGCAGGTCGTGGCTCGACCCGCGCGTCTGGCTATGTCCGCGATAGTGCCCATGCCTAGCGGCGACCGATTGATGGTGCGAAAAGCGTAGCGAGCGCTCCGAGGTTGCGCCGAGGAGCGCAGCCGTACTTGCGTACGTCGAGCACCACAGGTGCAAGATCGGGGCGCGCAGTCGCTTTGCGCATCATCAATCAGCCTGGCGGCGCAGGAAGGCGGGGATCTCGAAATCGTCCATGCCGCCCGAGGACAGCGCGTCGACCTTGGCCGCGGCCATCGTGCGATTGGTACGCCACACGCTGGGCACCGCCATGCCGTCGTAGTTCGGCTGGCTGCCGGCGTGGCCCGCGCCGCCGCCGAGGCTCGGCACGGTGAACGGGATGTTGTCGGTGCCGGTGCGGATCACTTCGAGCGTCGGTGCCTGGCGGCGTGCGTCCTGGCGCGACAGGCCGGTCGCGACCACGGTCACGCGCATCTCGTCGCCCAGGGCGTCGTCGTAGGCGGCGCCGTAGATCACGTGCGCGTCGGGCGAGGCGTAGGCGCGGATGGTGTTCATCGCGAGCTTCGATTCGCTCAGCTTGAGCGAGGACTTCGACGCCGTCACCAGCACCAGCACGCCCTTGGCGCCGGAGAGGTCGATGCCCTCGAGCAGCGGGCAGGCCACGGCCTGCTCGGCGGCGATGCGGGCGCGGTCCGGGCCGCTCGCGGCCGCCGTGCCCATCATGGCCTTGCCGGGCTCGCCCATCACGGTGCGCACGTCTTCGAAGTCGACGTTCACGCCGCCGTACTCGTTGATGATTTCCGAGATGCCGCCGACCGCGTTCTTGAGCACGTCGTTGGCGTGCGCGAAGGCCTCGTCCTGCGTCACGTCCTCGCCCAGCACGTCGAGCAGCTTCTCGTTGAGCACCACGATCAGCGAGTCGACATTCGCTTCGAGCTCGGCCAGGCCGGCATCGGCATTGGTCATGCGGCGGCCGCCTTCCCAGTCGAAGGGCTTGGTCACCACGCCCACGGTCAGGATGCCCATCTCCTTGGCGACGCGGGCGATCACCGGCGCCGCGCCGGTGCCGGTGCCGCCACCCATGCCGGCCGTGATGAACAGCATGTGCGCGCCGGCGATCGATTCGCGGATGTCGTCGATCGCGGCCTCGGCGGCGTCACGGCCCTTCTCGGGCTTGCTGCCGGCGCCCAGGCCGTTGGTGCCGAGCTGGATCGTCTTGTGGGCATTGCTGCGCGACAGCGCCTGTGCGTCGGTGTTGGCGCAGACGAACTGCACGCCCTGCACCCCGCGCTCCATCATGTGCGCGACCGCGTTGCCGCCGCCGCCGCCCACGCCGATCACCTTGATCTGGGTGCCCTGGTTGAACTCTTCGATCTCGATCATTTCGATAGCCATTTTTCTGACTCCTTGAATTTGCAGTTGCCGTTTATTGATGAATGAATTTGTTGTAGCGAACCGTGGAACGTCGTCAGGGCGGAGGTCCGGTCCGTCGCCATCGCTCGTTGAAATGCAGCGGGGGGCCACCACGCGCGAGCCAGAGTCGGTCTGCGGTCATGATCAGAAGTTCCCCACGATGAAGTCCTTGAAGCGCCCGAACGCCGTCTTGACGGAGCCGTTCTTCTGCGCCACCTTGAAGCCGCGCAGGCGCGCATAGCGCGCCTCCTCGAGCAGCCCCATCACGGTGGCGGCACGCGGCTGCGCCACCATGTCCGACAGCGCGCTCGAATACTTCGGAATGCCGCGCCGGACCGGCTTCAGGAAGATGTCCTCGCCAAGTTCGACCATGCCGGGCATCACCGCGCTGCCGCCGGTCAGCACCACGCCGGAGGACAGCACCTCCTCGTAGCCCGACTCGCGCACCACCTGCTGCACGAGCGAGAAGATCTCCTCGATGCGCGGCTCGATCACGCCGGCCAGCGCCTGCTTGCTCAGCATGCGCGGGCCGCGGTCGCCAAGCCCCGGCACCTCGACCTGCGTGTCGGGGTCGGCCAGCAATTGCTTGGCGTAGCCGTTCTCGACCTTGATGTCCTCGGCGTCCTTGGTCGGCGTGCGCAGCGCCATCGCGATGTCGCTGGTGATCAGGTCGCCGGCGATCGGGATCACGGCCGTGTGGCGGATCGCGCCGTTGGTGAAGATCGCGACGTCCGTCGTGCCGGCACCGATGTCGACCAGCACCACGCCGAGCTCGCGCTCGTCCTCGGTCAGCACCGCCAGGCTCGAGGCCAGCGGGTTCAGCATCAGCTGGTCGACCTCGAGACCGCAGCGGCGCACGCACTTGATGATGTTCTCGGCCGCGCTCTGGGCGCCGGTGACGATGTGCACCTTGGCCTCGAGCCGCATGCCGCTCATGCCGATCGGCTCCTTGACGTCCTGGCCGTCGATCACGAACTCCTGCGGCTCGACCAGCAGCAGTCGCTGGTCGCTCGAGATGTTGATCGCGCGCGCCGTCTCGACCACGCGGGCGACGTCGGCCGGCGTGACTTCCTTGTCCTTGACCGCCACCATGCCGCTCGAATTGATGCCGCGGATGTGGCTGCCGGTGATGCCGGTGTAGACGCGGCTGATCTTGCAGTCGGCCATCAGCTCGGCCTCCTTGAGCGCCTGCTGGATGCTCTGGACCGTGGCGTCGATGTTGACCACCACGCCGCGCTTGAGCCCGTTGCTCGGCGCGATGCCCAGCCCGGCCAGCTTGAGCTCGCCGTTGGGCAGCACCTCGGCCACCACCGCCATCACCTTGGCGGTGCCGATGTCGAGACCGACAACGAGATCTTTGTACTCTTTGGACATGTGCTTCCTCTGTTCGCTCTCTCTACTTTTTCTTCGGGTCGGCAACGACCGTCGTCACGCCACGCAGCCGCAGCGCGTAGCCTTCGTTGTGCCGCAGGTCGGCGCCCTCCACCGACGCGATCGTGCGCCCGTACTGGCCCGCCACCGGCGTCACGGTGCGCAGGAAGCGCTGCGTGCGGACCACCACCTCCTCGCCCCGCCCGCGCCCGAGTTCCAGCACGGCGCCGGTGTCCAGCAGCGCGCGCCAGCTGCCGCGGCTGGTCAGCGTGAGCTGATCGATGCCGAGGTCGTAGGGCTGGAACAGCGGTGCCAGCACGCGGTACATGCCCAGCACCTGCCCGGCCTGCTCGGTCGGGCCGTCCAGCCGCGGCAGGTTGTCGTCGACCTCGGCCACGTTGGCTTCGAAAACCTCGCCGAAACCGTTGATCAGCTTCGAGCCGGCCTCGTCGCCCCAGTGCGCCACCGGCACGTGCTCGATCAGCGTGGCGCGCAGCTTGTTCGGGAACTCGCGCCGCACCACAGCCTTGCGCACCCAGGGCACCGACTCGAAGGCGGTGCGCGCGCGGGCCAGATCGACCGTGAAGAAGTTGCCCGCCAGTTGCGGCGCCACGTTGGCGCGCAGCGTGACCGCGTTGTTGTGCGTGACCTCGCCGTCGACCTTGATGCCGGCCAGCGGGAAGAAGGGCTGACGCAGCACCCACCAGGCGCCCGCCGCCAGCAGCATGAACGCGAACAGCGCGAACACGAGGGTCGCGAGCACGTTCATGAGCTTGACGTCGAAAGGCACGGGGATGCTGCGTGTCATGGCGTGGCGGCGCCTCCAGGCATTCCGGAGTCCAGCGTGGCCGTCGCCAGCACGCGCAGGCACAGATCCTCGTAGGCGATACCGGCCGCCCGGGCCGACATCGGCACCAGCGAGTGGCTGGTCATGCCCGGCGAGGTGTTCATCTCGAGCAGGAAGGGCTTGCGGTCGCTGGCGCGGATCATCAGGTCGGCGCGGCCCCAGCCGCGGCAGCCGAGCTGGTGGTAGGCGGCCAGCGAGATGCGGCGGATCTCGTGCTCCTCGGCCTCCGGCAGGCCGCTCGGGCAGTGGTACTTCACGTCATCGGTGAAGTACTTGTTCTGGTAGTCGTAGGCGCCTTCGGGCGCGGCGATGCGCACCACCGGCAGCGCCACGGCATCGAGGCCGCTGCCCAGCAAGGCGCAGGTGACTTCCAGGCCCTCGATGAATTCCTCGCACAGCACGTCGGCGTCGTAGCGCACCGCCAGGCTCACGGCGTCCTGCATCTGCGAGTAGCCCTGGACCTTGGTGACGCCGATGGAGGATCCTTCGCGCGGCGGCTTCACGATCAGCGGCAGGCCCAGCACGTCGGGCACGGCGTTGATCTGCTCGCGGCTCTGCTGGTCGAAGGCCAGGCGCACGTAGCGCGGCGTGGGCAGGTCGTCGGCCTGCCAGATGCGCTTGGTCATGACCTTGTCCATCGCCACGCTCGAGGCCATCACGCCCGAGCCTGTGTAGGGAATGCCGAGCAGCTCGAGCGCGCCCTGCACGGTGCCGTCCTCGCCGTGGCGGCCATGCAGCGCCACGAAGCAGCGCGCGAAGCCTTCGCGCCTGAGTTCGACCAGGTCGCGCTCGGCCGGGTCGAAGGCATGCGCGTCGACGCCGCGCGAACGCAGCGCCTCGAGCACGCCGCCGCCCGACATCAACGAGATCTCTCGCTCGGCCGAACTGCCGCCGAACAGCACCGCCACCTTGCCGAAGGCCTTCGGATCCACGACGCTCACAACGCCCTCCCTTCGCGCGTCAAGCGCTCTGATTTCTGCGGCGCCAGCGCGCCGATCTCGACCACCTTGGCGGGCACGGCACCGATCGAGCCCGCGCCCATGCAGATCACGACATCGCCCTCGCGCGCGTTGTCCAGGATCGCCTGCGGCATGGCCGCGATCTCGTCGACGAACACCGGCTCGACCTTGCCCGCGACGCGCAGCGCCCGCGCCAGCGAACGGCCGTCGGCCGCCACGATCGGCGCCTCGCCGGCGGCATAGACCTCGCCCAGCAGCACCGCATCGGCCTGGCCGATCACCTTGACGAAATCCTCGAAGCAGTCGCGGGTGCGCGTGAAGCGGTGCGGCTGGAAGGCCAGTACCAGGCGCCGGCCCGGAAAGGCGCCGCGCGCCGCGGCGATGGTGGCCGCCATCTCGACCGGGTGATGTCCGTAGTCGTCGATCAGCGTGAAATGGCCCGTGCGGGCGCCGGCCAGCAGCACCTCGCCATAGCGCTGGAAGCGCCGGCCCACGCCCTTGAAGTCGGCCAGGCCGCGCTGCACCGCCTCGTCGGGCACGTTGAGTTCGACCGCCACCGCGATCACCGACAAGGCATTGCGCACGTTGTGCTCGCCCGGCAGGTTCAGCACGATGTCCAGGTCGGGCAGCGTGACGCCGTTGCGGCGCTGCGCCGTGAAGTGCATCTGCGAGCCCACCGCCCGCACGTTGACCGCACGCACCTGGGCGTCTTCGCCGAAGCCGTAGCTGGTCACGGGGCAGGACACCTCGGTCACGATCTCGCGCACCGCCGGGTCGTCGGTGCACAGGATCGCGACGCCGTAGAAGGGCATGCGGTGCAGGAAGTCGACGAAGGCCTTCTTGAGCTTCGCGAAGTCGTGCCCATAGGTCTCCATGTGGTCGGCGTCGATGTTCGTGACCACCGCCATCACCGGCAGCAGGTTCAGGAACGAGGCGTCGGATTCGTCGGCCTCCACCACGATGTAGTCGCCGCTGCCGAGTTGCGCATTGGCGCCGGCGCTGTTGAGCCGGCCGCCGATCACGAAGGTCGGGTCGAGCCCCGCGGCCGCGAGCACGCTCGCCACCAGGCTGGTGGTGGTGGTCTTGCCGTGCGTGCCGGCGATCGCGATGCCCTGCTTGAGCCGCATCAGCTCGGCCAGCATCATCGCGCGCGGCACCACCGGGATGCGCTTCTCGCGCGCCGCCACCACCTCGGGGTTCTCGGCGTTGACCGCGGTCGAGGTGACGACCGCGTCGGCGCCCGCGATGTGGGCCGCGTCGTGGCCGACGAAGGTCGCGATGCCGAGGCTGGCCAGGCGCTTCAAGGTCGCGCTGTCGGACAGGTCGGAGCCCGAGATCGTGTAGCCGAGGTTGAGCAGCACTTCGGCGATGCCGCTCATGCCCGAGCCGCCGACGCCGACGAAGTGGATGTGACGAATGGCATGCTTCATGGGGCCAGCTCCTCACAGGCGCGGACGACATGGTCGACCGCTTCGGTTTTCTGCATCGTCTTGGCCTTCACGGCGCGTTCCATGAGCGCGGCGCGCCCGGTTTTCTGTAGCAAGTCGGCCAGCAATTCAGGTGTCAGTTCGGTTTGTTGAACGAGCCAGCCGCCGCCCGCGTCGACAAGGAAGCGGGCATTGGTGGTCTGGTGGTCGTCCACGGCGGAAGGAAAAGGCACGAACAGCGCTGCTGCGCCGACGGCCGCGATTTCGGTGACGGTGCTGGCACCGGCACGGGCGACGATCAGGTCCGCCTCGGCGTAGGCCTGCGCCGTGTCCTCGATGAAGGGCGTGAGCTCGCCTGCGACGCCGGCGGCGGCGTAGTTGGCGCGCAGTTCGTCGATCTGCTTGGCGCCGCTCTGGTGGGTGACCTGCGGACGCTGCGCTGGTGCGATCAGGGCCAGCGCCTTCGGCACCACGGCGTTGAGCGCCCGGGCGCCGAGGCTGCCGCCCACCACCAGCAGCCTGAGCGGGCCGCCGCGGCCGGCGAAGCGCGTGGCCGGGTCGAGTTGCGAGAGGAAGGCGGTGCGCAGCGGATTGCCGACCCATTGGGCCTTCTGGATGACGTCGGGGAAGGCCGTGAAGACGCGGTCGGCGACGCGCGCGAGCACCTTGTTGGCGAGCCCGGCCACCGAGTTCTGTTCGTGCAGCACCAGCGGCTTGCCCAGCAGCACGCTCATCATGCCGCCCGGGAAGGTGATGTAGCCGCCGAGGCCGACGACCACGTCGGGCCGCACGCGGCGCACCACGGCGATGCTCTGCACGAAGGCGCGCAGGAGGCGCATCGGCAGCAGCGCCAGCGTGAGCGGACCCTTGCCGCGCACGCCGCCGAACTGGACCGGCTCGAAGGCGAAGCCGCGCGGCGGGACCAGCTTCTCTTCCATGCTGCCGGGCGCGCCCAGCCAGTGGACGCGCCAGCCGCGCTCGCGCAGGGCTTCGGCGACGGCGAGACCCGGGAAGATGTGGCCGCCGGTACCGCCTGCCATGACCAATGCCGTACGACTCATACGCGGCCTCCACGCATGAGGACGCGGTTCTCGTAGTCGATCCGCAGCACCACCGCCAGCGCCACCACGTTCATCAGGATCGCCGAGCCGCCGAAGCTCATCAGCGGCAAGGTCAGGCCCTTGGTCGGCAGCGCGCCCAGGTTCACGCCCATGTTGATGAAGGTCTGGAAGCCGATCCAGATGCCGATGCCCTGCGCCACCAGGCCCGAGAACACGCGGTCGAGCGCGATCGCCTGGCGGCCGATGTGCATGATCCGGCGCGTGAGCCAGAGGAACAGGCCGATCGCGAGCAGCACGCCGACCAGGCCGAATTCCTCGCCGATCACCGCCAGCAGGAAGTCGGTATGGGCTTCGGGCAGCCAGTGCAGTTTCTCGACGCTGCCACCGAGCCCGACGCCGAAGACCTCGCCGCGGCCGATCGCGATCAGCGAATGCGAGAGCTGGTAGCCCTTGCCCAGCGCATGCTCCTCGCTCCACGGATCGAGGTAGGCGAAGATGCGTTCGCGCCGCCACGGGCTGGTGGCGACGATGGTGCTGAAGGCCGCCACGACCAGCGCCGCGATGACGAAGAACATGCGCGCGTTGACGCCGCCCAGGAATAGGATGCCCATCGCGATCACCGCGATCACCATGAAGGCGCCCATGTCGGGCTCGGCCATCACCAGCATGCCGACCACCACCACCGCGATGCCCATCGGCAGCACGGCGCGGAAGAAGCGCTCCTTGATCTCCATCTTGCGCACCATGTAGCTGGCGGCGTAGAGCACCATCGCGAGCTTGGCCAGCTCCGAGGGCTGGAAGCGCATGAAGCCCAGCGGCAGCCAGCGGCGGGCGCCGTTGACGTTGATGCCGATGTGCGGGATCAGCACCGCAACCAGCAGCAGCAGCGAGGCGACGAAGAGCCAGGGCGCGGCGCGCTCCCAGGTCTTCATCGGCACCTGGAAGGCCAGCAGCCCGGCGATCGCCGCGATCACCAGCGAGGCCGCATGGCGCGTGAGGAAATAGGTCGGCGTGTAGCCGGCGCGCGCGAAGCGCGGACTGTCGGACAGCGCGATCGAGGCCGAATAGACCATCACCAGGCCCCAGGCCAGCAACGCCACCGTGACCCAGACCAGCGCCTGGTCGAAGCCCAGCACGCGCACCGGCGCCGCCTTGGTCTGCGTCATGCCGGCGTTGCCGAGCCGCACCGGCAGATGCATGGGCAACGCATCGATGCCGCTCTTGGCGCGGCTGAACCAGCCGCTGAAGCGGCCGGCCTTGTTGGGCGTGGCGGCGGTCGTGGCGGTCATTCCGCGCCCTCCCCGGAGCCCGCCGGCGAATCGGCGAGCGCCTGCACGGCCTCGCAGAACACCTGGGCGCGATGCGCGTAGTCCTTGAACATGTCGAAGCTGGCGCAGGCAGGCGACAGCAGCACCGCATCGCCCGGATGGGCGCGCCCGGCCGCCACCGTCACGGCCTCGGGCAGCGAAGCCGCGGACAGCAGCGGAATGCCGGTGGCAGCAAGCGCGGCTTCGATCAAAGGCGCGTCGCGGCCGATCAGCACCACCGCGCGAGCGTACTGGCGCACCGGTGCGGCCAGGGGCTCGAAGTCCTGGCCCTTGCCCTCGCCGCCGAGGATCACGACCACCCGGCGCTCCTCGCCGAGGCCGACGAGCGCCGCGACCGTCGCACCGACGTTGGTGCCCTTGCTGTCGTCGAAGTACTCGACGTCTCCGACGATCGCCACCGGTTCGACCCGGTGCGGCTCGCCGCGGTATTCGCGCAGGCCGTAGAGCATCGGCGCCAGCTGGCAGCCTGCCGCGGTGGCCAGCGCCAGCGCGGCCAGCGCGTTGAGCGCGTTGTGGCGGCCGCGGATGCGCAGCGCATCGGCGGGCATCAGGCGCTGGATGAAGATCTCTTCCTCGATCGCGGCACCGCGCTTGCGCTTCTGGGTCTCGTCGGCTTCCAGCGCCCGGACCAGCCAGGCCATGCCGTTGAGCCGCTCGAGGCCATAGTCGCCCGGCCGCAACGGCATTGCGGCGCCGAAGGTGATGACGCTGCGCGCCACCTGGCCCTTGGCCAGCTTGACCGGCGCCGGCCGCATCGCCATGACGGCGTCGTCCTCGCGATTCAGAACCATCGCGCCCCGGGTGCCGAAGATGCGCGCCTTGGCCGCTGCGTAGGCCGCCATGTCGCCATGCCAGTCGAGGTGGTCCTGCGACAGGTTCAGCACCGTGGCGGCGGTCGGCTCGAAGCCCTGCACCCCATCGAGCTGGAAGCTCGACAGCTCGAGCACCCAGACCTGGGGCAGGTCGCCGGCATCCATGCGGGCCGACAGCGTGTCGAGCAGCGTCGGTCCGATGTTGCCGGCCACGGCCACCGTCTTGCCCGCGCGCTCGACCAGTTGGCCGGTCAGCGCGGTCACGGTCGTCTTGCCGTTGGTGCCGGTGATCGCGAGCACGGCCGGGGTGTAGCCCTGCGGGACCGGCGGCGGAATCACGACCTCGGGCAGCGGGGTGAAGGAATCGTCATCGTCGTCGGGCAGCGCAGCGGCGATCGCTTCAGCCGGCCCGGCCGCATCGAACTCGGGCGCATCGGCGTCGGGCGACCGCGGCTCGAAGTCGGGGTCATGGAGATCCCCTTGCGGCGCGGGAAGCGGCTCTTGAACCGGCTCCGGCGACGCCGGCTCGGCGCCTTCGGCAGTTGTGGGCGGTTCTGCGGCTTCGGCCACCTCGACGGTGCGCAGATCGGCGAGCGCACGCGCGAACAGGTCCAGCTCGCCGCCGACCGGCAGCCCCATCGCCCGCGCCGCATCGAGCACCACGGCCACCGATTCCGGCGACAGCCCCGGCGAGCGGTAGACCGCACGCACCGGCGTGCCTTCGACCAGCGCGGCCGACAGCGGGCCGCCGACGAACACCGCATCGGGCAGTTCCTCGCGCAGTGTCGCCAGCTGCGGCGGTGCCTCGCGGGTATCGGCCACCGTGAGCACCGCGCCATGGCGCGCACACCAGCGCGCCATCGCCAGGCCGGACGCACCGAGGCCCAAGATCAGCACATGGAGGTCTTTCAGATGCCGCATGGTCTCAACGCAGCTTCAAGGTGGAAAGACCCACGAGGCACAGCAGCATCGTGATGATCCAGAAGCGGACCACGACCTGCGTCTCGCGCCAGCCGCTCTTCTCGAAATGATGGTGCAGCGGCGCCATCTTGAGCACGCGGCGGCCTTCGCCGAAGCGCTTCTTGGTGTACTTGAAGTAGCTGACCTGCGCCATCACCGAGATCGCCTCGACCACGAAGATGCCGCCCATGACGAAGAACACGATCTCCTGCCGCACGATGACCGCGATGGTGCCCAGCGCGCCGCCGAGCGCGAGCGCGCCCACGTCGCCCATGAACACCTGCGCCGGATGGGTGTTGAACCACAGGAACGCGAGCCCCGCGCCAGCCATGGCCGAGCAGAACACCAGCAGTTCGCCCGAGCCCGGGATGTGGGGAAAGAGCAGGTAGCGCGAGTACACCGCGCTGCCCGTGACGTAGGCGAACACGCCCAGCGCCGAGCCCACCATCACGACCGGCATGATCGCCAGGCCGTCGAGCCCGTCGGTGAGGTTCACCGCATTGCTCGCGCCGACGATCACCAGGTAGGTCAGGATCACGAAGCCGATGCCGCCGAGCGGGTAGCTGATCTCCTTGAAGAAGGGCACCAGCAGGTTGATCTTGGGCGGGAAGTCGAGATCGAAGCCCGAGCGCACCCAGGCGTAGAACAGCTCGAGCACGCGCCAGTTGGAGCTCTCGGAGATGCTGAAGAGCAAATAGAAGGCCGCCACCAGGCCGACCACCGACTGCCAGAAATACTTCTCGCGCGAGCGCATGCCTTCGGGGTCCTTGCGCACCACCTTGCGCCAGTCGTCGACCCAGCCGATGGCGCCGAAGCCCAGCGTGACCCACAGCACGATCCAGACGAAGCGGTTGGAGAGGTCGAACCACAGCAGCGTCGAAAACGCGATCGAGAACAGCACGAGCACGCCGCCCATGGTCGGCGTACCGCTCTTGGTCAGGTGCGTGTCCATGCCGTAGCCGCGCACCGGCTGGCCGATCTTGAGCGCGCTCAGTCGCCGGATCACGTAGGGGCCCGCCGCCAGGCCGAGCAGCAAGGCGGTCAGCGCCGCCATCAGCGCACGGAAGGTCAGGTACTGGAAGACCCGCAGGAATCCGAACTCCGGCGACAGGCTCTGCAGCCACGTGGCGAGGCTCAGCAGCATAGGCTGAACCTCATCGGGAAATGATTCATCGGCGAACAGGCCTCGATGCGCGACTCATGCGGCATGACCGGCCTCCTTGTCTTGTGGTTGTGATTCGGCCCAGCCGGCGACGGCCTGGACCACGCGCTCCATCTGCATGAAGCGCGAGCCCTTGACCAGCACGCTGGCGGCCCGGGGCAACTGCGCGCGAACGGCGGCGTTGAGCGAATCGATGTCCTCGAAATGCCGGGCCTCGCCGATGCCGGGGCCGGTGCCGCCCTGAAAGGCGGCGATGCTGTGCGATGACTCGCGGCCGAGTGCGAACACGGTCTCGATGCCGCGCTCGCGCGCACGGGTGCCGACCTCGGCATGGAAGCGCGGGCCCTGGTCGCCGACCTCGCCCATGTCGCCGAGCACCAGCAGGCGCGGGCCCGGCAGGCCGGCAAGGACGTCGATCGCCGCCAGCATCGAATCGGGATTGGCGTTGTAGGTGTCGTCGACCAGCGTGATCGACCGCTGGCCCGCCAGGCGCAGCTCGCTGGCCTTGGAACGGCCCTTGACCGGCTCGAAGGCCGCCAACCCGTCGGCGATGCGGTCCAGCGAGACCCCGCCGGCGAGGGCACTGGCAATCGCGGCCAGCGCATTGACGACGTTGTGGCGGCCGGCGATGCGCAATGCGAAGCGCAGGTCGCCCAGCGGCGTGCGGGCCTCGACCTGCCAGGCACCGTGGCCCCAGTCGGCGGACAGCAGCGAGATGTCCGCGCCGGACTGCTCGCCGAAGGTCAGGCAGCGGCGCGAGGCGCCGCGGCGCGCGATCTCGTTCCACAGCGGCGTGAAGTCGTCGGCATACGGGAAGACGGCCGTGCCCTGGGGCGGCAGCGCCTCGAAGACCGCCGCGTTCTCGCGCGCCACGGCCTCGACGGTGGCCATGAACTCCTGGTGCTCGCGCTGCGCGTTGTTGACCAGCGCGATGGTGGGCCGCGCGATCCGCGCCAGCCGCGCGATCTCGCCGGGATGGTTCATGCCGAGCTCGACCACCGCGCGCTGGTGCCGCGCGCGCAGGCGCAGCAGCGTCAGCGGCACGCCGATCTCGTTGTTGAAATTGCCGGCCGTGGCCAGCCCGCCTTCGCCGCAGGCGGCACGCAGGATCGAGGCGATCATCTGCGTCACGGTGGTCTTGCCGTTGCTGCCGGTGACCGCGATCAGCGGCAGCTCGAACTGCGCGCGCCAGCCCGCCGCCAGCGCGCCGAGCGCGGCCAGGCTGTCGGGCACCTCGAGTCCGGGCAGGCCGGCCTCGGACAGGCCGCCGTGCGCGATCGCCGCCACCGCGCCACGCGCCCGGGCATCGGCGAGGAAGGCGTTGGCGTCGAAGCGCTCGCCCTTCAAGGCGACGAACAGGTCGCCGGCCGCGAGCGTGCGCGTGTCGGTGTGCACCCGCTGGATCGGCGTGGCCAGGTCGCCGACCGGCCGGGCGCCGGGCACCCAGGCCAGGGCCTGGGCCAGCGTCATCATCGGCACCGGGGCGGACATCCCGGACACTTCGCTCATGCTGCGCTCCTTCGCGTCAGCGCATCGATCGCATGCGTCCGGTCGGAGAACGCGATGCGCTCGCCCCCGATCTCCTGCCAGGCCTCGTGGCCGCGGCCCRCGAGCAGCACCACGTCCTCGGGCCGTGCCTGGGCCAGTGTCTCGGCAATGGCGCGGGCGCGGTCGGGCTCGACCTGGGCCGCTTCCGGGCGCGCCAGCCCCAGCAGGATCTGGCTGATGATCGCCGCCGGTTTTTCGCTGCGCGGGTTGTCGCTGGTCACGACCACGCGGTCGGCTTGCGTCTCGGCCACCGCGGCCATCATCGGCCGCTTGGCACTGTCGCGATCGCCGCCGCAGCCGAACAGGCACCACAGCGCGCCGCCGCGCTGACGGGCCAGCGGCCGCAGGCCGGCCAGCGCCTTGTCGAGCGCATCGGGCGTATGAGCATAGTCGACCACCGCGAGCGGCTGGCCGGGCAGGCTCAGGCGCTCCATGCGGCCCGGCACGCTGTCGAGACCGGCACAGGCGGCGACCGCCTCTTCGAGCGACAGGCCGAGGGCGCGCAGCGCGCCCAGCACGCCCAGCAGGTTGGCGACGTTGTACTGGCCGATCAGCGAGGTCGCGAGGCGCTGCGCCGGGGCGCCTCGCTCCACCACCGTGAAATGGAGCCCCTGGGCGTCGTAGCCGATGTCCCGCGCCACCAGCCGGGCCGGCGCGCCGTCCGCCGACACGGTCCAGACGTCGAGCGCGCCGACACCGGTCTCGATCAGGTTGGCGACCAACGCGGCGCCATGCACGTCGTCGATGTTGACCACCGCGGCGCGCAGTCCGGGCCAGCGGAACAACTCGACCTTGGCCTGCCAGTAGGCGTCCATGCTGCCGTGGTAGTCCAGGTGATCCTGGGTGAAATTGGTGAACACCGCGACGCCGATCCGGGTGCCGTCGAGCCGGCGCTCGGCAATGCCGATGGACGAAGCCTCGATCGCGCAGGCGCCGAAGCCGCGGTCGGCGAAGCCGCGCAGTTCGCGCTGCAGCAGCACCGGGTCGGGCGTCGTGAGGCCCGTGTAGGTGAGTTCGGGCGGCACGCCGACTCCCAGCGTGCCGACCACGGCGCAGGGCGAGCGCAGGGACGACAGCGCCTGGGCCAGCCACCAGGCGGTCGAGGTCTTGCCGTTGGTGCCTGTGACCGCCAGCACCTCCAGCGCTTCCGAGGGCGCGTCGTAGAAGGCCGCGGCGATCGGGCCGGTGGCGGCCTTCAGGCCGGCGTAGGTGGCGATCGCCTCGCTGTCGAAGCCGAAAGCCTCGCTGCCTTCGTGCTCGACCAGGCAGGCTGTGGCGCCCTGCGCCAATGCGCCGGCGACGAAACGCCGGCCATCGGCGACGGCACCGGGCCAGGCGACGAAACCGTCGCCCGCGCCCACCGGACGGCTGTCGGCGTGCAGCACGCCGCGCACGCGCGACTTGAGCCAGGCGGCGGCTTCGGCGGGGCTGTGCAGCTTCGTGGTCATCAGAAACTCTCTTCCACACCGTTGGTCACGACCAGCGGTTTGACTGCCAGATCGGGCGCCACGTTCATCATGCGCAGGGTCTGCTGCACGACTTCGCTGAACACCGGCGCCGCCACCAGGCCGCCGAAATACTGGCCGTTGCTCGGCTCGTCGATCATCACGGCGACGATGATGCGCGGCTTGTCGATCGGCGCCATGCCGGTGAACCAGGCGCGGTACTGCCTGCTGGCGTAGCCCTTGCCGACCTGCTTGTGCGCGGTGCCGGACTTGCCGCCCACCGAGTAGCCGACCGTCTGGGCGCGCGTGCCGGTGCCGCCGGGGCCGGCGGCCATCTGCAGCATCTTGCGCACCGCGAGCGCGTTCTGGGCCGAGAACACCTTGACGCCGACCGCCGGCTCGGGGCTCTTGAGAATGGTCGCCGGGATGATGTCGCCGTCGTGCGCGAAGGCGGTGTACGAATGCGCCATCTGGAACAGCGAGGCCGACAGGCCGTAGCCGTAGGCCATCGTGGCCTGCTCGACCGGCTTCCACGACTTCCAGGGCCGCAGGCGCCCGGTGACCGCGCCGGGGAACTGGATCTGCGGCTTCTGGCCGTAGCCGAGCGCGGTGTAGGTGTCCCACATCTCGCGCGGCGTCATCTTCTGGGCGATCTTGAGCGCGCCGACGTTGCTCGACTTCTGGATCACGCCCTCGACCGTCAATGCCCCGTTGTTGTGGGTGTCGGTGATGGTGAAACCACCAATCTGGTAGCGGCCAGGGGTGGTATCAACGATGGTTTGTGGCGTGATCCGGCCTGCCTCCAGCGCCATGGCGACGGTGATGGGTTTCATGGTCGAGCCGGGCTCGAAGGTGTCGGTGAGCGCGCGGTTGCGCAACTGCTCGCCAGTCAGGTTCTGGCGCTTGTCGGGCACGTAGCTCGGGTAGTTGGCCAGCGCCAGCACCTCGCCGGTGATGGCGTCGAGCACCACCACGCTGCCGGCCTTGGCCTTGTACATCGTCACCGCGTCGCGCAGCTTCTGGTAGGCGAAGAACTGCACCTTGCTGTCGACGCTCAGCTGGATGTCCTTGCCGTCCACCGGCGGCACCTGCTCGCCGACGCCCTCGACCACCCGGCCGAGCCGGTCCTTGATCACGCGGCGCGAGCCGATCTTGCCGGCCAGGTCCTTGTTGAACGCCAGCTCGATGCCTTCCTGGCCGTGATCTTCGACATTGGTGAAGCCGACCACGTGCGCGGCCGACTCGCCCTCGGGGTACTGGCGCTTGTATTCCTTGCGCTGGTAGATGCCCTTGATGTTGAGCGCGGCGATCTGCTTGGCGATCGGCTCGTCGACCTGGCGCTTGATCCAGACGAAGGTCTTGTCCTCGTCCTCGAGCTTCTTGTCGAAGTCCTTCAGCGGCATCTCGAGCAGCTTGGCGACCTGCTTCAGTTTGGCCCTGACCTCGGGATCGTCGCGCTCGATGTCCTCCGGGATCGCCCAGATGCTCGGCGCCACGACGCTGGAGGCCAGCAGCAGCCCGTTGCGGTCGAGGATCCGGCCACGGTTGGCCGGCAGCTCCAGCGTGCGCGTGAAGCGCACCTCGCCCTGGCGCTGGAAGAAATCGTTGCCGAGCACCTGCACGTAGGCCGCGCGGGCCGCCAGCAGCAGAAAGCCGCCGGCGATGGCCGCGACGATGAACTTGCTGCGCCAGACCGGCGTCTTGCTCGCAAGCAAGGGGCTGGTCGTGTATTGGACGCTGCGGCTGCGACGGACCATCAGCGCGCTCCCCTGGAAGGTGCGGCGCGCCCTGCCGGTGCGGCGGGCGCGGGCGCCACCACCGCCGGGATCACGGTCCCGTCCTGGCGCACGTACTGCGTGATGGCCGGCGTGGTGGTGCGCATCTTCAGCTGCTCCTTGGCCAGCTTCTCGACCCGCAGCGGCGTCGCCTGGGCACGCTTCTCGACCTGCAGCCGATCGCGGTCGAGCTCCAGGCGCCGGGCCTCGAGCTCGATGCGGTGCAGCTCGGTGAAGAGCTGGCGCGACAGGTACTGGGTGTGGACCAGGTAGACCGCCGAGCCCAGCACGGCGAGCAGCAGGAGCAAGTTGAGGCGCGCCATGTCAAGACCCCTCGGCCGTGCGCTCTGCCACCCGCAGGATCGCGCTGCGCGAACGCGGATTGCCGGCCACCTCGGCCTTCGAGGGCTTGATGCGCGCCAGCGCCTTGAGCTTCATCGCCTTCGGCGCGGCAAAGGGCGCGCGGCGGTCGTAGACCTCCTTCGAATGCTGGGCGATGAACTGCTTCACGATGCGGTCTTCCAGCGAATGGAAGCTGATCACCGCGAGGCGGCCCTGCGGCTGCAGCACGGTCAGGCTGGCCTCTAGCGCCTGTTGCAGCTCTTCAAGCTCGGCGTTGATGAAAATCCGAAAAGCCTGAAATGTGCGCGTTGCAGGGTTCTGGCCCTGCTCGCGGGTTTTGACCGTGCCAGCCACGAGCTCGGCCAGCTCGGCGGTGGTTGAAATTGGGCCCCGTTCTTGTCGGCGAGCAACAATCGCCTTTGCAATCTGAACAGCAAACCGTTCTTCGCCATAGTCACGAATCACCTCCGCAATCTGTTGCTGCTCGGCTGTCGCCAGCCATTCGGAAACGCTCTCGCCGCGCGTGGTGTCCATGCGCATGTCGAGCGGTCCGTCGAAACGAAAAGAAAAACCCCGTGCGGGGTTGTCGATCTGGGGAGAGCTGATGCCGAGGTCCATCAGCAGGCCGGCCACACTGGACGGCGGCAATTCCCCCAGATCCCTGAAGCCCTGGTGCCGAATGGAAAATCGCGCATCCTCGATGCGCGCCGCTTCGGCCACCGCTTCCGCGTCCTTGTCGAACGCGATCAGCCGGCCCGTCGGCCCCAGCCTGGCCAGGATGGCGCGGGCGTGGCCGCCGCGCCCGAAAGTCGCGTCCACGTACGTTCCCGCGGTGTGCGTCGCATCCGGAAAGAGCGCGTCCACTGCTTCCTGCAGCAGGACGGTCGTATGGGTCCACGGCTGTTCCACAGTGCGCCTCAGAACGAAAAGTCCTGGAAAACGTCGGGCATCTGGCCTTGCGTGGCCTCGGCTTCCTTGGCGTCGTAAGTCGCCTTGTCCCAGAGTTCGAAGTGGTTGCCCATGCCGAGCAGCAGCGCATCGCGCGAGATGCCGGCAGCGGCACGCAGTTCGGGCGAGACCAGCACGCGGCCGGTGCCGTCCATCTCAACGTCCATCGCGTTGCCGAGGAAGACGCGCTTCCACCACTGCGCCGACATCGGCAGCGCCGCGATGCGCTCACGGAACTTCTCCCATTCGGGGCGCGGGAACACCATCAGGCAGCCGTGCGGATGCTTGGTGATGGTGAGATGGCCCTCGGCGGTCGCGCTCAGGACGTCACGGTGCCGGGTCGGCACGGAGAGCCGCCCCTTGGCATCCAGACTGAGCGATGAAGCGCCTTGAAACACGACCACGAGACCCCGGTGATGGGAGCTGCCGCGAGACCCGAATCAGGACTCGCTCGACACTTTTTCCCACTTAACTGCACTTTTTTGCACTGTAGCAGGAAACACCTACCGCACAACCAGGCGCCACGGGTATTTTTTGTAATGGAATCAACGACTTAGCGGTGTTTTTGCAACCTCCAAAACACCGAATTCCGTTGCAAATGAAGCACTTAGCTCACGCAATGAAAGTAAAGCGTGAGCCCCGTCCTACGACGGAAGATTCAGAGAATGAATCGAGAAAGGTCTTCGTTGTGACTTAGTGCCTGGAGTCGCTGGTCGACGTAGGCGGCGTCGATGCGCACCGCCTGGCCCTCCAGCTTGGCGGCATCGAAGCTCACTTCGTCGAGCAGCCGCTCCATCACGGTCGACAGGCGGCGCGCGCCGATGTTCTCGGTCCGCTCGTTGACGTCGAAGGCGATGCTCGCGAGCCGGGTGACGCCTTCCGGCGTGAATTCGAGCGTGACGCCCTCGGTCGCCAGCAGGGCCTGGTACTGCTTGACCAGCGAAGCCTGGGTCTGCGTCAGGATGCTCTCGAAGTCCGCCACCGACAGCGACTGCAGCTCGACCCGGATCGGGAAGCGCCCCTGCAATTCGGGGATCAGGTCGCTCGGCTTGCTCAGGTGGAAGGCGCCGCTGGCAATGAACAGGATGTGGTCGGTACGCACCACGCCGTACTTGGTGCTGACGGCCGTGCCCTCGACCAGCGGCAGCAGGTCGCGCTGCACGCCCTGGCGCGAGACGTCGGCGCCCTGCGCGTCGCTGCGGCTCGCGACCTTGTCGATCTCGTCGATGAAGACGATGCCGTTCTGCTCGGCGTTGTGGATCGCCTGGGTGCGGATCTCGTCCTCGTTGACCAGCTTGGCGGCCTCCTCGTCGATCAGGAGCCTCATCGCCTCGGCGATCTTGAGCTTGCGGGTCTTGCGCTTGGCCTGGCCCAGCTGGCCGAACATGCCGCGCAGCTGCTCGGTCATTTCCTCCATGCCGGCCGGCCCCATGATCTCGAGCGGCGTGCGCGCTTCCGCCAGGTCGATCTCGATTTCCTTGTCGTCCAGCTCGTGCTGGCGCAGCTTCTTGCGGAAGGCCTGGCGGGTCGCGTTGCCGGCATCGGCGCCCGCACCCTCGGCACCGCGGGCCGGCGGCAGCAGCACGTCGAGGATCCGCTCCTCCGCACCGTCCTCGGCGCGCATGCGGACCTTGGCGCTCTCGGCTTGGCGGGTCTGCTTGATCGCGATCTCGGCCAGGTCGCGGATGATCGAGTCGACATCCTTGCCGACGTAGCCGACTTCGGTGAACTTGGTGGCTTCCACCTTGATGAAGGGTGCATCGGCCAGCCGCGCCAGCCGGCGGGCGATCTCGGTCTTGCCGACCCCCGTGGGGCCGATCATGAGGATGTTCTTGGGCGTGATCTCGGCGCGCAGCGCCTCCTCGACCTGCTGGCGGCGCCAGCGGTTGCGCAGCGCGATCGCGACCGCGCGCTTGGCCTGGGACTGCCCGACGATGTGGTGGTCGAGCTCGGAGACGATTTCCTGGGGGGTCATGGACATGGATGGGCTCGCGGTTCTCAGAGGGTCTCGACCGTGTGGTGCATGTTGGTGTAGATGCAGAGTTCGCCGGCGATCTCGAGCGCCTTCTTGACGATCTGCTCGGCCGGCAGCGCGGAGTTGTCGAGCAGCGCCTTGGCGGCGGCCTGCGCATAGGCGCCGCCGGAACCGATCGCGATGATGCCGTTCTCGGGCTCCAGCACGTCGCCGTTGCCGGTGATGATCAGCGAGGTGGTGGCGTCGGCCACCGCCAGCATGGCCTCGAGGCGGCGCAGCACGCGGTCGGTGCGCCAGTCCTTGGTCAGCTCGATCGCGGCCCGCGCCAGGTGGCCCTGGTGCTTCTCGAGCTTGGCCTCGAAGCGCTCGAACAGGGTGAAGGCATCGGCGGTCGCGCCCGCGAAGCCGGCCAGCACCTTGCCGTGGTAGAGCCGGCGGACCTTGCGCGCGGTGCCCTTGATGACGATGTTGCCCAGCGTGACCTGGCCGTCGCCGCCGATGGCGACCTGGTCGGCGCCGCCGGCAATCTTGCGGCGGACGCTGACGATGGTGGTTCCGTGAAATTGTTCCATCGAAGCAATCTCAGGGCAAAGGCCCGAATCTCAACCCCCGGGGGGCGCCGCGGCTAGTCTTTTCTGATGGCGACCGAGGCGTGGTCGGCGATGCCGATGACGCCGAAGAAGGCCGCGACCAGGCGGTGGGCATCGACGAACCGGACCTTCTGGCCGCGGCCATGGTGGTCGGTGACCCAGTTGAGCAGGGTTCCGGCGGCGGAGAAATCGATCCGGACCAGCGCCGCGCAGGACACCGTCGGGCTCGCCGAATCGGCCAGCTCGGTGTCGAGCCGCTGCCAGGTCGAAAGCGACTCGCCGACCAGCTCCCCGACCAGCACGCTGCTGCCGCTGTCCGCGGCGGCCGGCCTGGCGGCGGGCTGGCCGATCGAGAAAGCACTCGCGGCCGGCCTGGCCGCCGGGACCCCGTCGAGGGACACGTAGTCGCCCTTGGGATCCTCCCAGGGCGGAGGCGACACTTCGTAGGTGATGCAGTAGTTGAGCGCCAGCAGTTCGAACTCGTCGGCCCGGTGCATCACGCGCAGCGCGGCCATGTGCAGCTGCCACCAGACCGCGTCCACGCCGCGGTCGTTGGCCGGCGTGGCCTCGGCCAGCGCGAGCAGCAGGCGATCGCCGCCGCGAAAACGCAGCTGCACGGTCGAATCGGCCCAATGGGTGAACAGGGCCCGCAGCGGTCCGGCGGCATCGGGCTCGATGGCGTCGAGCATGCTCCAGTCGAGCCGCCAGGACGGGCCCGCGGCGCCGAGCGCACGCGTCAGGCCGAGCAGGCCCTCGCGCGCGAGCCGCGGCGGGCTCGCCCAGTCGGCGTCACCGGCCGCCACCGGCCCCGCCTGGGGTTGCGTCGCGATCGAGGCCCGGATGGTGTTGGCCAGGGCGCGGAACGAGATCCAGTCGGGCGCCGGCTGCTTCATGCGCTGCGCATAGCGGGTGCTGGCGGCCACGAACTTCTCGGCATCGCCGGTGGCGCGATAGAGATCGAGCAACGCACGCCAGGTGTCGTCATGCTCGCCGGTCGGGCTGTCGGGCGCGAGCGCCTGCAGCAGGATGGCCTCGGCGCCCGCGTCGTCGCCGTGGGCGTAGCGGATCGCGGCCTCTTCGATGCTGCCGTCGTGGGCCGGCAGCTGGACCTGCAGCCCCTGCACGCCGCCCTGCGGGACGCCGGGGACGGTGTCGGCATAGGCGCGCGCATGCTGCTCGGCCATGTGCGCGCCGTCGGCGGCCGCGCCCTCGCCGTCCTGCGTGCCGCGGGGGCCGCGGCCCTTCCACCACTGCTGGGACATCTGCTCTTCGATCTCGTCGATCTTCTTGAGCGTGAGCGCCCTGCCCTCGGTCTTGCCGGAGGTGCTGCTGACATTGAAGGAGGACGGCGTGGCCGCGGGGTCGCGCTCGCCGGCCGCTTCGCGCTGGCGCAGCTTGCGCAGCATGTCGAACTCGCGGCGGCGCACGAAATCGTTGCGCTGCCGCCGCTCGATCATCTCCTTGAGCATCTCGCGGCTGTAGCCGTTTTCGAGCGTCGACGACTCGTCGGCGTCGAGCTCGGACCAATCCTTCAGGGGATTGCGAACGAACTTCGCCACCTTGGACAGCAAGCGACCGGAATCTTCCTTGGCCATGCGCAGCGTCTCCGTCCGGCTCCTCGGGCGATCAGTCGCCGAACATCTTCTGCTTGAGCTCGCGGCGCTGCTGCGCCTCGAGCGACAGGGTGGCGGTCGGGCGAGCCAGCAGGCGGCCGACGCCGATCGGCTCGCCGGTCTCGTCGCAGTAGCCGTAGTCGCCGGCATCGATGCGCTGGATCGACTGCTCGATTTTCTTCAGCAGCTTGCGTTCGCGATCCCGCGTGCGCAGTTCGAGCGCATGTTCTTCCTCGATGGTGGCGCGATCGGCCGGGTCGGGCACGACCACCGTGTCCTCGCGCAGGTGCTCGGTCGTCTCGCCGGCGTTCTCGAGGATGCCGCGCTTGAGTTCCTGCAGCTTCAGGCGGAAGAAGGCCATCTGCTTGTCATTCATGTACTCGGTGTCCGGCATCGCGATCACTTCGGCGTCGGTGAGTTCCTCGGCGGACTTGGTCTTCCAGTTGTTGACCAGCTTCGGATCCTTCTTGACCGCGATCGGCGGCGGCGGCACCAGCGCGTTCGAGGTGATCTGCACGAAGCTCGATTTGGCTGCGGTGGACGCCACCGATTGCGGCATGGAGGGGACCGTCAGCTGCGACAGCCGCGACACGCGGCCACCGCGTGCGGGCGCGGGTGCGGCGGTCGTTGCGGGCGTCGCCGGGGCGGAAGAAGAGGAGGCGGCAGCCGTTTTTTTCATGGGAGTCGATGGTGCAGGTGGCGCGGCGGGGGGGCCGGCCGGTTTGGATGAGGGGGCGCTCGCGGTGGCGGCAGAGGTCTTGCTCTTGGCAGGGGCCTTTGGCGGCGCGGCGGACTTGGCGGAAACCTTCTTCGCCGCGGGTACAGCCTGCTTTGCAGCCGCCGTCTTCTTGACGGCCGGCTTCGGCGCGGGCGTGGGCTTTGCGGCGGGTTTCTTCACGGTGACTGGCTCCTTCGATGAACTCGAACGCGCATTCAAATCATGGGTGCTCGCCGATGGCGAACCCCGGGGTTATACCCCCGAATTCAGCCCGAAACCGCGCCCGGCCCTATGCCGGAAGTCACACTTGGTCAAAGAAGGTCGATCGCAGCTCCCGGAACAGGCGCGCGATTGTATAGAGAGATCAGCGCCGCAACGCCCGAGCCGCCAAAACCGGCGCCCGGCAAAGCCAGAGATACCGCGGAACCGGCTTCGCCGGGCCGCCGGTATCGCCCCCCGGAAGGGGGGAGGCGCCGCAGGCGCGTCGGGGGTCAGCCTATACCAAGCACTGGTCCAGGCCCTGCTCCAGGATCTCGCGCGGCAGGTCGATGCCGATGAACACCATGCGGCTGGTGCGCTTTTCGTCGGCGCCCCAGGCCGGGCCGAGGTCGCTGCCCATGAGCTGGTGCACGCCCTGGAAGATCACCTTGCGCTCGGTGCCCTGCATGTGCAGCACGCCCTTGTAGCGCAGCATCCGCGGGCCGTAGATGTTGACGATCGCGCCGAGGAAGTCCTCGAGCCGGGCCGGATCGAAGGCCCGGTCCGAACGGTAGACGAAGCTCTTGACATCGTCGTCGTGGTGATGGTGGTGGCCATGGCCTTCTTCCGCATGCGAGGGGTGGTCGCAATGCTCGCCATGCGCGTGGTCATGGTGGTCGTGCGCCTCTTCCTCCTTCAGGAAGTCGGGGTCGATGTCCAGCTTGGCGTTGAGGTTGAAGCCGCGCAGGTCGAACACGTCCTTGAGCGGCACCTCGCCGAAATGCACCTTCTGCTGCGGCGCGCGCGGGTTCATGTGCTTGAGCCGGTGGATCAGCGCCTCGGTTTCCTCTTCGGCGACCAGGTCGCTCTTGCTGATGAAGATCTGGTCCGCGAAACCGACCTGGCGGCGCGCTTCCTGGCGGTCGTTGAGCTGCTGGGGCGCATGCTTGGCATCGACCAGGGTCAGGATCGAGTCCAGCAGGTAGCTCTCGGCGATCTCGTCGTCCATGAAGAAGGTCTGGGCCACCGGGCCCGGATCGGCCAGGCCGGTGGTCTCGATCACGACGCGGTCGAAGTCGAGCAGCCCCTTGCGCTTCTTGGCCGCCAGCAGCTGCAGCGCCTCGCGCAGGTCCTCGCGGATGGTGCAGCAGATGCAGCCGTTGCTCATCTGGACGATCTGCTCCTTGGATTCGGTGACCAGGATGTCGTTGTCGATGTTCTCCTCGCCGAATTCGTTCTCGATCACCGCGATCTTCTGGCCGTGCGCCTCGTTCAGGATGCGCTTGAGCAAGGTCGTCTTGCCGGCGCCGAGGAAGCCGGTGAGGATGGTGGCGGGAATGAGGGCCATGGGGGGGTGCTCCGGGAAACGAGGGGGATCGGGGAAGGCGGAAAGTTTAGCGACCGGGGCCCGGTCGCGCTGCGGCAGGGGCAAAGGCTACTTGCGCACCACCACCAGCCCCTTCAAGTACTCGCCCTCGGGGAACTCGATGGTCATCGGATGATCGGGCGCGGCGCCGAGGCGCTCGGTGATGTAGCCGTCCACCCCGGCGTCGATGCCGGCCGAGGCCACGATCTTGTGGAACAGGTCGGCCCCGATGCCGCCTGAGCACGAAAAGGTCAGCAGATGCCCCCCGGGCGCCAGCAGCTTGAAGGCCTGCCGGTTGAGGTCCTTGTAGGCGCGCGCGGCGCGCTCGGCATGGGCCACGGTCGGCGCGAACTTCGGCGGGTCGAGCACGATGGCGTCGAACGTGCGGCCCTCCTCGACGAAGCGGCGCAGCGTGGCATTGACGTCGGCATCGAGGAATTCCGCTGCAGCGCCCTCGAAGCCGTTCAGCGCGACATTCGCCCGCGCCTGCTTCAGCGCAGGCAGCGAGGAATCGATCGAGATCAGTTCGGCGCCCTCGACCGCGCCGGTCGCCTTCAGGCCCGAGAGCGCGGCGACCGTGAAGCCGCCGGTGTAGCAGAAACAGTTCAGCACGCGCCGGAAGCGGCGGTTCTGCGCCAGTTCGGCAAAGCGCTTGCGGCTGTCGCGCTGGTCGAGGTAGAAGCCGGTCTTGTGCCCGGTCGCGATGTCGAGGCCGAGCTGCCAGTCGTGTTCTCGGATCGCCAGCTCGGTGGGCCCGCTGCCGTGCATCCAGCCGGTCACCGGCTTCAGGCCCTCGCGCTCGCGGCCGCTGGCGTCGGAGCGTTCATACAGCTTGCCGAGGCCGGTGGCCGCAAGCAGCGCGTCGGCCAGCGGTGCCTTCCAGCGCTCGACCCCGGCCGAGAGGAACTGCGCCACCAGCGTGTCGCCGTAGCGGTCGACGATCAGCCCGGGCAGGCCGTCGGCCTCGCCATGGACCAGCCGCACGCCGTCGCTCTGCAGGTCGAACAGCGCGCGCGCCCGGACCGCTTGTGCGACCCGCGCCGCCAGGAAAGCCGCGTCGATGCGCTGCGTCTCGTCGAAGCTCCAGGCCCGGGCGCGGATCTTCGAATGCGGGCTGTAGGCGGCCCAGGCCAGGAAGCGGCCGTCGTCCGACTCGATGCGGACCGTTTCGCCGGCATCGCCGCCGCCCTTCGCGATCGCGGACTCGAACACCCAGGGATGGCGGCGCAGCAGCGAACGCTCCTTGCCGGGCCGCAGACGGAGAAGCTTCATGTTTTGGTGCTCTTGTTCTTTTGCAGTGTTTCGCCGATCGGCGGCGGGCCCTCGTCGCGGGCCTGGGCCCGCGGGTGCGCGGCGTCGTAGGCGCGGGCCAGATGCTGGAAATCCAGCCGCGTATAGACCTGGGTGGTCGAGATGTTGGCGTGGCCCAGCAGTTCCTGCACCGCGCGCAGGTCGCTGCTGGACTGCAGCAGATGGCTGGCGAACGAATGCCGCAGCATGTGCGGGTGCACCGGCGCCGGCAGGCCGGCCTTGAGGCTGCGCTGGCGCAGTTGCTTCCATACCGATTGGGCGGAGAAGCGGGTGCCATTGCGGCCGATGAAGAGCGCCGCGGCGCTCCCTGGGTCCCGCAGCCGCGCGGCCCCGAGCGCCGCGCAGCCGTCGCGCACCGCCAGCCAGGCCTGCAGCGCCTCGACCGCCTTGCTGCCCACCGGCACGAGGCGGCGCTTGCTGCCCTTGCCCAGCACATTGGCTTCGGCGGCATCGAGGTCGATCCAGCCGCGCGCCGTGCTGCTTGCGCGCACATCCAGGCCGGTCAGTTCGCCGACGCGCAGGCCGCAGCCGTAGAGCAATTCGACGATCGCGCGATCGCGCGCCTCGCCCCAGGGGTCGGCCTCGGCATCGTGCAGCTCGGCCAGCCGCACCGCATCGTCGACCGCGAGCGCCTTCGGCAGCGGCCGGGCGGCCTTGGGTGCGTGCACGTCCTGCACCGGATTCGATCCGACCCGCCCCTCGTGGCCGAGCCAGCGGTAGAAGCTGCGCCAGCACGAGAGCACCAGCGCGATGCCGCGCGGCTCGCGGCCTGCCCCATGCATCTGCGCCATCCAGCGCCGCACATGCGCGGTCTCGACCTTGTCGAGCGCGAGTCCTGCCGCGGCGACGTTGCCGGCCAGCGTTTGAAGGTGGATCGCATAGAGGTCCACAGTCCGCGCCGCCAGGCGGCGTTCGACCCGCACGTGGTCGAGATACTTCTCGATCTGGACCGGCATCGCTGCCGGCGCCGCGTCAGTGGAGGTAGCCATTGGCGGCATTGTTGACGATGGCCAGCGGCTCGCGCAACGCGCCCTTGAAGGCCATGCCCCACTGCTGCCAGCAGGCGCTCGGCGCGGCGGCGAACTGGACATCGAACAGGCGGTCGAAACCGGTGGCATGCGCCAGTCGCTCGGCTCGCCACAGGTGGTAGGGCTCGGTCACGATGACCACGCTGCGCACACCCGCGGCCTGCAGCACGGCACGCGACATCGACAGGTTCTCGCGGGTCGACTGCGACACCGGCTCCAGCAGCAGCGCCCCGGTGTAGCCTGCACCGCGCGCATGCTGCTCCATGACCTCGGCCTCGATGCGGCCGTCCTCGCTGTCGACGCCGCCGGAGAACACCAGCTGGCGGACCGTGCCGGCCTTCGCCAGCGCGAGGCCGGCGTCCACCCGACCGGTCAGGCAGGGATTCGGCCGGCCGTCCTTGTAGGCCCGGTTGCCCAGGATCAGCGCCGCATCGGCCGGGCGCTGGGGTGGCGCGGCGAGGCGCGCGAGCGCATGCCGCCAGACCATCGCGTGGATCGACGCATAGCCCAGCAGCAGGACCGCCGCCGCGCCCAGCAGGCCGCGCCGCAGCCTCGGGCTCAAGGACGCAGGCGCGACAGCGCGCCCGAGGCCAGCTCGGCGATGCGCTCCAGGAAATCGGTGCCCATCTCGGCGTTGTAGCGCTGGGCATCGGGCGAGGCCAGCACCAGCAGGCCGAAGGCCGGCGCCTCGGGCTCGGGCCGCAGCGGGATCAGCGCGATCGAGACCGCCGCCTGCGGCTCGGCGAGCCAACCGGCGGCCTCGAAGCCGGAGTTCAGGCCGCAGTAGGGCGCGGTCAGCGAGGTGGCGAGCGCCTTCACGTCGTCGCTGACCCACTGGGCGTAGGCCTCGTCCTGGTAGGCGCTGTCGAAGTCCCAGATCTTGATCGCGGTCTGCGGCACCATGAACAGGGCCTGCAGCTGCGCGGCGATCTGCGCCGGCAGCGCGCGCGGGTCGCGGGTGGTCAGCAGGCCGCGGGTCCAGCGCTGCAGGCGGTCGGCCGTGACCGCGTTCTCGGTGCCGTGGCGCACCATGTCCATCACGCGGTGCTCCAGCGCCTTGATCTTCTCGCGCAGCATCTCGGCCTGGCGCTCCTGCAGGCTCACGGCCCGATTGCCGTGCGGGCTGGTGAGCTGTACCTGGCCGAGCAACTGGGCGTGGCGCTCGAAGAAGTCGGGGGTGTTCGACAGGTAGTTGGCGATGTCGTCTTCGGTGATCGGGTTCATGGCGTTGGAGTTGAAATTGTTCATGACGGGTCCGGCACCTCGATGTCGCCTTCGAACACGGTGACCGCAGGGCCGGTCATCAGCACCGGTGCGCCGTCGCCGGCCCATTCGATGGTGAGCGGTCCGCCCCGGGTCTGGACGTCGACCTTGCGCTCGAGCAGGCCGAGCCGGATGCCCGCGACCACCGCCGCGCAGGCGCCGGTGCCGCAGGCCAGGGTCTCGCCGGCGCCGCGCTCGAAGACACGCAGGCGCACATGGGAGCGGTCGACCACCTGCATGAAGCCGGCGTTGACGCGCTGCGGAAAGCGCGGATGGTGCTCGATCAGCGGGCCCTGGATCGCGACCGGCGCGCTGTCGACGTCGGCGACGATCTGCACCGCGTGCGGGTTGCCCATCGACAGCACGGCCGCCGCCACGATGGCGCTGCCGGCATGGGTGTCGAGCGCCAGGTGCCAGGTGTGCCAGGCGCCTTCGGGCTGGGGATCGAGACCCGCGGTGTCGAAGGGCACGCGGGCCGGTTCGAAGATCGGGGCCCCCATGTCGACCGTCACGCGGCCGTCGGCACCCATGCGCGGCTCGATCACGCCGGCGAGCGTCTGCACGCGCACCGCGTCCTTGGTCGTGAGGCGGCGCTCGCGCACGAAGCGCATGAAGCAGCGCGCGCCGTTGCCGCACTGCTCGACCTCGCCGCCGTCGGCGTTGTGGATCACGTACTGGAAGTCGATGCCCTCGGCCGGCGACGGCCGCACCGAGAGGATCTGGTCGGCGCCGACGCCGAAGTGGCGGTCGGCCAGGAAGCGGTATTGCGCCCCGCTCAGTCCGAGCGGCGCGCGGGTTTCGTCCAGCACGACGAAGTCGTTGCCGGCGCCCTGCATCTTGGTGAAGCGGATTCGCATCGGGGGATTATCTGCTGCCCCATCGTGCGGCGGCGCCTGGGGACTGTTCAGGCGCTGGTGCACGTGACGTGTCAGGCGCGGCGCCCGGCCCGCCGCCGATCGAGCGCCCGGTCGAGGAAGGCCAGCCGGTCCTGGCCCCAGAAACGTTCGCCGTCGAGGATGTAGGTGGGCGCGCCGAAGACGCCGCGCGCCACCGCCTCGGCGCTGTAGGCGCGGTAGGTCGCCTGGGTCTCGGGTGTCTGTTCGAGCGCCTGCAGCGCCGCGCCGTCGTAGCCGTTCTCTTCGGCGACCGCGATCCGCACCGCGGCATCGGCGGTGTTGCGCTCCTCGGCCCACAGCGCGCGCAGCAGCGCATGCGACAACGGCTGCGCGTCGAGGCCCTGCAACTGGGCCGCGATCACCATCCAGCCCGGATACTTGTTCCAGTCCGGATCGGAGGCCGAGCCCTTGGGGTAGTGCGCGGGCTCGAGCTGCAAGGGCATGCCCAGGTGATCGCGCCAGCGCGCCAGCTCGAGCGCGTGGTAGCTGCGCCTCGGCTCGGGCCGGGTCAGGAGCGGAATGCCACCGGTCTGCGACACGACGGCCTGGAAATCGTAGGGTTTGAGCGTGAGCTGCACGTGGTGGCGGCGCACGATGTCCTGCAACTGGGGGCCGCCCAGGTACGCCCAGGGCGAGGAAAGGCTGTAGTAGCAATCGAGCGCGATCATGTTCTGGATTATCTTCAGGCCATGGCATCCGACGCACCCCCTTCCGACGCACTGCCCCCGGTGCCGTTGCAATTCATTGCCAGCCCGCGCAACGCCGCGGCGCTGGCCCGGCTCGCGGCTCAGGCCCGCGATGACCTCGAACGCATCAACCTGCCGCCGCCCGCCTGGATGCTGCCGGCCGAATCGGCGACCGCCGAGGCGCCGGTGCTCGATGTGCTGATCGCCGGTGCCGGCATGTGCGGGCAGACGGCGGCCTATGCCCTGCGCCGCGAAGGCATCACCCACGTCCGCGTCGTCGACCAGGCCGCGCGCGGCGAAGAGGGGCCCTGGGGCACCTATGCACGCATGCTGACGCTGCGCAGCCCCAAGCACCTGGGCGGGCCCGAACTCGGCGTGCCTTCGCTGAGCTTTCGCGCCTGGTACGAGGCGCAGCACGGGGCTGGCGATGGCTCCGCGGACGGCAGCACGCCGGGCTGGCAGGCGCTGCACAAGATCGGGCGGGTCGACTGGCGCGACTACCTGCTGTGGGTGCGCGACACGGTCGGCCTGCCGGTGGAAAACGGCGTCGCGCTGCGCTCGGTGTCGCAGGCCGAGGACGGCCGCCTGCTCGCGATCGAGCTCGAACACCCGCAGGGGCGACGCGAGACCGTGCGCGCCCGTCAGCTCGTGCTCGCGCTGGGCCGCGACGGCAGCGGCGCGCCGCGCTGGCCCGCCTTCCCGTCGCTGCGCCGCGACGATCCGCTGGCGGCTGCCCGCGTGTTCCATTCCGCCGACGCGATCGATTTCGCGGCCTGGGAGGGGCGGCACATCGCCGTGCTGGGCGCCGGCGCCTCGGCCTTCGACAACGCGGCCTGCGCGCTGGAAGCCGGGGCCGCGGGCGTCACCCTGTTCGCGCGCCGCACCGAGCTGCCGCAGGTCAACAAGAGCAAGGCGGCCTCGAGCCACGGCTTCCTGCGCGGCTTCGAAGGGCTCGACGACGCCCGCAAGTGGCGCGTCTACACCTACATCTTCGACGAGCAGGTGCCGCCGCCCTGGGAGACCGTTCGCCGCTGCGACGCCCACGACGCCTTCGAACTGCGCCTGGGCTCGCCCTGGGACGACGTGGCGGCCGACGCCGATGGCGTGAGCGTCACGCTGCCGGACGGCAGCAGCGAGCGCTTCGACGCGGTGATCTTCGGCACCGGCTTCGACGTCGACCTGCTCGACCGGCCCGAGATCGCCGCCTTCGCCGCGCAGATCGACACCTGGGCCCGGCACGTCTCGGCGACCGAGGCCGAACACCATCCCGAACCGGCGCGCTTTCCCTACCTGGGACCGGGCTTCGAACTGCGCAGCCTCGAACCGGCGGGCGCACAGGCCCGGACGCTGGCGCGCATGCGCCTCTTCAACTGGGGCGCGACCATGAGCCATGGCGCGCTGGCCGGGGACATTCCCGGCCTCGCGATCGGCGCCACGCGGCTGGCCCAGGCGATCGCGCGCGACCTGTTCGTCGAGGATGCCGACCGCCACTGGGAACGGCTGCAGGCTCACGACGAGCCCGAACTGGCCGCGACCCGCTGGTACGTGCCGCCCGGCGGCGCGGAATGACTCAGAACCGCCGGTTGTAGGTGAAGATCAATCCGGCGGTGCCGAGGGCGCCGACCTGCAGGGAGTCCGCCTTCGTCAGCTGGTAGCCGATCGCGGGGATGATGCCGAGCCCGAAGCCGTTGTGATTGAACGGCACCTTGTCCTCGTACTCGCCCTTGTAGCCGTAGATGATGCCGCCGGACAGCTTGACGTAGATCGCCGGATTGCTGAACAGGCCGTCCCAGCGATAGCCGTAGTAGGCATAGGCGGACGCCTGGCCGAACGAGTTCCTGAATGCCGAGAAGCCCCACATCCAGCCATCGCCCTCGCTGCGCTCAACACCCAGCAGAACGACCTGCTTGTGCTCGTCTTCATTGCTGAAGTGGAGCGCGAAGGGGCCGACGACCAGCTCCCAGTAGGGTTTGCTGAATGAATCCTGAACACTCGGCTGTTGAGCAAAGGCCGGGCACGCCGTCAAGACGGCCAGATTCAGGCTAAAGATCGCTCTGGTGCGAAATTTCATTTCGGCCGGATTCTGCCTGCAAATCAGATCCGTTTGCCGCGGCCGTCCGCAGCGGCCGGTGTCGGGGGCTCGAATCGAGTGCCCGCGCCGTGGTCGACAGGGCGCGTCGCCGCGTGCGACAGCGCTCGAATGGGGAGAGACCTTGAAGGCCTGGCGGGCCGGCCGGCTGCAGTTGTGCCGGGGCCGCGGAAGCCTGCGCGCCTTCCGGCCGTCGACCCGCTACGCGCCGGGCGCTTCGGCGCCGCCCTGCTTCGCGGCCCACCGCTGAAGCAGGGGTCCGATGAGATCCACCGGCAGCGGAAACACGATGGTCGAATTCTTGTCGGCGGCGATCACCGTCAGGGTTTCCAGGTAGCGCAGCTGCAGCGCCTGCGGATGGTGGCCCAGGATCTCGGCCGCCTCGGCCAGCTTGACCGAGGCCTGCAGCTCGCCTTCGGCATGGATCACCTTGGCGCGCCGCTCGCGTTCGGCCTCGGCCTGCCGCGCGATCGCGCGCACCATGTTCTCGTTGAGGTCGACGTGCTTGATCTCGACGTTGGTCACCTTGATGCCCCAGAGGTCGGTCTGCGCCGCGAGGATCTTCTGGATGTCGAGGTTGAGGCGCTCGCGCTCGGACAGCAGGTCGTCCAGCTCATGCTTGCCCAGCACCGCGCGCAGCGTGGTCTGCGCCAGCTGGCTGGTGGCCTCGAGGTAGCGCTCGACCTGGATGATGGCCTTCTCGGGATCGATGACCCGGAAGTACAGCACCGCGTTCACCTTCACCGACACGTTGTCGCGCGTGATCACGTCCTGGCTCGGGATGTCGAGCACCATCACGCGCAATCCGACGCGCACCATCTGCTGCACGCCCGGGATCAGGATCACCAGCCCCGGTCCCTTGACCTTCCAGAACCGCCCCAGCTGGAACACCACGCCGCGCTCGTACTCGCGCAGGATGCGCAGCGAAGCCGCCGCGACCATCGCCAGCAGCAGGATGAGGAGCGCCACCAGGACCACACTGAAGTTGAAGAACATGGTTCAAGCCCTCACCGGGCCCTCCGGGTTGTCCTCGGCCACCTGCAGGGCCAGCCCCTGCACGCGGGTCACGCGGATGCGCCGCCCCGGGCGCAGGCCGTCCGCGCCGCGCACCTTCCAGTAGTCGCCCTGGATCTGGGCCCAGCCTTCGCCATTGGCGAACTCGACCAGTTCGCCGGTGGCGCCTACCAGCGTCGCGACGCCGACCACCTGCGGCCGCCGCCGGCTCTTCGCGGCGATGCCGGCCACCACGAGGATGAAGACCGCCGAGACCGCGGCCAGCACGGCGATCAGCCACAGCGGCACGCCGAAGCCCGGTGCGTCGTTGTCGATCAGCAGCACGGCGCCGATCGAGAAGGCCGCGATGCCGCCGACCCCCAGCACACCGAAGGTCGGCAGGAAGGCCTCGGCGATCAGGAAGGCCACGCCGAGGAAGATCAGCCCCAGCCCGGCATAGTTGACGGGCAGCATTTGCAGCCCGTACAGCGCCAGCATCAGGCTGATCGCACCCACCACGCCGGGCAGCACGAAACCCGGATTGGAGAACTCGAACAGCAGGCCGTAGATGCCCACCATCAGCAGCACCAGCGCCAGGCTGGGCTCGGTGACCACCGACAGCAGGCGGCTGCGCCAGTCGGCGTCGAACACCAGCACCTGGGCGTGCTGGGTCGCCAGCCGCACATCGCCCAGCGGGGTGCGCACCTCGCGGCCATCGACCTGCCGCAGCAGGTCGGCCACGTCCAGCGCGATCAGCGTGATGACGTTCTTCTGCAGCGCCTCCGACGCCGACAGGCTGACGGATTCGCGCACCGCCTGCTCGCCCCAGTCGGCGTTGCGCCCGCGCAGCTGCGCCAGGCTGCGGATGTAGGCCGAGGCGTCGGCCAGGCGCTTGGCGGCCATGGCATCCGGCGCCGTCCCGGACCCATGGCCCTCGGGCTTCGCCGTCGGGGCCGACGGGGTCGGCATCGCGATCTCGACCGGCGTCGCGGCACCGAGGTTGGTGGCGGGCGCCATGGCCGCGATCTGGCTTGCATAGAGGATGTAGGTGCCTGCGCTGGCGGCGCGGGCGCCGTCCGGCGCCACGAAGGTCGCCACCGGGACCGGAGAAGCGAGGATGTCCTTGATGATGCTGCGCATCGCGCTGTCGAGCCCGCCCGGCGTGTCGAGCTGGATCACCGCGAGCCGCGCATGCTCCCGATCCGCCAGTCTGAGTCCGCGATGCAGGTAGTCGACGACGGCAGGGCCGATTGCACCCTCGACCTCCATGAGGACGATCGTGCCGGCTTGCCCGGTGGAAGGGGCGTCGGCCGAGGCGGCGGTGGCAGGCACGGCTTGGGCATGGGCCGCTCCCACCGCGCAGGCAAGGAGGACCAGTCCCACCAACCATGTTCTGGCGCACGCCATTGCTCATTCTAGGGATCGGGCCGAGCGCTGTCACATCGCGCGCAGCAAGGAGACAGGAGAAGACCGAGACGGCCAAACACCATAGGAACGAGTTGTCTATGCGGCGGCGTGTTGACACCCGCGCGCCGCGGGGATCGAATTCAGCCGAGGCGAACTGGGGGACCTACGAGGCGAGGGCCGGGAACCAACGACCTAGGAGCACTCATCATGCGCAAGAGAGCATTGGCGGCGGCGGCGTGCCTCGTCTTTCTGAGCCTTCCGGCATGGCCCGCAGGCGGTGGGGGCGGCGGGGGCGGCGGCGGTGGGGGTGGCGGCGGTACCGAAGTGAAGAACGTCGACCCCAACTACCGCGCCGGGGAAGCCGCCATCAAGGCGGAGCAGTGGACCGACGCCGTCGGGCGGCTGACCCTGGTGATCCAGACCGATCCGAACAACGCGGACGCCTGGAACCTGCTCGGTTTCGCCTACCGCCACATGGGCGACATGGACAACTCCTTCAAGCACTACGAAAGAGCCCTGCAGCTCAACCCCCGCCATCGGGACGCCCACGAATACATGGGCGAGGCGTATCTCCAGGTGGGACGTGTCGAAGATGCCGAAGTGCATCTGAAGGCGCTCAACAGGCTCTGCTGGCTGCCCTGCGAGCAGTACACGGATCTGAAGGAAAAGATCGAGACCTACAAGCGAAACAAGTCCTAGCTCGCCCCTGTCATTGGGCTCGCCCCCAGGTTGGGCTCACTTCGTGTAGCCCGCCCACCCCCTACCGGGGGCGCAGCCAGTGGCCCGGCAAAGCCGGTTCCACGGCTGCCCACGAACAGGCGCGCTGCGCGCAGCCGAAGAACAGGCACAGCGCTTGTTTTTCTTTCCCCGGCCGGCGCAGCCAGGCCCGTTGGTGGAACACCGCGGAACCGGCTTTGCCGGGCCGCTGGTGTTGCCCCCGGCAGGGGGTGGGCGCCCCGACACGAAGTGCGGGGCAACCTGGGGGCGAGCTCAATCTATATTGATGTTCGCCGCCTTGGCGACCTCGGCCCACTTCACGCGGTTGGCGTGGACGGTCTGCTTGAACTGTGCCGGCGACTCGATGCGCACCGTGTTGCCCTGGCTCTCGAAGCGTTCGCGCAATTCGGGCTGCTCGAGCACCGCGGCGACGGCGGCGTTGAGCTTGTCGACGACGCGCGGGTCGGTGCCCTTGGGCGCGAAGATGCCGAACCAGATCGAGCTGTCGAAGCCCTGGGCGCCCGGGATCCCGCTGGAGGCGATGGTCGGCACCTCCTTGATGGCGGCCACCGGCTTGGCCGTGGTGACGGCCAGCAGCCGCACCTTGCCGGCCTTGTACTGCGGCAGCACGGTCTGCACCTGGTTCATGATGCAGCAGGTCTCGCCGCGCACCACCGAGGTGATCGCCTCCGGGCCGCCCTTGTAGGGCACGTGCACCATGTCCAGCCCCAGGCGCGCGTTGAACTCCGCGAAGGCCATGTGCGTGCCGGCGCCGTTGCCGGTGGAGGCGTAGTTGTACTTGCCCGGATGGGCCTTCACGAGCTCGACGAATTCCTTCAAGGTCTTCACGTTGATCACGTCCGGGTTGATCGTGAGCACGTTCGAGACATCGAGCACCGGCGCCACCGGGATGAAGTCGGCCTCGACATCGAAGGGCAGCTTCTTGTAGAGCGCCGCATTGCTGCCGTGCGTGGCCGCGGTGCCGAAGGCCAGCGTGTAGCCGTCGGGCCTCGCGCGCGCCACGTATTCGCTCGCGATGTTGCCGGCGGCACCGGACTTGTAGTCGATCACCACCGGCTGGCCGAGCTTCTGCTGCAGCGGCTCCTGGATGGCGCGCGCCACCACGTCGACGCCCGAGCCGGCCGGGAAGCCCATGATCATCGTGATCGGCTGGTGCGGCCAGTCCGGCTGGGCGGAAGCGACCGGCGCAACGGCCCAGAGGGCGAGCGCCGACCATGCGGCGAGGTGGCGCAGGGGGCCGGAAAAAGAGCTGGGCATGGCGATCTCTGGTGACGGATGAGCAGGCCGAATTGTGGCGCTTTGCTCATCACGAATCGTGTAGAAGCTTATGCAGCGACGCCCCCCTTTTCACGCGGGCTCGCCGATCTCCCGATAATCGCGACCCATGGTACGCCCCACCCAATTGCTCCACCCCCAGCGCGAACCGGCGCCCGTGCGCGCCGCCGCGACCGTGCTGCTGCTGCGCGACACGCCCGAAGGCATCGAGGTACTGATGACCCGGCGCTCCGCCAGCGCCAGCTTCGCGCCCGGCGCCTATGTGTTCCCGGGCGGTCGCATCGACGAGGGCGACACCACCGCGCGCGCCATCGCGACGCGCCGCCCCACCCAGGGCGAGGCCCAGCTCACCCAGGCGATCGCCGCGATCCGCGAAAGCTTCGAGGAGCTCGGCGTGCTGCTGGCCCACCATCCGGACGGTCGCCCGGTGAGTGCCGAGGAAGTCGCGGCCATGGACCGCAGCACCGCCAGCACCACCGTCGCCTTCGCCGACCAGTGCGCATCGCGCGGCCTGCGCCTGTCGACCGACAAGGTGTTCACCTTCGCGCACTGGATCACCGACCGCGACCTGCCCAAGCGCTTCGACGTGCCTTTCCTGGTGGCCCCCATGCCCGAGGGACAGACGCCGACGGCCGACGAGACCGAGCAGTTCGAACCCTGCTGGGTCAGGCCGGCCGATGCGCTGGCGCGCCATGCGGCGGGCAGCTTCTTCATGATCTTCCCGACCGTGCGCACGCTCGAGCGGCTGGCCGCCTACCCGACGGTCGCCGCGGTGCTCGACGCCTGCGCCCACCGCCAGGGAGGCGAAGGCCCGCTGTGGACCAGCTGCCCGCGCGCGGGCTGGCTGGCCGGAAAGGAAGCCCGCTACATGGAATCCGAGTCGCCGTTCGGCGAACTCGCGCTGGTCAGCCCCGACGGCCAGATCGTCCACGCGCTCGACTGGCAGAGCGAGCGCGCGGTGCCGCTGCTGAAGAACGTGCAGCGCCTGACCGCGCCCAATCCGGGCGCGATGACCGGCCCCGGCACCAACAGCTACATCGTGGGCGATGCGGCAAGCGGCTACATCGTGATCGACCCGGGGCCGAACGACGCCGACCACATCGGCCGGCTGTGGCGGGCGACCGATGGCGACATCCGCCTGATCGTCTGCACCCATTCGCACGCCGACCACTCGCCCGGCGCCCTGCCGCTGCAGCAGCTGTGCAAGAGCCCGCCGCCGATCCTCGGCATCCCGTCGGCGCCGACCGCGCGCTCCAGCGCCCGCTTCACGCCCGACCGCGTGCTGCAGGACGGTGAGCGCCTGGAGCTGGCCGCCCACACGCTGCGCGTGATCCACACGCCCGGCCACGCGGCCAACCACCTGTGCCTGGTGCTCGAGGAAGACGGCCTGCTGTTCTCGGGCGACCACATCCTGAACGGCAGCACCACCGTGGTCGATCCGCCGGACGGCAACATGAACGCCTACCTCGACTCGCTCGACAAGCTCGACGCCGCCTGCGCCGAAGGCGGCGTCGGCTTCATCCTGCCCGCGCACGGCTACGTGCTGGGCGAGGCCCGCGCGGCCATCGCCCACCTGAAGGCGCACCGCCTGCGGCGCGAAGCCAAGATCGCCGCCGTGATGCGCCAGCGGCCCGAGGGCACGCCCGAGGAATGGCTGCCGCTGGCCTACGACGACGTCCCCGAGCGCATGTGGCCGGTGGCCGCGCGTTCGCTGGCGGCGCACGTCGAACGCATACGACAGACGGCCAAGCCATGAAGGATGCGGACGAAGGCATCCGGCTGGCCAAGCGGGTGGCGGCATTGGCAGGCTGTTCGCGGCGCGAGGCCGAGCTCCTGATCGAGAACGGCGCGGTGCGCGTCGATGGCGAGCCGGTGCTGCTGCCGCAATCGCGCGTGCTGGCGCACCAGCAGGTCGAGATCGAGGCCGGCGCGCGGCCCGAGCCGGTGGTGCCGGTCACGCTGCTGCTGCACAAGCCCGCCGGCATGCCGACCGACCACGCGCACCGGCTGCTGCTGGCCGCCAACCATCACGAGCCCGAGCGTGCCGGCCTGCGCTTCCTGCCGCGCCACGTGGCGGCGCAGCGCTGCATGACGCCGCTCGAGACCGGCGCCAGCGGCCTGGTGGTGTTCACGCAGGAATTCCGGGTCGAGCGCAAGCTGCAGGAAGACGCGGGCATCATCGAACACGAGGTCATGGTCGACGTGTCCGGACCGGTCGGCCCCGAAACCCTGGCCCGCCTGGAGCGCTCGCCGGCGCGCGTCAGCATCGGCCAGCAGGCCGAAGGCCACACCGGCCTGCGCTTCGCCCTCAAGGGCGCCCGCCTGGGCCAGATCGCCCACATCTGCGACGATGCCGGCCTGCAGATCCTGGCCATGAAGCGCATCCGCATCGGCCGCGTGCCGCTGTCGGGCCTGCTCGCCGGCCAGTGGCGCTACCTGACGCCCAACGAACGTTTCTGAAGAAAAGTGTGAAGCGCGCCTGTAAGCCGGATTCTGTGCACTGAAGCCTCTTGCGAGGCCCCAGCGTGACCGCCATTACTCTGGGCCGTTTGTCGCCAAACGGCTCGATGCCACCTACCCGCCAGCTCTGCGGAACCACATCGACGCTGGCCTACTTGGTGTTGCTGCGCGCAGAGATTGCCCGTTTCACCCGACCGGGGTTGCCCCCGGCCGACTCGTCTCTGTTGCTCTGATCCTCACCTCGCGATGGGGAGCCGTTAGCTCCTGCGCTGTCCTGTGCAGTCCGGACGTTCCTCCAGTGCGCTCTTTCGAGACTTGCACCAGCGGCGGTCCGGCGCGCTTCACCCGTCGATTATCGCCACAATGGCGCTCCCTTTTCGTTCAGCCGGGGCCAGCCCCAAGGAGACCGCATGAAAGCAGACACCATCCTCCAAACCATCGGCAACACGCCGCATGTGCGCATCCAGCGCCTGTTCGGCCAGGCGACGCAGCAGGTCTGGATCAAGTCGGAGCGCGCCAACCCGGGCGGCTCGATCAAGGACCGCATCGCACTGTCGATGGTCGAGGATGCCGAGCGCTCGGGCGCGCTCAAGCCCGGCGGCACCATCGTCGAGCCGACTTCCGGCAACACCGGCATCGGCCTGGCAATGGTGGCGGCGGTCAAGGGCTACAAGCTGGTGCTGGTGATGCCCGACAGCATGTCGATCGAGCGCCGCCGCCTGATGCTGGCCTACGGCGCCAGCTTCGACCTGACGCCGCGCGAGAAGGGCATGAAGGGCTCGATCGCACGGGCCGAGGAGATCGTCGCCGCCACGCCCGGCGCCTGGATGCCGCAGCAGTTCGACAACCCGGCCAACGTGGACGTGCACGTGCGCACCACGGCCGAGGAGATCGCGGCCGATTTCCCGGACGGCATCGACGTGCTGATCACCGGCGTGGGCACCGGCGGCCACATCACCGGCTGCGCCCGCGTGCTCAAGAAGAAGTGGCCGAAGCTCAAGGTCTTCGCGGTCGAACCGGTGGCCTCGCCGGTGATCTCCGGCGGCCAGCCCGCGCCGCATCCGATCCAGGGCATCGGCGCCGGCTTCATCCCGAAGAATCTCGACACCGACCTGCTCGACGGCGTCGTTCAGGTCGACGCCGAGCCGGCACGCGAGATGGCGCGCCGCTGTGCGCGCGAGGAAGGCATGCTGGTCGGGATTTCGTCCGGCGCCACCCTGGCCGCGATCGCGCAGAAACTGCCCTCCCTGGCCGCCGACGCGGTGGTCCTGGGCTTCAACTACGACACCGGCGAGCGCTACCTGTCGGTCGACGGATTCCTGCCCTCGTGAGACATTGCGGGACAGGCCGACAAACTGCGCAGCCGTTCTTGCCCTGTCCCCAATTGGCTGGAAACGGCGCCCGGCCAGCATGGCGATAATCGGCAGCCCTGCTTGATAAACACAAGCCCACGACATGCTGAGAATCTCTGAAATCAAACTGCCGCTCGCCCACGACGAGGCGGCACTGCCCCAGGCCATCGCCTCCACCCTCGGCATCGCCATCGGGGCCCTGGCCGGCCACACCGTCTTCAAGCGCAGCTTCGACGCCCGCAAGGCCGACCTGCTGCAGGTCTACATCGTCGACGTGACGCTGTCCGACCCCGCGCTGGAGGCCAGCCTGGTGGCGAAGTTCGCGGAGAACCCGCGCATCGGCCCGACGCCCGACATGGCGTGGCACGCCCCGGCGCAGGCGCCGGCCGAGCTGCCGCTGCGGCCCGTGGTGGTGGGCTTCGGCCCCTGCGGCATCTTCTGCGCGCTGCTGCTGGCCCAGATGGGCTTCAAGCCGATCGTGATCGAGCGCGGCAAGACCGTGCGCCAGCGCACCAGGGACACCTGGGGCCTGTGGCGCAAGAGCGTGCTGAACCCGGAGTCGAACGTGCAGTTCGGCGAGGGCGGCGCCGGCACCTTCTCCGACGGCAAGCTCTACAGCCAGATCAAGGACCCGCGCTTCCTCGGCCGCAAGGTGATGGAGGAGTTCGTCAAGGCCGGCGCGCCGCCCGAGATCCTCTACGTGGCGCACCCGCACATCGGCACCTTCAAGCTGGTGAAGGTGGTGGAGCACATGCGCGAGCAGATCACGGCGCTGGGCGGCGAGATCCGCTTCGAGCAGCGCGTGAGTGACGTGCTGATCGAGGATGGGCCGGATGGCAAACACCTGCGCGGCCTGGTCGTGCTCGACCAACGCACCGGCCAGACCAGCGAGCTGCGCGCCGACCACGTCGTGATGGCGCTGGGCCACAGTTCGCGCGACAGCTTCGAGATGCTGCACGCGCGCGGCGTGCACATCGAGGCCAAGCCCTTCTCGATCGGCTTCCGTGTCGAGCATCCGCAAGGCCTGATCGACCGCGCGCGCTGGGGCCGCCATGCCGGCCATCCGCTCTTGGGCGCGGCCGACTACAAGCTGGTGCACCACGCGAGCAACGGCCGCTCGGTCTACAGCTTCTGCATGTGCCCGGGCGGCACCGTGGTGGCCGCGACCAGCGAGCCGGGCCGCGTCGTGACCAACGGCATGAGCCAGTATTCGCGCAACGAGCGCAACGCCAACGCGGGCATCGTGGTGGGCATCGAGCCCGGCGACTTTCCGGGCTGGGGCGAAGGCCGCACCGGTTCGCCACTGGCCGGCATCGAACTGCAGCGCGCGCTGGAATCGAACGCCTTCGTGCTCGGTGGTGGCGACTACCGCGCGCCGGCACAGCTGGTCGGCGACTTCATCGCGGGCCGGCCCTCCACGGCGCTCGGCAGCGTCCTGCCCTCGTACAAGCCGGGCGTGACGCCGGGCGACCTGCACGCCGCGCTGCCCGGCTACGCGATCGAGGCCATGCGCGAGGCCTTCCCGGCCTTCGGCCGCAAGATCAAGGGCTTCGACCTGCACGACGCGGTGCTGACCGGCGTCGAGACCCGCACCTCGTCGCCGATCCGGATCACGCGCGGCGAGGACCTCCAGAGCCTCAACGTGCGCGGCCTGTACCCGGCCGGCGAAGGCGCAAGCTATGCGGGCGGGATCCTGTCGGCGGGCGTGGACGGCATCAAGGTCGCGGAGGCGGTGGCGCGCAGCGTCGCGGGCTCTTCATCCTTGCGGCCGGCACGGTAGAACAAGCCGTAGATTGCCGACAGCAGCAGCAGGAAGGGGATGCCGGTCCGCATCGTGGCCTTGAACTCGGCGGTGAACAGCGTCGTCACCATGATGGCCAGCATGAGCCCGGCGCCGAGCAGCGTCAGATACGGAAAAGCCCACATCTGGAATGCCACCCGCGGATTGCCGTCCCGGCTCCAGCGGCGGCGGAAGAAGAAGTGCGTGACGAAGATCATCATCCAGGTGAACAGCGCGCCGAACATCGAGACCGCCATCATCAACATGAACGACGCCTCCTTGTAGACCACGCTGAGCGCGCCCGCGACCGCGATGCCGAAGCACGACAGGCCCAGCGCATTCACCGGCACCCCCTGGGCGTTGAGCGCGCCCAGCCGTGGCGAGGCATAGCCGCCGCGCGACAGGCTGAACATCATCCGGGTCGTGATGTAGAGCTGGCTGTTCATGGCCGACAGCGCCGCGATCAGCACGACGAAGTTGATGATGTGGGCCGCACCCGGGATGCGCACCGCCTCCATGGCCTGAACGAACGGGCTCTTGCCATTGCTGGCCTCGGTCCAGGGGACGATGGCCAGCATCAGCGCCAGCGTCAGCAGGTAGAACACGACCAGCCGCACCATCGCGCTGCGGAACGCGCTGGTCACGGCCTTCTCGGGCTCCTTGGCTTCGCCTGCCGCGACCGCGATCATCTCGATGCTCAGGTAGCTGAAGATCGCGACGATCACGGCGACCCAGGTTCCCCACACGCCCTTGGGGAAGAAGCCGCCGTGATCCGCATAGTTCTTGAAGCCGATCGCGCCGTCGGCCGGCGCACCGTACACGACATGGGCACCGATCAGGATGAAGGCCACGATGGCGGCGATCTTGACGACGCAGAACCAGTATTCGACGAAGCCGAAGACGTTCACGCTGAGCGCATTGACGAAGACCAGGCCGCCCGCGAAGACCAGGATCCAGACCCAGGCCGGCGAGGCTGGGAACCAGTACTGCATGTAGATCGCGACCGCGGTGACCTCGGTGCCGATGGCCAGCACGATCGCGGCCCAGTAGGCATAGCGCAGCAGGAAACCGGCCCACGGGCTCACGTAGTAGTCGGCGAAGGCGCCGAAAGAGCCGGGCGTGGGATGGGCCACGGTCATCTCGGCCAGGCAGCCCATCAGCAGCAGCGCGATCACCGCCCCGACGGCGTAGCTGAGGATGACGCTGGGACCGGCGAAGCCGATGGCGAAACCGCTGCCCATGAAAAGTCCGGTGCCGATGGCGCCACCGATGGCGATCATCGCCATCTGCGCCCCGGTCAAGGTGCGCCGCAGGCCTTCTTCTTGCGCGACGACACGTTGGAAATGCTCGGTCGATTTCATGGCTTGTCTCCCTGGTTTTCTCTGTCGCCCAACCCGAGGCGGGATGGCGCAGGCGCGACCCTAAGAGCTATCGCTGCGTCTGGATCGGGCAAACCTCGGAATCAGCCAGGGCGGAAGAAGATACGGAATCGTCTGACGCAAAAAAGCCGCCCGAAGGCGGCTTCTTGCTGAGCGCGAGCGTCTCAGACCTGCGAGTTCTGCAGTGCCGCGATCCGCTGCTCGATCGGCGGGTGCGTCGCGAACAAGCTGCCGAGCTTGCCCGTGATGCCCATGGCCTCGACCGACTTCGGCAGTTCGCCGGGCGTCAGGCCGCCGAGGCGGGCCAGCGCGTTCATCATCGGCTGCTTGCGGCCCATGAGCTGGGCGGCGCCGGCGTCGGCGCGGTATTCGCGCTGGCGCGAGAACCAGGCCACCACGATCGCGGCGGCGAAGCCGAGCACGATGTCGAGCACGATGGTGGTCACGAAGTAGCCGATGCCGGGCCCGGACGAGCGCTCGTCGTTGCGGCGCAGGAAGCTGTCGACCGCATAGCCGATCACGCGCGACAGGAACACGACGAAGGTGTTCATCACGCCCTGGATCAGGGTCATCGTGACCATGTCCCCGTTGGCCACGTGCGCCACTTCGTGGCCGATCACGGCCTCGACCTCTTCGCGCGTCATGTTCTGCAGCAGGCCGGTCGAGACGGCAACCAGCGCGGAGTTCTTGAACGCGCCGGTGGCGAAGGCATTTGGGTCGCCCTCGAAGATGCCGACCTCGGGCATGCCGATGCCGGCCTTGTCGGCGAAGTTGCGCACGGTCTGCACGATCCAGGCCTCGTCGGGCGATTGCGGGTCATTGATGATCCGCACGCCGGCCGACCACTTGGCCATCGGCTTGCTGATGAGCAGCGAGATGATCGCGCCGCCGAAGCCCATGATCAGCGCGAAGCCCAGCAGCGACCCGAGGTTGAGTCCGTTGGGCGTGAGGAAGCGGTTGACGCCGAGCAGGCTGGCGACCACGCCCAGGACGGCGACCACCATGACGTTGGTCAGGACAAACAGAAGGATGCGTTTCAAGTTGGATTCTCCGTGGGGAAACGACGTGTACAGATGGGGACGGGCCGGCCCGCTTCAAGCGGAACCACCCTGCAGGGCCGGTTTGGTTGGCTTTGGTTGTTGGACCCTGCGAGGTCGAAAAACCTCCGAGTCATCATAGAAGGAAAAGTTCTCGTTTGGTGACCACCAGCCGGGCACGCCGAGCACCGGCAGCGGCACGAAGGGCTTGGTGGCGAGGTGCCCGGCGTCCAGGGCGGCCGCGATCGAAGCGTCGGTGATCGGGAGCGAGGGGTTCGCACCCGACGGCAGCAGCACATGCGCCGTGGCCGCCTTGCGGGGCGTGTGCAGTTTTTCGAGCAGCGCGTGGCCGAACACCAGCAGCCGCGCTTCGCGCCACAGGCTGCGCCGCGTGACGAAGAGTTGCCGCCAGTCGCGGGCGACCAGTGCCTCCCACAGCGCCGGCGGCGCGTCGAGCACGGCGCCGTTCTCGTCGAAGAGGGTCAGCGCATCGCGCAGCGGGCCCCGCGTGCCGCCGATGCCGGTGCGCGCGATCTCGGCGGCCTGCAATTCGTTCAGGCGGCGCTTGGCACGCGGAAAGTGCAGCCAGGCCAGGCCATTGAGAAGATCGTGCAGGTTGTCGCGCGTCGGCACGCAGGCGGTGCGGAAGATGAAGGCCTCGTAGGCCTCGCCCGGCGCCGCGCTGTCGCCGGGCACGAAGCGCAACGGCCCCGCGGGCAGTTCGATGGCCACCGGCTCGGCCGACAGCGCATGGGCCACGCTGTCGCCTGCCGCGGTCCTTGCGGCCACCCGTTGCGCGCACGGCGCAAGGGCCGCCAGCCAGGGCGGCGAGGCGTCGACGGCCGGGCCGCCGGCCACCGGATTCACGCCGGCATCGGGCCGACGTACTGCACCTTGTTCGGCGTCTTCTCGGGTGTCAGCATGAACAGCTCGGGGTATTTCTTGAACAGCTTCGGCGAGCTCGCGCTCTTGCCGAGCAGCTTCGCCGCGCGCAACCGCTCGGCGGCGACATTGAGCTCGACTTTGTTGCCCATGCCGAGCTCGGCCACCGCGTCGAGGATGCGCAGCACGTCGTCGGGCAGCGCCGGTGCGCGCGGGGCCGGCGCGGGCGCCTCGGCCTTGGTGCGCCGGGGGGCGCGCGCGGCGCGCTTGGCGGCCGGCTTGGCGGCCGGCTTGGCCACCGCCGCCGCACGGGCCTTGGTCTCCTTCGGAGCCGGATGGTGCTGCAGGTCGACGAAGCTGTCGTACACGGCCACGGTCTCGTCGCCGGTCTTGCCCTGCTGGCCGATGCCGCAGACGCGGCAGCCCTTCTCGCGCAGCCGGATCACCAGCGGCGCGAAGTCGGAATCGGAGGACACCAGCACGACGATGTCGGGCCGCTCCGCGACCACCAGGTCGATGGCATCGACCGCGAGCGCGATGTCGGTGCTGTTCTTGCCGGCCGACAGATTGACCATCGGCCGCATCGACAGCCGCTTGAAGAGCGCCTGCTGCTTGAGCGCCGTCTCTGCATTGCAGTAGGCGCGGCGCACGTGGACGGCGCCGTGCTCGGCCAGGGTGCGCTCCACGGCCTGTTCGATGACATCGGACGACACGTTGTCGGCGTCGACCAGCAGCATCACGCGCGGGGCGCCGTTCATTGGAAAACCCTCGCGCTGCGCACTGCGGTCATGCGAGCCTCCAGGCCACGGTCTCGCCGCCGCGCAGGGGCTTCAGGGTCGCATCGCCATAGGGCACGGTCTCGGGCACGGTCCAGCTTTCGCGCCGCAGCGTGACGCGGTCGGTGTTGCGCGGGAGGCCGTAGAAATCCGCGCCGTGGAAGCTGGCGAAGCCCTCGAGCTTGTCGAGCGCGCCGGCGCTGTCGAAGGCCTCGGCATACAGCTCGAGCGCGGTCAGCGCGGTGTAGCAGCCGGCGCAGCCCAGCGCGTGTTCCTTCAGCTGCGCGGGATGCGGCGCGCTGTCGGTGCCGAGGAAGAAGCGGTCGCTGCCGCTGGTGGCCGCTTCGACCAGCGCGACGCGGTGGGTCTCGCGCTTGAGCACGGGCAGGCAGTAGTAGTGCGGCCGGATGCCGCCGGTGAAGAGCGCGTTGCGGTTGTAGAGCAGATGGTGCGCGGTGATGGTGGCGGCCGTGAAGCGGCTCGCGTCGCGCACGTAGTGGGCGCCCTCCTTCGTGGTCAGGTGCTCGAACACCACCTTCAGCTCGGGGAAGTCGCGCCGCAGCGGGATCATCACGCGGTCGATGAACACTGCCTCGCGGTCGAACAGGTCGACCGCCGGGTCGGTCACCTCGCCATGCACCAGCAGCAGCAGGCCGTGCTTCTGCATCGCCTCGAGCGTGGCGTAGGCCTTCTTGATGTCGGTCACGCCGGCGTCGCTGTTGGTGGTGGCGCCGGCGGGGTAGAGCTTCAGCGCGCGAACCCCGGCCGCCGCCGCGCGTTCGATCTCTTCGGGCGGCAGCTTGTCGGTCAGGTAGAGCGACATGACGGGCTCGAAGCGCAGGCCGGCCGGCACCGCCTCGAGGATCCGGGCGCGGTAGTCCAGCGCCTGCTGAGCGGTGGTCACCGGCGGGCGCAGGTTGGGCATGATCAGCGCGCGGCCGAACTGGCGCGCCGAGTGCGGCACCACGGCCTGGAGCGCGGCGCCATCGCGCACGTGGAGATGCCAGTCGTCGGGGCGGGTGAGGGTGAGGGTGTCGGCGGGGCTTGTCATGGGACGGATTGTCCCATCGTGTCCGCCGTGCCGCGCGCCCGCTCGAGGATGAAATCGATGAAGGTCCGCGCCACCCGCGTGTGCTGGCGGTTCGGCATGTAGAGCATGAACATCTGGGTGCCGAAGATGCTGAGCCGCCAGTCGTCGAGGGTGGTCACGACCTCGCCGCGGCGCAGATCGTCCTGCACCACGTAGTCGGGCACCAGCCCGATGCCCAGGCCCGCAAGAACGGCCTGGCGCAGGAACAGGAAGTTCTCCGAGATCAGCGTCGGCTCGAGGATCACCTCGCGCCGCTCCTCGCCCTGGTAGGCCGACACGCGCAGCTGCCGGCCGATCACCGCCGAGGTCACGACCGGCGCACCCTGCAACTGGTCGAGCTGGGTCGGCAGGGCGTGGGCCTCGGCGTAGCCGCGCGATGCGCAAGCCACGTAGCGCACCGGACCGAGCTCGCGCGCCACCAGGTTCTGGGGCGGCTCGGCCATGACACGGATCGCGATGTCGACCTCGTCGCGCAGCAGGTCCTCGATGCGGTTCTCGAACAGCACGTCGAGCACGATGCCCGGGTACTGGTGCTTGAACTCGATCAGCCAGCCGGACATCACGAGCTGGCCGTAGCCGCTGGGCACGCTGAGCCGCACGCGGCCCTGCAGCCCCTGGCCCAGCGTGGTCACCGACTCTTTCGCCGCCAGCAGCTCGCCCTGGATCGCGAGGCCGTGCTGGTACAGCCGCAGGCCGATCTCGGTCGCCTCGGCCCGCCGCGTGGTGCGCCGCACCAGCTGCGCACCGACCGAGCGTTCGAGCTGGTTCAGGTGGTAGCTCACGTTGGCGCGGCTCATGTTGAGGCGGCGCGCGGCGGCACTCAGGTTGCCGGCGTCGAGGATTTCGACAAGCAGGGTCAGCGATTGCAGGTCCATGGGGCTATTTTGTCAAAAATGCTTTGACAGTCTGTCAACCAGCAATGCAATTGTCAAAGCCGTGGGCCGGATCAAGAATGCCGGGTTCACCCTCAAGGAACCGTTCCGGTTCGCTCACGGAGACCAATCACCATGGCCGCATCTCCCACCCTTCCTTCGTCCGTGCCTGTGCGCTTCGAGCGCCAAGCCGATGTGCTGGTCGTCACGATCGACAATCCCCCGGTGAACGCGCTCGGCGTCGACGTCCGGCGCGGGCTGGCGGCGGCAATCGCCGCGGCCGAGGCCGACGACGGCGCCAAGGCGGTGCTGATCGTGGGCGCGGGGCGCAACTTCATCGCCGGCGCCGACATTCGCGAGTTCGGCCAGACGCCGCAGCCGCCCTCGCTGCCCGAGGTGTGCGCAGCCATCGAGAACTGCAGCAAGCCCGTGGTGGCCGCGATCCAGGGCGCAGCCCTCGGGGGCGGTCTGGAGATCGCGCTGTCGGCGCACTACCGCCTGGCGGTGGGCTCGGCCAAGCTCGGCCTGCCCGAAGTCGCGCTGGGCCTGCTGCCCGGCTCGGGCGGCACCCAGCGTGCGCCGCGCCTGATCGGCGCCAAGGCCGCGCTCGACCTGATCCTCAGCGGCCGCCACGCCAGCGCCAAGGAAGCGCTGGCGCTGGGCCTGATCGACCGGCTGGCCGAAGGCGGCGAGGCCCTGGCCCCGGGCCTCGCCTACGCCCAGGAACTGGCCGCCGCCAAGGCGCCCGTGCGCCGCACGCGCGATGCGCAGGCGCTGGCCGACACCGAAGCCAGCCGCGCCGCGCTCGAAGCCGCGCGCACCGACACCGCCAAGAAGAGCCGCGGCCTGTTCTCGCCGCTGAAGATCATCGAGGCCGTGGGGGCCGCGCTGACGCAACCTTTCGCCGACGGCATGGCGCTGGAACGCCAGCTGTTCCTGCAGTGCATCGACAGCCCGCAGCGCGCCGGCCTGATCCACGCCTTCTTCGCCGAGCGCGAAGTGCTGAAGGCGCCCGAGACCAAGGCCGCCCAGCCGCGCCCGCTGAACACCGCCGGCATCGTCGGCGGCGGCACCATGGGTGCCGGTATCGCGGTGGCGATGCTCGACGCCGGCATGCCGGTCACGATGATCGAGCGCGACGAGCCCAGCCTGGCGCGCGGCCGCGCCCACGTCGAGAAGGTCTACGACGGCCTGATCCAGAAGGGCCGCATGACGCCCGAAGCCAAGGCCGCCGTGATGGCGCGCTTCTCGGGCTCGACCGCCTACGACGCCCTGGCGCAGGTCGACATCGTGGTCGAGGCCGTGTTCGAGGAGATGGACGTCAAGAAGGCCGTCTTCGCCGAACTCGACCGGGTCTGCAAGCCCGGCGCCGTGCTGGCGACCAACACCTCCTACCTCGACATCGACCAGATCGCCGCCAGCATCTCGCGCCCCGGCGACGTGGTGGGCCTGCACTTCTTCTCGCCGGCCAACATCATGAAGCTGCTCGAGATCGTGGTGCCCGCCAAGGTCAGCGCCGACGTGGTCGCGACCGGCTTCGAGCTCGCGAAGAAGCTCAAGAAGGTGCCGGTGCGCGCCGGCGTCTGCGACGGCTTCATCGGCAACCGCATCCTCGCGGTCTATCGCCAGGCGGCCGACCACATGATGGAGGACGGCGCCTCGCCCTATCAGATCGACCAGGCGGTGCGCGACTTCGGCTACCCGATGGGCCCGTTCCAGGTGGCCGACCTGGCCGGCGGCGACATCGGCTGGGCCACGCGCAAGCGCAAGGCCGCCACGCGCGACCCCAAGGCGCGCTACGTGCAGGTGGCCGACCGCATCTGCGAGCGCGGCTGGTTCGGCCAGAAGACCCAGCGCGGCTACTACCTCTACCCCGAGGGCGCACGCACCGGCCAGCCCGACCCTGAAGTGCTGGCGATCATCGGTGCCGAGCGCCAGCGCGCCGGCGTCGCGCCGCGCACCTTCACGGATGACGAAATCATGCGCCGCTACATGGCCGCGATGATCAACGAGGGCGCCAACGTCGTGCACCAGCGCATCGCGCTGCGGCCGCTCGACGTCGACGTCACCTTCCTCTACGGCTACGGCTTCCCGCGCTTCCGCGGCGGCCCGATGAAGTACGCCGACATGGTGGGCCTGCCGAAGGTGCTGGCCGACATCCAGGAATTCGCCAAGCAGGACCCGGTGTTCTGGAAGCCCTCGCCGCTCTTGGTCGAGCTGGTCGAACGCGGTGCCGATTTCGCCAGCCTGAACAAATCCGAGTAAACGCCCAAGCCCATTCCAGGAGACACGCCATGCGCGAAGCCGTCATCGTTTCCACCGCCCGCACCCCGCTCACCAAGGCGCACCGCGGCGAATTCAACATCACCTCCGGCGCCACGCTGGCCGCCTTCGCGGTGCGCGCCGCGGTCGAGCGCTCGGGGCTCGATCCGTCCCTGATCGAGGACGCGATCCTCGGCTGCGGCTACCCCGAAGGCACGACCGGCCGCAACATCGCGCGCCAGAGCGTCATCCGCGCCGGCCTGCCGATCTCGATCGCCGGCACCACGGTCAACCGCTTCTGCGCCTCGGGCCTGCAGGCGATCGCGATGGCGGCGGGCCGCATCGTGGTCGACGGCGCGCCGGCAATGATCGCCGGCGGCGTCGAGAGCATCTCGCAGATCCGTGGCCGCAGCCCCAGCGACGGAGGCGACACGACGCTCGACCCGTGGATCCTCGCGCACAAGCCCGATCTGTACATGGCCATGATCGATACCGCCGACGTCGTCGCCAAGCGCTACGACATCAGCCGCGAAGCGCAGGACCGCTTCTCGGCCGAGAGTCAGCGCAAGACCGAGGAGGCGCAGCTCGCCGGCCGCTACAAGGAAGAAATCGTGGCGTGCACGACCACCATGGCCGTGACCGACAAGGACACCAAGGAGGTCAGCTACCGAGAAGTCACCGCCACGGAAGACAACTGCAACCGCCGCGGCACCACCTACGAGGCGCTCGCCAAGCTGAAGCCGGTGATGGGCGAGGACAAGTTCGTCACCGCCGGCAACGCCTCGCAGCTGTCGGACGGCGCCTCGGCCTGCGTTCTGATGGAAGCCAAGGACGCCGAGCGCGCCAACCTCCAGCCGCTCGGTGCCTTCCGCGGGCTGGCCGTGGCCGGCTGCGAGCCCGACGAGATGGGCATCGGCCCGGTGTTCGCGGTGCCCAAGCTGCTGGCGCGCCACGGCCTCAAGGTCGACGACATCGACCTGTGGGAGCTCAACGAGGCTTTCGCCTCGCAGTCGATCTACTGCCAAGAGAAGCTGGGCATTCCGTCCGAGCGGCTCAACGTCGACGGCGGCGCGATCTCCATCGGCCATCCGTTCGGCATGACCGGCGCTCGGCTCGCCGGCCACGTGCTGATCGAAGGCAAGCGCCGCGGCGCCAGGTACGCGGTGGTGACGATGTGCATTGCCGGCGGGATGGGCGCGGCAGGCCTGTTCGAAATCTACTGAGACTTGCCATGGACCTGAATTTCACCCCCGAAGAAGAAGCCTTCCGCAGCGAGGTGCGCGCCTTCCTGGCCGACAAGCTGCCCGCTCGCCTTTCGACCCAGGTCGCCACCGGCAAGCATCTGTCCAAGGCCGACATGCAGGAATGGCACGCCATCCTCAACGCCCGCGGCTGGCTCGCGAACCACTGGCCCGAACAGTACGGCGGCCCGGGCTGGACCGCGGTCGAGAAGTTCATCTTCGAGAACGAATGCGCGCTGGCCCATGCGCCGCGCATCGTGCCCTTCGGCGTCAACATGCTCGGCCCGGTGCTGATCAAGTACGGCAACGAAGCGCAGAAGCGCCACTGGCTGCCGCGCATCCTCGACGGCTCCGACTGGTGGTGCCAGGGCTACTCGGAGCCCGGCGCGGGTTCCGACCTGGCCTCGGTCAAGACACAGGCCGTGCGCGGCGTCGACGCCCAGGGCGACCACTACGTCGTCAACGGCCAGAAGACCTGGACCACGCTGGGCCAGCACGCCGACATGATCTTCTGCCTGGTGCGCACCAACCGCGAAGCCAAGAAGCAGGAGGGCATCAGCTTCCTCCTGATCGACATGAAGTCGCCCGGCGTCGAGGTGCGCCCGATCATCACGCTCGACGGCGAGCACGAGGTCAACGAGGTGTTCTTCTCCGACGTGCGCGTGCCGGCCGAGAACCTGGTCGGCGAGGAAGACAAGGGCTGGACCTGCGCCAAGTTCCTGCTGACCTACGAGCGCACCAACATCGCCGGCGTCGGCTTCTCGGTGGCCGCGATGGAGCAGCTCAAGGCGATCGCCGCGAAGCAGACGAAAAACGGTCGGCCGCTTGCCGAAGACCCGGCTTTCGCCGCCCGCATGGCGCGCGTCGAGATCGATCTGGAAAACATGAAGACCACGAATCTGCGCGTGATCGCGGCCGTGGCCGGCGGTGGCGTGCCGGGCGCCGAGAGCTCGATGCTCAAGATCCGCGGCACCGAGATCCGCCAGGAGATCTCCTCGCTGGCGCGGCGCGCGATGGGCCCGTATGCCCGGCCCTTCGTGGCCGAGGCGCTGGAGGAAGGCTTCGACGGCGTTCCGTTCGGCCCCGCGTATGCGGCCCCTGCGGCGGCGCGCTATTTCAACAACCGCAAGCTGTCGATCTTCGGCGGCTCGAATGAAATCCAGAAGAACATCATTTCCAAGATGATTCTCGGCCTCTGAAGGTAAAGCCATGAACTTCGAACACACCGAAGACCGGCGCATGCTCGCCGACAGCCTGAACCGCTTCATCGCCGAGCAGTACGCCTTCGAGACGCGCGACCGCATCGCGAAGTCGCCGCAAGGCTTCAGCCCCGACATCTGGCGCCAGTTCGCCGAACTCGGCGTGATCGGCGCGCTGTTCAGCGAGGCCGATGGCGGCTTCGGCGGCGCCGGCTTCGACATCGCCGTGGTCTTCGAGGCGCTGGGCCGCGGCCTGGTGGTCGAACCGCTGCTGGGCGCCGTGATGGCCGGCGAGGCGATCTCGGCCGCGGGCGACGCGGCGCAGAAGGGCCTGCTGGCCGAGATCATCGGCGGCACCACCCTCGCGGCGCTCGCGCACGACGAGCCGCAGGGCCACTACGAGCTCGCGCGCCTGCAGACGCGCGCCGAACGCAGCGGCGACGGCTGGGTGCTGAACGGCGCCAAGGCGGTCGTTGCGCAAGGCGCGCAGGCGCAGCTGTTCGTGGTCTCGGCCCGCACCTCGGGCGCGGTCGACGACGAGGCCGGCATCTCGCTGTTCCTGGTGCCGGCGAAGACGCCGGGCCTCGCGCTGCGCGACTGCCCGGCCATCGACGGCGGCCGCGTGGCCGAGCTCGCCTTCGACCAGGTCAAGCTCGGCGCCGACGCCCTGCTCGGCATCGAAGGCCAGGGCCACGCCACGCTCGAGCGTGCCATCGGGCGCGGCCTGCTGGCCCTTTGCGCCGAATCGCTCGGCGCCATGGAAGCGGCCAAGACCGCCACCCTCGAGTACCTGCGCACGCGCAAGCAGTTCGGCCTGCTGATCGGCAGCTTCCAGGCGCTGCAGCACCGCATGGCCGACCTGCTGCTGGAGATCGAGCAGGCGCGCTCGGCCGTGATCAACGCGGCGGCGGCGATCGATGCCGACCGCGTCACGCGCGAGCGCGCGCTGTCGGCGGCCAAGTTCAGCATCGGCCGCATCGGCACGCTCGTCGCCGAGGAGAGCATCCAGCTGCACGGCGGCATCGGCATGACCTGGGAACTGCCGCTGGCCCACTACGCCAAGCGCCTCGTGATGATCGACCATGAACTGGGCGACGAGGACCACCACCTGCAGCGCTACATCGCACTCGGCAAGGAGGCCACCCGATGAACGGCGCCCTTCCGCTCGCGGGCGTCCGCGTGCTCGACCTCTCGCGCATCCTCGCCGGCCCCTGGTGCGGCATGGTGCTCGCGGACTTCGGCGCCGAAGTGATCAAGGTCGAGCATCCGGCGCGCGGCGACGACACGCGCGACTGGGGCCTGCGCGTCGGCAACACCGAGACCGCCTACTTCAACAGCGTCAACCGCAACAAGCGCTCGATCGGCATCGACCTGCAGACGCCGGAAGGCCAGGAGATCGTGCGCGAACTGGCGAAGAAGAGCGACGTGCTGATCCAGAACTTCAAGTTCGGCGGCATCGACAAGCTCGGCCTCGGCTACGAGGCGCTGCGAGAGATCAACCCGGGCCTGGTCTACTGCTCGATCTCGGGCTACGACCGCACCGGCCCCGAGGCCGCGCGCCCCGGCTACGACCTGGTCGTGCAGGGCGAGGCCGGCCTGATGGCGCTCAACGGCGAGGCCCACCAGCCGCCGCTGAAGTTCGGCGTCGCGGCGGTCGACCTGTTCACCGGCATGTACTCGGCGCAGGCCATCCTCGCGGCCCTGTTCGAACGCCAGAAGACCGGCCGCGGCCGCCATGTCGAGATGGCGCTGTTCGACTGCGGCCTGATGATCACGGCCTACTACGGCCTCGAGGCGCTGCTGCTGGGCGAGGACCCGCCGCGCTACGGCAATGCCCATCCGTCGATCGTGCCCTACGGCGTGTTCGACGCCGAGGACGGCCCGCTGGTGATCACGGTCGGCAACAACAGCCAGTTCGCGCGCTTCTGCGCCGAGGTGATCGAGCGGCCCGACCTGGCGGCCGACGAGCGCTTCAAGACCAACATCCTGCGCTCGGCGAACCGCGAGGCGCTGATGCCCGAGATCAACCGCGAGCTCGGCAAGCGCAAGCGCCGCGCCCTGCTCGACCAGCTGACCCGTTCGGGCATCCCTTGCGGCGAGGTGCTCGGCCTGCTCGAAGCGCTCAATTCGAAGCGCGCGACCGATGCCGGACTCGTGACCACGCAGCCGCATCCGGTGGCCGGCAAGGTCAACGTGCTGGCGCCGCCCTATCGCTTCGACGGCGAGCGGCTGCCGGTGCGCAATGCGCCGCCGCAGCTCGGCGAAGGCACGCACGAGGTGCTGCAGTCGCTGCTCGGGCTGTCCGACGACAAGCTCTCCCAACTGAAATCCAACGGCGTCCTCTGACGCCATCGAACCGAACCCGATGTCCTTGCGCCTTCCCTCCTCCATCCGCAACCCCGCGCGCCGCGCCCTGCTTGCCCTCGCACTGCCGCTCCTCGCAGGCACGGCTTTCGCCCAGGCCTTTCCGGCCAAGCCGATCACCATCATCGTGCCCTTCCCGGCCGGCGGCCCGACCGATGTCGCGACCCGCATCATCGGCCAGAAGATGGCGCTCGGGCTCAAGCAGCCGGTGCTGATCGACAACCGCGGCGGCGCTTCGGGCACCATCGGCGCGGCCACCGCGGCCAAGGCGGCACCCGACGGCTACACGCTCGTGATGCTGGCCACGCCGACGCTGCTGGCGGGCCACCTCTACGGCCCCACCAGCTACGACATCTTCAAGAACTTCACGCCGGTCGGCACCACCTACGACCTGCCGATCGTGATGGTCGTGAACCCCAAGGCGATGCCCGAGGTCACGGGACTGCCGGAGCTGATCGCCAGGGCCAAGGCCGACGGCGGCAAGCTGAACTACACGACCGCCGGCAACGGCAGCTTCGGCCACCTGACGACCGAGATGCTCAAGACCGCCGGCCGCTTCGACATGCAGCACGTGCCCTACCGCGGCAGTGCGCCGGCCGTGACCGACCTGATCGGCGGCCAGGTGCCGATGATGTTCTCGGACCTGATCGCGGTGCTGCCGCACATCCGCTCGGGCGCGCTGCGCGCCATCGCGGTCGGCTCGTCCAAGCGGCTGAGCCTGCTGCCCGACGTGAAGACCGTGGCCGAACAAGGCTTCCCCGGTTTCGACGCCACCTCGTGGGGCGGTATGCTGGCCCCGGCCGGGACGCCCAAGGACGTGATCGCCCGCCTGAATGCCGAGCTGCAGAAGGCGCTGGCCGACAAGGAGGTGCAGCAGAAGCTCGAAGGTGTCGGCACCTTCGCCGCCTTCCAGACGCCCGAGCAGATGGGCCAGCGCATGCGCCAGGACTACGAGCGCTGGGGCAAGGTGATCCGCGACAACAACATCAAGAACCAGTAGGTCCCTCAGTCGCCGGCACCGGACCCGGCGCATGATTCGACGACAACGACACCAGGAGACGGCAGCCATGAGCCCCAGCAGCGAACCCCGGGCCGCAGCGCCCTTCAGCGCATCGTTTCCGATCCGCAGCCTCGAGGACATCCGTCGTCTCGAGGCCGTCCCGTTGTCGGAAGCGCTCACGGTCCGCAGCACCTACGAGATCTTCCGCAACGCCGGCGCGGCCTTCGGCGACAAGACCGCGCTGACCTTCCTGCGCACGGCCGATCCGGCCRACGAACCGATCCGCTGGTCCTTTGCCGAACTGCTGGCCGGCATCCACCGGACGGCGAACCTGCTGCACCGGCTCGGCGTCGGCCCCGGGGACGCGGTGGCCGTGCTGCTGCCGGGCTGCCTCGAGTACCACCTGGCGCTGTGGGGCGGCGCCGCGGCCGCCATCGTGCAGCCGCTCAATCCGCTCTTGACCGACGAGAAGCTGGTCTCGCTGATGACGGCGGGCCGCGCCAAGGTGCTGATCGCCTACGGCTCGGACGCCGAGTCCGGCATGTGGTCCAAGGCGATGCGCCTGCGCGGCCAGGTGCCCACGCTCACGACGGTGCTGCGGGTGGCGCCGCACGACGAGGCGCCGGGCAGCGCCGGCGCCCTGCCCGAGGGCGTGGCCGACTTCGCCGCCCTGCGCGCGGCCGAACCGGACGACCGCCTGGTGAGCGGGCGCGACATCGCGGCCTCCGACATCGCCGCCTACTTCCACACCGGCGGCACGACCGGCGCACCCAAGCTGGCGCGCCACAGCCACGGCGCGCAGGTGTTCACCGCCTGGGCCAGCGTGAAGCTCGCGGGCCAGGGACCGAACGACGTCTCGATCAACGGCTATCCGCTGTTCCATGTGGCCGGCGTGCTGCCGGCTTCGCTGGCCTCGCTGTCGGCCGGCGTCGAGGTGATCATCCCGACCACCGCGCTGCTGCGCAACAAGGAGGTGCTGGCCAATTACTGGCGGCTGGTCGAGAAATACCGGCCGACCTCGCTGTCGGCGGTGCCCACCGTGCTCGCGGCACTGGCCAACGTGCCGCTGGCCGGCGCCGACATCTCCTCGATCAACTACTGCCGCACCGGCGCCGCGGTGCTGGCGCCGGAACTCGCCGCGCGCTTCGAGCGCCTGTTCGGCCTGCACGTGCACGAGAGCCTGGGCATGACCGAAATGGCGGGCATCTCGACCATCACGCCACCGGGCGTGGTTGGACCCGCGGGCTGCGTCGGCTTCCGCCTGCCCTATTCGCAACTGCGCATCGTGGCGCTCGACGAGCAGGGCAATGCCAGCGAGCGCGAGCTGCCGCCCGGCGAGCAGGGCATGGTGCTGTTCAAGTCGCCCAACCTGTTCTCGGGCTTCGTCGATCCGGCCGACAACGCGAAGGCCTTCACGGCCGACGGCTGGCTCGCCACCGGCGACCTCGGATGGATCGACGGCGAGGGGCGGCTCAACCTCAGCGGCCGCTCGAAGGACCTGATCATCCGCAGCGGCCACAACATCGATCCCAAGGTGATCGAGGATGCGCTCGGCGCCCATCCGGCGGTCCAGCTCTGCGCCGCGGTCGGTGCACCGGACGCCTATGCCGGCGAGCTCCCGGTGGTGTTCGCGACGCTGGTGCCGGGCGCGTGGGCGACCGAGGCCGAGCTGCTGGCCTTCACGGCCGAACGGGTCGACGAGGCGCCGGCCAAGCCGCGCTCGGTGACCGTGATCGAGAGCATGCCGATGACCAACGTCGGCAAGATCTACAAGCCCGAACTGCGCGCGCTGGCCGCGCGCCAGGTGGCTGCGGTGCTGGTCGAGGAGGCCTGCGCCGCCATGGGCCTCGCCGCCGCGGCCCGGCCGCAGGTGCAGGCCGACGGCGACAGCGCGCTCAAGGTGATCGTCGACGCGTCGGCCACCGGACCGCAGGCCGAAGCGCTGCAGCAGCAATTGCAGCAGGCGCTGGGCCGGCTGCCCTTCAAGACGCAGGTCGTCCTGCAATAGACCCCCCACATTTCTCAAGCAACGAACGGGAGACACCCCATGAACCCCCACCCCTCGAACCGCCGCACATGGCTTTGCGCAGCCGCCTCGGCTGCCGCGCTGTGCGCCCTCGCGCCCGCCCAGGCGCAGACCTATCCGACCAAGCCGATCAAGATGGTCGTGCCCTTCGCAGCCGGCGGCGCCACCGACGTGCTGGCGCGCGTGATCGGCGAGAAGATGGCGGCCGGCCTGGGCCAGCCCGTGATCATCGACAACAAGCCTGGCGCGGCCGGCATCATCGGCACCGACGCGGTCGCCAAGGCCGCACCGGACGGCTACACCATCGTGCTGTCGCTGAGCAATTCGCTCATGACCAACCAGTTCCTGTACGAGAAGCTGCCCTACGACGCGCAGCGCGACCTCACGCTGGTCTACCAGATCGCGATGGCGCCGCTGGTGCTGGTCGTGCATCCGAGCGTGCCGGCCAAGACCGGCCCCGAGCTGCTCAAGTACGTGAGCGCGAACAAGGGCAAGGTGGCCTACGGCTCCTACGGCGTGGGCGCCTACCCGCACCTGGCCGGCGCCCACATGAGCCTGACGCAGCAGGCCGACATGAACCACGTGGCCTACAAGGGCGAGGCGCCGATGCTGCAGGACCTGATCGGCGGCCAGATCCAGATGGCCTATGCCAGCGCGCTGGTGGCCAAGCCGCACATCGAGGCCGGCAAGCTCAAGGCGATCGGCGTGACCGGCGAGCGCCGCATGAGCACGCTGCCCGACGTGCCGACCCTGGCCGAGCAGGGCCTCAAGGACGAGGCCTACCGTGTCACCGGCTGGCTCGCCATCGCGGTGCCGGCCAAGACGCCCAAGCCCATCGTGCAACGCCTCGCCGACGAAGTGCGCAAGGCGACCCAGCAGCCCGACGTGCAGGCGAAGGTCGCGGCGATGGGCTTCGAGATCAAGGACAGCTCGCCCGAGGCCTTCGCGGCCGCCTACAAGCAGGAGCGCCCGGTCTGGGAACGCCTGATCAAGCAATCGGGCGCCAAGCTCGAGTAATTCCAGAACCGAAGGAGCAACCCCCATGAAGATCCTGGTCCCCGTCAAGCGGGTCGTCGACTACAACGTCAAGGTGCGTGTCAAGTCTGACGGCACCGGCGTCGACATTGCCAACGTGAAGATGAGCATGAACCCCTTCGACGAGATCGCGGTCGAAGAGGCGGTGCGCCTGAAGGAAAAGGGCGT
>NZ_JBFREQ010000036.1:0-86841 GCF_052114385.1 Variovorax sp. M-6 | reverse complement strand
GCCACCAGCACGCAGTCGTCGCCGATGATGATGCCGGTGTTGGGGTCGCCCTCGGCCGTGTAGGCCCAGGCATGCTCCGAAATCTGGCTGAAGGTGATCTTCTTCTCTTCGAGATCGGCCTGGCTGGCGAACTTCTTGGTCTGGGTCATGGGGAATTTCCTTTGGATGGATGAATGGTTCAGGCCGCCAGGAACCCGCCGTCCACAGGCAAGGTGATGCCGGTGACGTAGCGAGACATGTCGGACGCCAGGAAGATCACGGGACCCACCAGATCTTCCGTCTGGCCGACGCGGCCCATCGGAATGCGGCCCATGAACGATGCCAGGCGCGCCGGGTCTTCTCGGGTGGCTGCGGTCATCGGGGTTTCGATGACGCCCGGTGCGAGGGCATTGACGCGCACGCCCGCGGGCGCCAACTCCTGCGCCAACGACTGGGTGAACATCTTGATCGCGCCCTTGGACGGCGAGTAGCCGAGACTGGCCGCCTGCCCCGCATAGGCTGCAATGGAGGCGATGTTGACGATCGTTCCCTTTGTCGCCTTGAGGGCCGGCAGCCACGCCAGCGTGACGTTGAATGTCCCGTGCACGTTGACGTCGATCGTCTTCTTCCAGTTCGCCTCGGCATCGGCGCTGGACGTGTTCTCGCGGATGATGATGCCGGCGTTGTTGACCAGGAGGTCGACCTCGCCGATCTCCTTTTCGACGCGTTGTGCAAGCGCCCGGCATGCGTCAGGCGACGTGACGTCGAGCACGAAGGACCATGCGGCGCCCCCCTCGATCCGGACCGACTTGGCGGTTTCCTCGACGGTGGCCTCGTTCAGGTCGGTGACGATCACGCGCGCGCCGGCCTGCGAAAGGCCGAGAGCCAGCGCCCGCCCGTTGCCCTGGCCGGCACCCGTGATCAGCGCGAGCCGGCCTTCCAGCAAGCGAGGGGCGACCGAAGTTGGATATGTCATGTCCTGTCTTCCTGGAGGTGTGCCGTTCGTGTCCGCTTCAGGCGGCGCGGCAGATGGCCTCGGGTTCGCGGCGCTCGACCTTCGGTGCGACTTCGACGGTCATGTCTGCCTGCGCCAGTTGCAGGGCGGCGAGGTAGCCGAAGGTCAAGGCGGGTCCGAGCGTGATGCCGGCGCCGGGATAGTTGCCGCCCATGACGCTGGCGGCGTCATTGCCGACCGCATACAGGCCCTTGATGGGTTGGCGCGTGGCGTCGAGCACGCGAGTCCTTTCGTCGGTCACCAAGCCGGCAAAGGTGCCGATGTCGCCGATGACGAGCTTGATCGCGTAGTAGGGGCCGTCTTGCAGAGGCGCAACGCATGGATTCGGCGTGACGAGCGCGTCGCCCTGGTAGCGGTTGTAGGCCTTGCTGCCTTTCCCGAAGGCGGGGTCGTCTCCGGTGCTCGCCGACGCATTGAACTCGGCGACCGTCGATTCCAGCGTGGCCGGTGCGATGTCGATCTGCTTCGCCAGATCGCCGATGGTGGCGCCACGCTTCAGGTAGCCGCTTCGAAGATGCCGGCCGATGGGCAGCGGAGACGGTGCGACGCAGCCCAGGCCATAGCCGCGCAGCGCCTTGTGGTCGCACAGCAGCCACGCCGAAACTTCAGGCTCGCCCTCGCAGGCCTTGACCATCGCCTGAACGAAGTCGTGGTACGAGTTGCCTTCATTCGTGAAGCGCTTGCCCTTTGGCGTGACGGCGATCACGCCGGGCTTGGCGCGGTCGATGAAGTGGGGCATGACACCCTTCGAGCCGTCCTTGCGGGTTGTGACGGACGTCGGCACCCACGCCGCGGCATGCGGGATCGTTCCATCGACGCGCCCGCCCACCGCCTCGGCCAGGCGCAGCCCGTCGCCGGTGTTGGTCTCGGGCGATGGGGAGTAGTGCTCCTTGCCGGTCGGCGCATGCGGGAACAGCTGCTTCCTGCGCTCGATGTCGTGCGGGAAGCCGCCGCATGCCAGGACCACGCCGCGCCTTGCGTGGACGCGCACCGTCTTTCCCTCGTGCTGAACCATGGCGCCGGCGACGCTGTCGAATTCAACGACCAGCTTCTTCACCGGAGAGGACAGCCACACGGGAATGTCGAGGTCCATGGCAGCCTTCGCCAGACGGCCCGCGAGCGCGTTGCCGTTGGTGAGCGTCATGCCGCGACCGTGCGAGAGCACGTCGAGGAAGTGCCTGCTCAGGCGCTTGGCGACATAGGCAAACGATGACGGGGACTTGAAGGCCCGCATGAAATGTTTGATCTCGGGTCCCGAGCCCAACATCATTCCGAACACGGTGAGTTCCGGCAGCGGGGGCGCCAACTGCTTGATGCGCGACCCCAGCTCGCGGCCGTTGAACGGGCGCGTCACCATCGAACGCCCGCCGGGCTGTCCGCCCGTCGCTTCCGCGTGGTAGTCGGGGAACGCCAGCGGCATGTCGAACTGCACGCAGGTTCTCTTCGTGAAAAAGTCGATCGCCTTGGGTCCGAACTCGAGGAAGGCGTCCACGCGCCTTTCGTCGAAATGCGTCGTCGTCTCGTGCTTGAGATAGGCCTTGGCGGCGCCTGGCGGCTCCTGGATGCCCTGCTCGGTGGCCAGGCGCGTGCCCGGGATCCAGAGCCAGCCACCTGAGCGCGCAGTGGTCCCGCCGTAGCGCGCCTCCTTCTCGACGACCAGGACCTTCAGCCCGTGCGACGCGGCGGTCACGGCCGTCGCCATTCCGGATGCGCCGGTGCCCACGACGAGCACGTCGACAGTGATGTTTTCCTGAGTCATGTGGTGTCTCCAAGGGGGTCGGGGTTTGGTGGCGGATTGTAGATGCCGTCTGATCATTGTCAATTCATTCGATAATATCAAGCAATCCGATTAGATCGAACAGATACACAATTATCTTGAGACCCTTGTGACTACACTTGGACTTTCTGGTCTTGTGGTCCCCCCATGGAAAAGAGCCGGCGCGGCATTCAATCCATCGAAATCGGCAGCGCCCTGCTTTCGCAGCTGGCACGACACGTGCGCCCCGTCCCTCTGAAAGACCTGGCCAAGGCAGCCGGCATGACGGCAGGCAAGGCGCATCCGTACATGGTCAGTTTTCTGAAGGTCGGGTTCGTGACGCAGACCGATGCGGGGCACTACGAACTGGGCCCGCTGGCGTTGCAGCTGGGCCTCACCCGGCTGCAGCGAATGGACCCTGTGAAGGAGGCTTCACAGTTGATAGAGGCCTTGGCGAACGACACGGGACAGAGCGTCGCCGTGGCGGTCTGGGGAAATCTGGGGCCCACGATCGTGAGGCTGGAAGAGCCCATCGAGCCGCTGCACGTCAACCTGCGCACGGGGACCGTCATGTCGCTGGCCAACACTGCGACGGGAAGGTTGTTCGCGGCCTATATGCCGCCGAAGGTCGTTGAGCGCCTCTTGTCGCATGAACTCGCGCGGCTCAGCTACGGCACCGCCGCGGAGGCGGCCAATCCGCACGAATCCCTCGAAACTTCCTTGGCCGAGACGCGCAAGCACGGCCTGTCGCGCTCCCTGGGTCAGCCGATTCCGGGAATCGACGCACTTTGCGCCCCGGTCTTCGACTCGGCCGGACACCTCGTGCTGGGCATCCTCGTCATGGGCCCTGCCGCCAGGTTCGACAGCGCGTGGGAGGGCGCCATCGCGAAGCCGCTGCGCCAATGCGCGCTCGAGGTGTCCAGACGCATCGGCAATGATCTGACGACGACCTCTTCACCCAGGGGCGACTGACCGCATCCAGGTCATTTCCTTGACGCGCGCCGCCGGCGCCCTCATTCGTGTCGGGACTCAGGGCGAGCGGTGCAGGCGCGGCGCCGACAGCGCGTCGATGCTTTGCTGGATGGTGTCGTCCACGTCGCGCCGGCGCCCGGGCAAGCGGACCTGAGCCAGCGCCGCCTGGAGCGCAAGGATGTCCTTCACGCTCGGCGCGACCTTGATCTGCGCGAGCGCCGCGTCGGTGTTGCCGCCCTTGAGGAGCATCAGCACCTTGGCCGCCCATTCGTTTGTTCGCACTGCCATGGAGTTACCTTGCCTCGGATCGGAGACCGACTTTATACCGGCCCCCGCGATGCCGATGCGCAGGCATCCCTGATCGCCGTATCCGAGCTCCAGGACTGACAGCTTCCCGGCGCGGTTGAGGCTTTCCCGCCCCCCTGCCCCCTCCACCAGGGAGGGGGTTGTACGACGGCGCGAGCCACAAAATTCCGCCCGTTCCCCAATCCCTGCAAGCCGGGGGTTCCCGCCCACACTCCAAGAAGCTGTCAACACGTGCACCACCCCAAACGCAAGACGGGATCCACTCAAGCCCGCTCGTCCTTCCGAATCGCAGCAACGACCGCTGCGATCCTCCTCGTCACGCTCGCACCGGGCGGCGCACGTGCGTTCGAATTCGACACGGGGAATCCCGACGTGTCGATCCGGTGGGACAACACGGTTCGCTACAACTACGCGAACCGCGTCGAGAGCCGCGACCAGAAGATCGGCAACACGGTGATCGCGGACGAAGGCACCTACAGCTTCGATCGCGGCCAAACGGTCGCGAACCGGCTGGACCTCCTGAGCGAACTGGACCTGACCTACATGAAGCGCTACGGCGCGCGCGTGAGCGCGGCCGGCTGGTACGACGGTGCCTACGGCCCGAACAGCAAGACCAACCCGTTCCCGCCCTTCACGAACATCCCCAGCTACGTCAACAAGAAGTACAGCCCCTACACCGACCGCTACTACCGCGGTCCGTCGGGCGAGTGGCTCGATGCCTTCGTCTTCGGGGGCGTCGACATCGGGGAGGTACCGGTGAATGCCAAGCTGGGAAGTCATTCGCTGTACTGGGGCGAATCCCTGTTCCTTGGCGGCAACCTGAACGGCATCGCCTACGCGCAGAACCCGCTGGACCTCCAGAAGGGCTTTGCAACGCCCGGCGTGGAAGCGAAGGAATTGTTCCGGCCGCTGAACCAGCTTTCGATGCAGGCGCAACTCACCGACACCGTCTCGGTCGCCGCGCAGTACATGCTGGAGTGGGAGTCCTTTCGCTACCCTGAAGGCGGCACCTACCTCGGTCCCGTGGACTTCGCCTTCAACGGACCCGACCGCCAGTTCATCTCGCCGGCATTGGGCTTCGCCCAGCGCGGCGCGCCGTCGGACCCCAAGCAGCGCGGCCAGGAGGGTGGCCTGTCCACCCGCTGGAGCCCCGAATGGCTCGACGGCACCATGGGCGTCTACTACCGCAGGTTCTCGGACAAGCTGCCGCAGACCTTCCTGACGCGCGTCGGGCCGGGCATCAGCCGCTACAACCTGATCTACGCCGACGGCATCGACCTGTACGGCGTCAGCCTGGCCAAGAACATCGGCGGCATCAGCGTCGGCTCCGAGCTGTCCTTGCGCCACAACACGCCGCTGAACAGCACGGTGCTCGGCATCGCGCCCGGCCTGCCCGCGCAGGGCGACACCAAGGGACCGCGCGGCGACACCTACCACGGCCTCGTCAATGCCGTCGGCGTCGTGCCGAAGACCGCCCTCTTCGACACCGCTTCCTGGGCCGCCGAGCTGGTCTGGGCGAGCTGGGGCAAGGTCCGCAGCGGCCAGAACCTGTTCTTCGCCGAGGGCTTCGCGCCCTGCATCGGCAAGGACAAGTGGGACGGCTGCACGACCAAGAACTACTTCGGCGCCGGCTTCTCGTTCACGCCGACCTGGTTCCAGGTCTTTCCCGGCATCGACCTGTCGGCACCGCTCACCTATGCCGTGGGTCTCAGCGGCAACGCGCCGACGGTCTTCGGCGGCAACCAGGGCAACGGCAACTACAGCGTCGGCCTGGGTGTCGACGTCCGCCAGAAATACCGCTTCGACCTGAAATACATCGACTACGTCGGCCGCTACAAGGACAACGGATTCGCCGTCACCGCGCAGAACGGCTTCACCACCCTGCTCAAGGACCGCGGTTTCCTGAGCCTCACCTTCAAGACCACCTTCTGAGGATCCTCCGATCATGAAACTCTCCCACTCGCTCCTTGCCGGCTTCGTCGCCGCATCGACAGGCCTTGCCGCCCAGGCGGCCATCACCGCCGACGAGGCCAAGGCGCTCGGCACCACGCTCACGCCCGTCGGCGCGGACAAGGGCGCCAACAAGGACGGCACCATTCCCGCCTACACCGGCGGCCTGAAGAGCGCCCCCGGCGGCTACAAGGCAGGCGACGGCATCCGGCCGGACCCCTTCGCCGGCGAAAAGCCGCGGCTCGTGATCGACGCCAAGAACATGGCCGAGCATGCCGACCACCTGACCGACGGCACCAAGGCGCTGCTGCAGAAGTACCCGAGCTTCCGCGTCGACGTCTATCCGACGCACCGCACCGTCGCCTTTCCGAAGTTCGTCACCGACAACACCGCGGCAGGCGCCTTGCAGGCCAAGACGGTCAACGAAGGGCGCTCGATCGAAGGCGCTCACGCCGGATTCCCGTTCCCGATTCCCAAGGACGGCTACGAGGCCATGTGGAACCACCTCGTGCGGTTCAACGGCCAGAGCTACGAGGCCAAGTACCGCAACCTGAACGTCGATGCCAACGGACGGCCGGCACTGGCCACCGAAGGGATGAGCGTGCAGGACTTCCCCTTCTGGGACACGGCCAGGAGCACCGCGGACACCTACTGGCGCATCAAGCTCGCCTACACCGGACCGGCGCGCCGCGCCGGTGAGGCCCTGCTGATCGTCGACCCCCTGGACATGGGCCAGAAGGACCGCCGCGCCTGGAGCTACCTGCCCGGCCAGCGCCGCGTCAAGGTCGCCCCCGACCTGTCCCACGACACGCCCAACCCGGGCACCGCGGGCGCCACGACCTTCGACGACACCTTCATCTTCAACGGCTCGATGGACCGCTTCGATTTCAAGCTGGTGGGCAAGAAGGAGATGGTCGTGCCCTACAACGCCTACGGCGCGGTGTACCAGTCCAGGCAGGACGACCTGCTCAAGCCCAATCACCTGAACCCGGACCTGGTGCGCTGGGAACTGCACCGCGTGTGGGTGGTGGAAGCGACCCTGCGCGAGGGCAAGCGCCATGTCTACAGCAAGCGCACCTTCTACCTCGACGAGGACTCGTGGGCGGCACTGGCATCGGACAACTATGACGCCCGCGGCCAGCTCTATCGCGCCGGATTCGCCTACATGGCGCCCAGCTACGACCTGCCGGCGCCGTACACCGACATGTTCGGCCACTACGACTTCGTCTCGCGCATCTATTCGCTGACCGGCTACATCGCCGAAACCGGCGGCCTTCGCCACACCAAGGCGCTGGGCGACCGCGAATGGACCGCCGATTCGCTCGCCGGCTCCGGTGTTCGCTGAACGAGACTCGCCGATGAACGCGAAGCGAGTCACGACGGGCTGCCGCCTCCTGGCCCTGGCGATCGCCGCCTGCGCCGCGACATGGGCCGTGCAGGCCGCCGCGGACACGGCCTGGCGCGACGCGCTGGATACACCGGCAATGAAGAGTCCGCTCGCATCGCGTGCATTGCTCAATGGGCTCGCCAACGCCGGCAGCCGCCTCGTGGCGGTGGGTCAGCGCGGCCACATCGTCACCTCCGACGATGCCGGCAAGAGCTGGCAGCAGGCTCAGGTGCCCGTCAGCTCGGACCTGGTCGCCGTCGCCTTCCCCGATGCCACCAACGGGTGGGCCGTGGGACACGATGGCGTGGTGCTGCAAACCACCGATGCCGGCCTGACGTGGACGCGCCGGCTCGACGGCCGGCAGGTCGGCGATGCCATGGTGCAGTACTACGCGCGCGAAGCCGATGCCCTGTCGGCCCACGACCCAAAGCGTGCCGCGGCGCTCCTCGAGGAAGCCCGGCGGTTCGGGGTGCAAGGCGCCGAGAATCCGCTGCTCGACGTCTGGTTCCGCGATGCATCCAACGGCTTCGTCGTCGGCGCATTCGGACTGGTGCTGCACACCGCCGACGGCGGGGGCCATTGGGAACCGTGGCTGCATGCCGTCGACAACCCGAAGGGGCTGCACCTCTACGCGGTGCGGGGCATCGGTTCCGACGTCTACATCGCCGGCGAGCAGGGGTTGCTGCTCAAGCTCGATCGCGGCGACACGCGCTTTCGCGCGCTCGAAACGCCCTACAAGGGCACCCTGTTCGGCGTCACCGGCCATGCGCGCGCCGTCATCGCACACGGCCTGCGCGGCACGGTGCTGCGCAGCACCGACGGCGGGCGCAACTGGCAGCAGATCCCCACGGGCCTGCAGGTCGGCCTGACGGCCAGCGCGCAGGAAGCCGACCGCCGCATCTTCATCGTCAGCCAGGCGGGCCACGTGCTGGCCAGCAGCGACGACGGCGCGAGCTTCGCGCCCGTGCCCGTCGAACGCGCGGTACCTGCCGCGGCGGTGGCGACGGCCGCCGGGGGCAGGCTCGTCATCGCCGGGCCGCGCGGCGCCCAATCACTTTCGCTGCCCTGAGCGGGCAGTCCGGGAACTCCCATGCACACCCCCACTACGCACGCCGACCTGTCCGGGCCGATATCGCTCGCCCAGTTCGACACCGGCTCCGGATCGCGCCTCGAACGGCTGGTTTTCAATCACCGGTTCGCGGTGATCGTCGTCTGCGCCCTGGTCACGCTGTTGCTGGGCCTGGTGGCCGCGACGAAGCTGAGCCTCAACGCCAGCTTCGAGAAGATGATTCCGCAGAGCCATCCCTACATCCAGAACTATCTCGAACACCGCGCCGATCTTCGCGGGCTGGGCAACTCCCTGCGCATCGTCGTCGAGAACACCCGTGGCGACATCTACGACCCGCACTACCTCGGCGCGCTCAAGAAGATCCAGGACGAGCTCTTCCTGACGCCCGGCGTGGACCGCGCCTGGATGAAGTCCTTGTGGGCGCCGGGCGTGCGCTGGACCGAAGTGACCGAGGAAGGCTTTCGCGGCGGGCCGGTGATGCCCGACAACTACGACGGCTCCCCATCCGCCATCGAGCAGTTGCGCGGCAACATTGCGCGCGCCGGATTGTCGGGCAGCCTCGTCGGCAACGACTTCAAGTCGAGCATGATCGTCGTCCCGCTGATGGACCAGGACGCCGCGACGGGCCAGCGCATCGACTACCGCGCGCTGTCGCATGCGCTCGAGCAGATGCGCGTGCGCTACGAAACCGACGCGCAGGGGCAGCCCACCGGGCTGCGGGTGCACAGCATCGGCTTCGCGAAGCTGGTCGGCGACCTGATCGATGGCCTCTACCAGGTGGCGCTGTACTTCGGGATCGCCGCGCTGGTCGCGACGCTCATCATCTTCCTGTACACGCGATGCCTGCGCAGCACCGCGCTGGTGGTGGCGTGCTCGCTGGTGGCCGTGGTCTGGCAGCTCGGGCTCGTGGCCGGCCTCGGCTTCGAGCTCGATCCCTACTCGATCCTGGTGCCTTTCCTCGTGTTCGCGATCGGCGTGTCGCACGGTGCGCAGAAGATGAACGGGATCATGCAGGACATCGGCCGGGGCGCGCACCGCCTGGTGGCCGCACGCTTCACGTTTCGCCGTCTCTTTCTCGCCGGCCTGACCGCACTGGTGGCCGATGCGGTGGGCTTCGCCGTGCTGATGCTGATCGACATCCCGGTCATCAAGGACCTGGCGCTCACCGCCAGCATCGGCGTGGCCGTGCTGATCGTGACCAACCTGATCCTGTTGCCGGTGCTGTTGTCGTACATCGGCGTCAGCGCCGCCGCCGCGCAGCGCAGCCTGCGTGCCGAACGCGGCGCGCGGAACGAACGCGGTTTCGACCGGGTCTATGCGTGGCTGGACCGCTTCACGCAGCGGCGCTGGGCCATCGGCACGGTGTCCGCGGCCGCCTTGCTGCTGACGGTCGGCCTGGCCGTGAGCACGCACCTGAAGATCGGCGACCTCGACCCCGGTGCCCCCGAGCTGCAACCGAACTCCCGCTACAACCGCGACAACGCCTATGTCACGGCCAACTACTCGCTGTCGAGCGACACCTTCGCGGTGATCGTCAAGACCGCCAAGGAAGGCTGCCTGAAGTACGAGACCCTGGTCGAGGCCGACCGGCTGGCCTGGACGCTGCAACAGGTGCCGGGCGTGCAGACCACGGTGGGGCTCGCGAACGCCGTGCGCCAGATCACCGCGGGCAGCAACGAGGGCAGCCCCAAGTGGCTGACGATCGCGCGCAACCAGGACGTGCTGAACTACGGGGCCCAGCAGGCCAGCGTCAACAACCCGGAGCTGTTCAACACCGAGTGCTCCGTGATGCCGGTGATCGCCTACCTCTCGGACCACCGCGCCGAAACCCTGGATCGCGTGGTCCGCGCCAGCGCCGAGTTCGCCGATTCCCACGGCAACCAGGAGCGACGCTTCCTGCTCGCCGCCGGGGGCGCCGGCATCGAGGCGGCCACCAACATCGTGGTCCGCAAGGCCTGGACCCAGATGCTGATGCTGGTCTACGCGGCGGTCATCGTGCTGTGCTTCATCACCTTCCGCAGCTGGCGCGCAGTGGTCGTGGCCGTGGTGCCGCTGGTGATCACCTCGGTGCTGTGCGAGGCCCTGATGGTCTGGCTCGGCATCGGCGTCAAGGTGGCCACGCTGCCGGTGATCGCGCTCGGCGTGGGCATCGGCGTGGACTACGCGCTGTACCTGCTCAGCGTGCAGCTCGCCCAGCAGCGTGCCGGGGCTTCGCTCGGCCAGGCCTACCGCCACGCCCTGCAATTCACGGGCAAGGTGGTCGCGCTGGTCGGCGTGACGCTGGCCGCGGGCGTGCTGACCTGGGCGCTGTCGCCCATCAAGTTCCAGGCCGACATGGGCATCCTGCTGGCCTTCATGTTCATCTGGAACATGGTCGGCGCGGTGCTGCTGATCCCGGCGCTGTCGCACTTCCTGCTGCGTCCGCGCGCAACGCAAGCGTGGTCGAGCGAAGCTCCCCGCGCCGCCGCTCCGGCCTGAAATGCGGCTCGCCGCCAGTGCGCCGCACCGGGCGCGATTCAGGCCGCCTCGACCACCGCGGCCAGCTTCTCGAACAGTTCCTGCGCGAGGTTGAGGTCGCGGCGCGACCCTTCGGGCGTGGCGTTCACCATGACCGCGACGGTCGCGTTGCGCGACGCAAGGTTCATGGTCGCGATCTGGAATCCGACACCGCTGCCGGTGTGGCCCCACCAGTTGCCGATCTGTCCGATGCCCAAGCCGTAGCGGTCGTACTCCGGTCCGTTGGTGACGTCTCGCGCGCGCGACTTGCGCAGATCCTGGAGCGCCGCAACAAGAAGCGAGCCGCGACCCAGCGCGTCGCCCCACACGAGCAGGTCGGCAAGCGTCGATGCGATGGCGCCGGAACCCGCCAGCGAAGTCGGGCTGATGAGCGGCTGATCGTCGGCGATGCCCGTGACGATGTCGACCGCATAGGGCGTGGGCGTCGGCGGCGGCAGCTCGGCCGACGACGGATAGCTCGTGCCGCCCAGCCCGAGCGGTTTGAAGATTCGCGCGGCCAGCGCGTCGGCCAGCGACTGGCCGGTCACCGTCTCGACCACCATGCCGAGCAGCACGGTGTTGGTGTTGCTGTACTGGTATTGCTCGCCGGGAAGAAACGACGGCTTCACGGCGAACGAGAAGGCCACGAGCTCCTGCGGAGTCCACACGTGCAGCGTGTCCTTGACGAAGACTTCGAGGAACCCCGGCTGCATCGAGTAGTCGGCCAGTCCGCTCTGATTGCCGGCGAGATCGGCGAGGTTGATCAGGCTTCCGTTGGGCACGCCCGCGATATAGCGCTCGATCTTGTGGTCCAGTGCAAGCTGGCCGGATTGCACCAACTGAAGGAGCAGCGTCACCGTGAAGGACTTGGTGACGCTGCGGACCGGGAACGTGCTGTTCAGCGCCATCGGCGTGGCGCGGGCCACGTCGGCCTGCCCGAAGGCTCGCGTCCACGGCGCCTCGCCGGCCACGCGCACGCCCGCCAGAATGCCCGGCGGGTGATAGGCCGTGAGGATGCTCTCGATCGCCTGGACGTAGCCGGCTTCGCGAGCGTTCGCGGCCACCGGCAGGACAAGCACGCCCGAATCCCCCGAGCCGCCACCGCCGCACGAGGCGAGCCACGGAGCGAGAGTCGCCGCACCGGCCCAGCGACCCAGATGACGACGCGATAGATCGAAACGCATGATGGTCTGCCTCCGGGCTGGATTCGATCGAATCTCAATCAGTTCATGAAATCAACTGGCTGCGGAAAGCTCAGATAATTCTTGGTCAATTGCTTTTCTCTTTGTTGATTTGGATTGGCACCTTTGCACCAATTGCTTGATTTCGGGTGCGCTCCTCCATTTTTATCGGTGACGCTGCAAGAAAGATTCTTGATAATCGCCTCCCTGTTGGCCGGGCATTGAGAGGGATTCATGTCATCCGTACACAGAGCAAATTCTTCACTGGCGACAAAGGCATACACATTGTCATTCATATCCGTGAAGCGTATCTTGACAGGATAACCGACCACGGTACCCACTCTGAATCCTGCGATCTGGCTATCGCCAGGCATGGCGACATCCTGCTTGTCTTTCTCGCAATTCATGTCGCTCGCGTCCCGCCTCAATGCGCATACCCCGTATTTTTTGATCAACGGCGAATTCGCACGATCAGTCATGGATTGAGGCACGCCGATCGCCAGCGAGAAACCGTTCGCATAGTTGAATTGTTTTTCATTTTCAAGCCCCTTGGCCCCGCCCACGGCAAAGATCAACCCGTCCCCCAGTTCACTCATGAAGCCAACTGCGTCATCGACGGAAAATGCATAGGCATTCATCTGAAGATCGTCATGGATCAATTTGACATAGGGATTGAACGTCAGCTTGGAATTGCCGATGACACTGGCTTGCGTATGGTTGTATTGAAGCTCGTGAATATACATGGGTTGAATCTTTGCATGATCCCATCCAACTATTTTCGTATCAGCCAGGGGGTTCGCTGCCGCACCGCATCCCTCGTTGAACGGAACCCAGCCATAAATGTGCGTGACGGCCTCCCAATAATTGAATTCAGGCTTCAAGGGCTTGCTCCCCTCGCACTTTCCAGCCCCATACATCTGCAAGTAGTTACTGTGGTTTTGCTCGAAAAACTGCTTGACCACCGCAAGATTCTGCTTTAAATCCTGCGGGCACTCGATTTTTTCGGTCACGTATCGACTGATGTCCTCGCCGCCCCACGCGACACAGGAGCCCCATAGATTCTGAATGCGCTGAACCGCCTCGCCGAAGCGCAGGTTCTTTTTCTGCTCTTCGCTGCACTGCCCATTGATGCACGAAAGCACTGTCAATACGGGCGGAGAAATCCCCGCAGGCTTGACAGGCACATTGTCCTCGAGAGGCAAGACGCCTGAACGCTGTGCAAAAATATTGTATCCCCCAGGCAACTTCAATTCACCCAGGTTATAGACGGGCCATCCCTGGCCGGATGAGCTTTCCAAGAATGATCTGAGACGGCTTCTGAATGAAGCCAGGGACTGCGTCGACCCGCTGTACCCGATATAGGGATTGTTCTTCGGCCCGATGGCCACGGGCATATAGACATGGTCCACATAGGAAATGTTATACCCGACATTCTCGGTCTTCAATAGCCGCGCCGACTGCCCGGCCGGAATGATGGAATCTCCAAAGGTATATTCCGACAGCTGGGCATATATGTTTTCCGGGAATTGAACGGCGCTGGAATAGACGCTCAATGCACATCCGGTACCCGCCCCCTGACAACTGACATCACCGGGGGTTGCCAGTTTCGTGTCTTCCTGGCCACGCAGTCTCTCCTTGTCGTCGGCCAATACGACACGCCCGCCGTTCCACCAGGTAATATAGCGCTCCGCCGACAGCTCGCTATACAACGGAAGCGTAATCACCACCGATGAATTCTTCGGTATTCCCTCGCCTTCATTGACATATAACTTGTAAACGTAGTCCGTGGGATAAAGCTTGTCCTTGGTGCGAAAGCACCCTTGGATCCACTCATTGACCGCATTTTTGCTGGTCGCCAAGACCGGATAGATCGTCTTGTCGGAATTATTGAAAATGGTGATCGTTTTCGGCTTGACCACCATTTGATTTCCGTCATAGTCCTTGCATGCAACGCCCTTGGCCTCAGGTGCCACCCCCACCGATGCAGGCGACATCATTGCATTCGAATTTGAATCGCCTCCGCCGCAGGCAGTCAGGGCGAGCACAAGCAGGAGCACGCCGGCGAGCGATGCGGATGCAGGAAGCTGGCGCTTTGCCACTCCTTCAATATGGAAACTCATTGGATCTCCTTTGAAAAACAGGCACGTGATCAGGCATTGGCGACATAGGTCGCAAGAAGAAATCCGGATGCGGCACCCGATCGGAAACGGTGGCGCGCGGCCTCCAGCCGGTCCTTGAGGCGTCCGGATCCAAGGGTCACTGGAGCTTCCAGAGCAGCGCGGAGATGGTCCCGACATCCTGGAAGACCGGCAGGATCTCATCGACGCCCGAGATCACGCCGACATCGTTGACGGCCAGCGTGAACGCGAGGCGCCGGCCGCTCTTCGTGTCGATGTAGCCGGCGAGCGATTGCGCTTTGAGGACGGGCCCTTGCGCTGAGTCTTCGACGAAGGTGCCGGTCTTCTTGGCATGCGCCAGGACGGCGCCGACGATGCGACATTGGATTCGAGGCAGTGTCATGGGGCTGCACGAGCGGCTAGGAAGGAAAATCGACGATCCACAGATCGAGCGGCAGCACGTTCTGGCGCGCACCCGGCTGCGGCACCGCCTCGACCGGGATCGGCTGGCCGGCGAGGATGGCCTGATCGAAGGCCGCCGTGGAGACGCCGCGCTGGGCGGCGCTGAAGCCCTGCAGCAGGTAGGGAAGCCCGTTCGAAGCCAACGGGGACGGACCGTCGACGATGTGGAAATGCAGGTGCGGCTCCGACGAATTGCCGGAGGTTCCGACCTGCCCGATCAACTGCCCCGCACGCACCGATTCCCCGGCTCGCACCAGCACCGACCCCGGCTTCATGTGCGCGAAAAGCGCGAAACTGCCGCCGCCCAGGTCCAGCATGACGTGGTTGCCGTCGGCCTGCTCGACCGGAATCGAAGGCGGCAACGCACCCGGCGGCGTGTCGGGCAGACCATCCACCGCGGCAACGACGCGCCCGTCCGCGACGGCGTAGATCGGCTTGCCATAGATGATGTAGCTGGCCGGGAGTTTCGGGTCGCCGACATAGATGCGGCCCTGCTCGTCGAGTTGCTCCCAGTCGATGGCGAATCGCTGCGCCGTGAAGAGCTGGCCGTTGAGCGGAAGCGTCGCCTGCACATGGCGCACCGAGTCGCAGCAGCCGTCGCCGGCGATGTACCTCGCGCCGCGCAGCGGGGCGCCGAGCACCAGGGCGGTCGGCGCCGCCAGCGGGACGCGCCCGGCCGTCTCGACGATCGGCGTCGGCCCGATCGACGCCGAAACCCGGTGGGCGAGCGTCGCCGGCAGGGCCACCTGGCCGTTGAAGCTCACATGCATGTAGACCAGGCCGACCTGCGACGGGCCGAGGCTGCCCTTCACCGCGGCCTTGTCGCGCACCACCAGGCGCTGTGCAATGTCCACGGGCGCGAGCGTTGCCACGACGCTGCCGTTGCTTGCGTCCAAAACGTCCAGCCCCTGGATGGCCACGTGGTCGCCGGTGAAGTTCGTCAGCTCCAGCTCGTACACCACGTGGAAGAGGCCGTCGGAGCCTTTCACCGGAACGGGTGCATCCGCAATGCGTATCGTGACGGGGGTGACTTGAACCGCCGGCGCGCCAGAGGGTGTCTGCGCGTTGACCAGCGCGCCCAGCAGCGAGGAGAACGGCGAAGACGACCCTCCACCTCCGCAGGCGACGAGTACGAGGACGGCCAAGGTGCACAGCCAGGTCGCGGATTTCATCGATTCACACTTTCATCTGGATGGAGGTTCAGGCCGGTGCGGCCGAGGAGCCGCCCTCGCAGGCTGCGAGCAAGAGGGCGAACAGCAAGGAAGCGCCTGCAGCGCGAGAAGGATGCAGTGACACGGACGGATATTCTTTTCTTGCTGGAGGGGCCGTTGTCTCAAGCCTCGGCCGGCAACAGCCCCATGACTCCAAGTCATGTCCCAATCCGATTCACAGCAAGCGGGGTCGAGTCCTGGTGAGGCAACCATGGGCTGCTCTGGCGAGCGTGGTCGTGAATCCTGTGATTGGGTTCACTTGAAGACTAAGCTGCGGCGCGCCTTGCACGACTGTCCTCAGCCGCCAATCCACTCGCCGATGGCGCCAATGCGACGGGTCAAATTCGCTCGCGTTCGAGGCCTGCCGGGCCTACCTCCATACCGAGAGTTCGCGGGCCTGGGCGACAGCGTGAGCCGATTTACCCGCATTGACTTTTCCCGGCAGAAGTTGCAACGTTCGCCGGCTTCATATTTGAAAGGAGGGGACTCAGATGCCAATGTTTTTCAGGGACATCGCCGCCCGGGTCTTTCATCGAGACCATCCTCTTTTTTTACTCACGTGCGCACTTCTTGCGGTGGGGTCCTGGATATTCTTCTGGTTCAGCGAGTAGCCCCGAAGATCACATGCATGGCCGACTCTGACGATGCATCCGGTACCGGATGCCGCCGCCGCAGGGCCGCTCCCGGCCGAGAAGTGCCGAGCTCAATCGGCCTCATGCTTGTCGCGAGTGCGTGGAGCCTAGCGGCCGCGGCCCAGCCTCATGAAGGGTTGCCCGGCACCCGATAGTGATAGCGGTAGAAATCTTCGAACCCCAGTTCAGCGTACAGGCACCGCGCAGGTTCGTTCTGCTCGCGCACCTGGAGGTAGGCAGACTTCGCGCCCTCTTCGCGGCCCCAGTGCATCAGTGCGCGCGTGAGCGTGCGACCGTGGCCGCGCCTGCGCTTGGTCGGGTCCACCACGATGTCATAGAGGCCCACCGCGCCACGTTCCAGCACGGCCAGACCGAAGCCGACAGCTTCACCATGCTCATGCATGGTGGCGAAAACGCTGGGCAACGCGATGGAACGCACCATGGCACGGTGCAACTCATCTTGCAGAGATGTCACGCCGTTGGCTGCGGTGCTGCCTTCCAGCCAGGCAGGCGACGCTGCGGTTGCAATGCTCACTGAAGGATGCCGTGCCGCAGCGGCCAGCGATGCGCTGGCTACCTGCGTCGGGTCGAAGAACGCGTAGCCCGCATCCGCGAGTTCCTTGTCCGCTTCGGGCGGAGCCAAGGGAGAAAGGCGAAACACGGCTGGAAGGCCATGCCGCTCGTAGAAGGTTTCGGCCGCCCCGCGAACGCCCTTGAAAGATGCGCCCGGGTCTGCGGCATTGACCGAGTTGGCTCGCTTGGTATAGCCGCCGGCCAGGCGGAACAGCCAGCCGTTGAAGAAGGCGGTCTGCCGCGCGGGCCACGCGTTGAAGCTGCGTTCCTCCAAGGCGCGGACGGTCGCGAGGTCGAGGCGGGTCATTGGCATGCTTGAGCGGTTCAGCCACTATTCGGGCTGGGCGTCCAGCGCGGCAGCGCGGCTGCGACCCCGCTCGCTGTGCAGCATGTAGAGGCCGGATCCGACGAGCAGCGCAATGCCCAGCCAGGCCCACCCGTTGGGGACCTCGTTCCATATCGCGTAGCCCAGCAGCATGGCGAAGAGAACCGCCGAGTAGCGGAAGGGCGCGGTGAGCGACACCTCGCCGGAGCGCATGCACTGCACCACCAGAAAATAGCCGGACGCCAGAAAGGCTGCCGCGATGCTCAGCAAGGCCAGATCTCCCGGTGCAAATGCCTGCCAGCCGCTCAACAGGGTCAGGCAGCCGGCCAGCAAGGTGACGGCCAATGCCGTTGCAAGGGTGATGATGATCGACGGGATGGCCGGATCGATGCGTCGCGTCATCAGGTCGCGTGCCGCATGGAACAGCGTGCCGAGCAGGCATAGCAGGGCCCATGCGTTGAAATTTTCCCCGCTGGGCTGCACGACGCAAAGCACACCCGCGAAGCCCAGCACCACCGCGGACCAGCGGGCCACGCCGGCGCGCTCGCCAAGGAAGAGGACCGCAAAGACGGTCATGAACAGCGGCGCTGCGAGGTTGATGGCCGTGGCATTGGCAATCGGCAAGTGGAACAGGGACAGCAGGTACATCATGGTCGCGCAGGCATCGACCGCGCCGCGAAGCGCCACCCGCGGATGCAGCACTGCGCTCACCTGGCGCAGCGCGCCCAAACGGTACGCCACCAGCAGCACGAGCATCGACGCCATCAGCCCGCGCAGGAAGATGAGCTGCGCCGAAGGCATGGATTGGCTGACGTGCTTGACCAACGCGTCGTTGAGCACGAAGCAGCCCATGGCACCGATCATCGTGGCGATGGCGCGCCCGTTGGCGCGGGACGAGGGCCTTGAGGACAAGGGCTGCGAAATCATGGTGAGCAGGGGGGATGTGTCGAAGCATGCGCGAGGACCGCGCCTCCTCGAATCCTGCCACATCAGCGCGACGCCAATCGAGGACGGGACCTGCACAAGCTTCAGCGGTATCGTGAGGCATGGCAATTCGTGTGGCGTGCTGCGTCGGCTATCTCGGTGAACCGGAACCGGTCGCCTTCTGGCTAGGCGAGCGCCGCATTGCCGTGCGTTGCATCGTTGACCGCTGGTTCGCGCCGACACAGCGCTGGTTCAAGGTCGACGCGGATGACGGACATCTGTACGTCCTCCGACACGACGAGAAGGCCGGAGACTGGGAGCTTGCCGCCTTCACGTTCAGGGCCGAGTAGGGCGGAGCCCGAAGAGACACGAGGAAAGAGCGACATAGGCCGGAGCGGGAGCGGGGCTGGAGAACTGGAGCCACCGCCGCCGCAGGCGCTCAAGAGCGGTCCGGTCAGCAAGATGACCAGGATTCCGGATGAAGTCTCCGTTGTTCCTTTAAGGATCGGCAGCGCGCCGACAAGCCGCCGTCCGGGACCCTGACGCGCGCAGGATCAGGCAGGCTACGAGGACGGGGCTAAGCGGGGAAGAGCCTGGCCTCCAGCGTGTCCCGTGCGCGTTTCAGCATGGGCAGGAACGCCTCGCGGAACTCGGCCATGTCCATGCGTTCGACGCGCACCGCGATGCTCATGGCGTTGACGACTTGGCCTTGCCGATCGTGCACCGGTACGGCCATCGAACGCACGCCGATTTCCAACTCTCCGGCGTTGCTGGCGTAGCCTTCCGCGCGCGCGAGCTCGACCAGCTCGATGACTTGCGCCGCATCGTGAATCGTCCGCGGCGTCAGCGGCAGGCGGCGCATCGCATGCACCCGTGCCGGCAGATCCCCGGGCGGCAACCCGGCCAGCAGCACGCGGCCCATCGCCGAGCAGTAGGCGGGCAGGCGCGAGCCGATGCCCAGACCCGTGCTCAGGCTGCGCCGTGCGGTCGAACGCGCGATGACGATCGCATCGTCATCCAGCAGTTGCCCCAGCGATGCCGACTCGCGCGTGCGCTCCGACAGCGCGTCGAGCAGGGGCTGCGCCATCGATGGCGTCGGGCGGGACGCCAGGTAGGCATGCGCCACGAGCAGAGCCCGCGGCAGCATCCAGAAGCGTTTGCCGTCGCTTCCCAGGTAACCCAGTTGCTCGAGCGTCAGCAGCGAGCGCCGCGCGGACGCGGGCGAGCTGCCCGTGAGCCGCGCCACCTCTGACACCGTGAGCCGGCTGTGCTGCCGGCCGAAGCAGGTCAGAACTTCCAGCCCCTTTTGCAGGGAGGCCACGAAATTGCGGTCGGCCGGTTTGACGCTTGTCATGGCAATGGGATCATTTTTGCGCATAGCGCAAATCTACATTGTTTGCGCAATGCCCCGGGGTGACACTCGCCTTCCCCACAGAGACACAGAGAAGACACCACATGTCGGTTCCCATTTCGCGCCGCACCGGCGCGGTCCTGGCCTTGGCAGCCTGCCTCTTCGGCAACGCTTTCGCCCAAGCCTCCAAACCCCTCAAGCTCATCGTTCCCTTCCCCGCAGGCGGCACGGCCGACGTATTGCCGCGCATCCTGTCGGAAAAGATGCGCGCGCAGTTTCCGGCGGGTGTCGTGGTGGAAAACCGCACCGGTGCCGGCGGCAACATCGGCGCCGAACTGGTGTTCCGCTCGGAGCCCGACGGCACCACGCTCCTGGTCTCGCCCCCCGGCCCGATCGCCATCAATCACCATCTCTACAGCAAGCTCGCGTTCGACCCCACGAAGTGGGTGCCCGTGACCGTGATGGCCACGGTGCCCAATGTGCTGTCCGTCAGCACCAAGGTGCCCGCGCGGAACCTGGCGGAGTTCATCGCCTACCTGAAGGCCAATCCGGGCAAGGTGAGCTACGCCTCCCAGGGCAACGGCTCGACTTCGCACCTGACGGCAAGCCTGTTCATGCAGCTCACCGGCACCGAGATGATCCACATCCCCTACAAGGGCACGGCGCCTGCGCTGGTCGATCTGATCGGCGGCCAGGTGGACGTGTTCTTCGACAACCTGAGTTCGTCCGCCCAGTACCACACGGCAGGCAAGCTGCGCATCCTCGCGGTCGCCGACGGCGAGCGCTCGAAGGCGCTGCCGACAGTACCGACGTTTGTGGAATCCAGGGTGCCCGGCATGACTGCCGTGACCTTCTTCGCCGTCGTGGCCCCGCCCGGCACGCCGCCCGCCGCCGCCGAAGCCGTGCAGAAGTCGATTGCCGACGCGCTCGCCATGCCCGATGTGAAGGCCAGGTTTGCCGAGCAGGGCGCCGAGCCGCGCGGCTGGTCCACCGAGCAGACGGGTCGCTTCATTCAGGCGGAATCCGAAAAATGGAACAAGGTCATCAAGAGCGCCAAAGTGACGCTGGAGTAAGAGAAACCGACATGCAGGAACACACCATCCATTGGCGCAGCACAGCCCTCACGCGCATTCCCTTTTCGCTGTACAGCGACACGAACCTGCCCGAGCAGGAGCAGGAAAAGATCTTCCGCGGCAACACCTGGAACTTTCTTTGCCTGGACGCCGAGTTGGCCGAAACGGGCAGCTACCGCACCACGTTTGCCGGCGCCACGCCGGTGGTGGTGGTACGCGATGCGGACGGCGAGATCTATGCGTTCGAAAATCGCTGCGCCCATCGCGGCGCGCTGATTGCGCTTGAGAAAGCGGGCAAGGCCGAGAACTTCCAGTGCGTCTACCACGCGTGGAGCTACAACCGCCAGGGCGACCTGACCGGCGTGGCGTTCGAGAACGGCGTGAAGGGTCAGGGCGGCATGCCGCCGGATTTCTGCAAGGAAGAGCACGGCCCGCGCAAGCTGCGCGTCGCGGTGTTCGCAGGCCTCGTGTTCGGCAGCTTCTCGGAAGACGTGCCCGACATCGAGGACTACCTCGGTGACGAGATCTGCCAGCGCATCGAGCGCGTGATGCACAAGCCTGTGCAGGTGATCGGCCGTTTCACGCAGGCGCTTCCCAACAACTGGAAGCTCTACGTCGAGAACGTCAAGGACAGCTACCACGCGAGCCTGTTGCACCTGTTCTTCACCACCTTCGAACTGAACCGCCTGTCGCAGAAAGGCGGCGTGATCGTGGACGAATCGGGCGGCCATCACGTGAGCTACTCGATGATCGACGCCACGGCCGAAAAGGATTCCTCGTACAAGGACCAGGCCCTGCGTTCGGACAACGACCGTTACCGCCTGAAGGACCCGACGCTTCTGGCCGGCTTCAAGGAATACGACGACGGCGTCACGCTGCAGATCCTTTCGGTGTTTCCCGGTTTCGTGCTTCAGCAGATCCAGAACTGCCTGGCCGTGCGCCAGGTGCTGCCCAAGGGCGTGGACCGCACCGAACTGAACTGGACGTACTTCGGCTACGTCGATGACACACCCGAGCAGCGCAAGGTGCGCCTGAAGCAATCCAACCTGATCGGGCCGGCCGGTTTCATCTCCATGGAGGACGGCGCCGTGGGCGGATTCGTGCAGCGTGGCATTGCCGGCGCGAGCGACAAGGAAGCCGTGGTCGAAATGGGCGGCGACGAATCCGGCTCCAGCGAGGGCCGCGCCACCGAAACATCGGTGCGCGGTTTCTGGAAAGCCTATCGCCACCACATGGGAGCCTGAGCATGATCGACCTGCTCGACATCTGCGCTTTCAACGCCACCTACGCCCACACCATCGACAGCGATGCCCTGGAGTCGTGGCCCGCGTTCTTCACCGAAGACTGCCACTACCGCGTCACCCACGTCGAGAACGAACAGGAAGGCCTGGCCGCGGGCATCGTGTATGCAGACTCGCGTGCGATGCTGGAAGACCGCATCGCCGCACTGCGCGAAGCCAACATCTACGAACGCCAGCGCTACCGCCATCTGCTGGGCATGCCGATGGTCGAGGCCGCAGACGACCGCACGGCCCAGGCACGCACGCCCTTCATCGTGGTGCGGATCATGGCCACGGGGCAAAGCGAAGTGTTCGCCACGGGCGTCTACCAGGACCGCTTGGTGCGCCGGGCGGGCCGGCTGCTGCTGGCCGAACGCGTGGCGATCTGCGACAGCACGGTGACAGACACGCTGATGGCGCTCCCGCTGTAGACCTCGCGCAAGCAATTTCCTCTTTTTTGCGCAGGCTCACCGTCGGATGAATTCCATGACACCTTCTGCCGTTTCCGGCCCCGGGGCTCGCCTCGCACTCGCCGCGGGCGACCCCAATGGCATCGGTCCCGAGATTGCACTCAAGGCGCTGGCGGCCCTGGACGCAGGCCAGCGCGATCGCATCACCGTGTTCGGGCCCGGCGCCGTCCTGCAACGCGCGGCCGCGGTGTGCGAGCTGTCCGCGCTGTGGCCGCAATTGCGGCACGTGGAAGCGGGCGCATTGCCCGAGACCGCGGCCGTGCCCGGCCGCATCGACGCGGCTGCGGGTGCCTCGGCCGTGGCCTCGGCGACCGCGGCCCTGCAGGCCTGCCGCGCCGGCGACTTCGACGCCGTGATCGCCTGCCCCCACCACGAGACCGCCATCCACCAGGCCGGCATCGCTTTCAGCGGCTACCCGTCGCTGGTCGCGCGCGTGTGCGGCGTTCCCGAAGACGACGTGTTCCTCTTGCTCGTGGGCGGCGGGTTGCGCATCGTGCACGTCACGCTGCACGAGAGCGTGCGCACGGCGCTGGACCGGCTCACCCCCGAACTCGTCCAGAAGGCGGTGCGGGCGGGCGTGCGCGCCTGCGCCGTGCTCGGTGTGCACGCGCCGTCCGTCGCCGTTTTCGGCATCAATCCACATGCCTCCGAGGGCACGCTGTTCGGCCCCGAGGACCAGCAGATCGTGGTGCCAGCCATGGAGGTGCTCCGCGCCGAGGGCTACCGCGTGGAGGGGCCGGATGGCGCCGACATGGTGCTTTCGCAACGCAAGCACGACCTGTACGTGGCCATGCTGCACGACCAGGGGCACATCCCCATCAAGCTGCTCGCACCCCACGCGGCCAGCGCCCTGAGCATCGGCGGCGACGCCCTGCTGTCCAGCGTCGGCCACGGCAGTGCGATGGACATCGCCGGCCGTGGCATCGCCGACCCGACCGCGCTGCTGCGAACCATTGCGCTGCTTTCGGGCGCTGCACAACCCCGGACCACCCCTGCATGAGCCACCGGATTTCCTTTGGATCGACCGATGTCGCGTTCGACTGCGCCCCGGGCCAGAGCCTGCTGGACGCCGCCCTGCGCGCCGGCATCGACTTGCCTTACTCCTGCCGCAAAGGCGTGTGCGGCAGCTGTGTGGGCGGCATCGTGTCGGGAGAAGTGCAGGGCCTGAACGGCGCGGCCATCCGCAACGACACCTGCGGCCCCGGCCAGCTGCTGTACTGCATGTGCGAGCCCACCACCGAGGTGGTGCTGCGGCCGGTGTCCTGGAAGCGGCTGGACCCGTCTGCGCGCAAGACGTTCACTGCCAAGGTGCACAGCAACCAACTGGCCGCGCCGGACGTGTCGGTGCTGAAGCTGCGCCTGCCCGCCGGCCAACGCGCCAAGTTCCAGGCCGGCCAATACCTGCAGATCCTGATGGAAGACGGCAGCGCGCGTTGCTATTCCATGGCCAACCCGCCCAACGAAAGCGATGGCGCGACATTGCACATTCGCCATGTGCAGGGGGGCCAGTTCAGCGCGCGCGTGGCGCAATTGGCGCCGGGCGATCTGCTCGAGATCGAACTGCCGTTCGGCAACGTCGCGCTGGCGCCCGACGACACCCGCCCCATCGCATTCGTGGCGGGCGGCACCGGCTTCGCGCCCGTCAAGTCCATCCTGGACGACATGCTGAAAAAACGTGTGCGGCGCGACATCCTGCTGATCTGGGGTGCGCGCGAGCCGGGTGGCCTGTACATGCGCTCCGCCGTCGAACGCTGGCAGAAGCAATGGCCGGCCTTCCGCTTCGTCGCCGCGTTGAGCGATGTACCCGCCGACGCCGCGGGCAATGCCTTCGCGGGCCGAGTGGACGAAGCGCTGCGCGCGAACTGTGCGGACCTGGCGGGCCACGTCGTCTACTGCTGCGGCTCACCCCCCATGGTGTCGGCCGTGCGCGCCGCGGCCGCTGACAAAGGCTTGGCCTGCGAGGATTTCCACGCCGACGTGTTCGTGCCCGGCCCGTCTTCCACTCCCGCGCAGGCCGTTGGCCTTCCCCGCAAGAACATCCAACCATGACCACAGAAACCAAAGATCCCATCGCCCCCGCCACCGCGGCTCGCCGCCTGCTCGAAGAAGCCGCCCGCCTGGGCGTGGACTGCATCTTCAGCAACCTGGGCAGCGACCACCCGGCCTTCATCGAGGCGTTTGCGCACATCGACGAGCACGGCGGCAAGATGCCGCGGATCATCGTCTGCCCGCACGAGATGACGGCTCTCAGCGCCGCGCACGGCTATGCGATGAAAACGCGCAGACCGCAGATGGTGCTGGTGCACGTGGACGTGGGCACGCAGAACCTGGGCTGCAGCATCCACAACGCGGCACGCGGCCGGGTACCCGCCATCATCGTCGCGGGCCTGTCGCCGGTGTCCGTGAGCGGGGACCGGGTGGGCGCCCGCACCGAGTTCATCCACTACACGCAGGACAGCACGCGCCAGCACGAGATCGGCGGCCAATACATGAAGTGGTCGTACGAAGTGCGTGCGGCCGAGATGATCGACCAGGTGCTGATGCGAGCCATCCAGCTGGCCTGCACCGTGCCCGAAGGCCCCGTGTACCTCACGGGCGCGCGCGAGGTGTGGGACGAACCCGCCGTGTCGCGCGAGCAGCCGGCGTTGCACTGGCAGCCCGCGCAGACTGCCGGCCTTGCGCCCGCCGCTGCGAGCGAATTGATCGCCGCATTCGCCGCTGCGCGCAAGCCGCTGGTCATCACCAGTTACCTGGGCCGCCAGCCCGAGGCCGTGGCAAAACTGGGCGCCTTGTCAGACCGGCTGGGATTTGCCGTGTGCGAAGTGAACCCGCAGTACGTCAACTTCCCCGGCGACCACCCGCACCACATCGGCTACCGGCGCAACACGCTGGTGGACGAGGCCGACCTGATCCTCATGCTCGACGTGGACGTGCCCTGGATCGTCTCCAAGGTTCAGCCCAAGGCCGGTGCACGGCTGTTCCACCTGGACTGCGACCCGCTCAAGCCCGACATGGGTTTCTGGCACTTCCCGGCCGAACGCAGCTGGCAGGCCGACAGCCTGGCGGCGCTGGACCAGCTGCTCGAGATTGCGCCCGCGGCGGGCGCCCAGGACACGTTGCGCGCCGCGCGCCTGGAATGGATCCTCGCTTCGCGCAGGAAGCTGGCGCTCCCCGACACGCCCGCGCCGAGCGACGGCAGCATCAGCATGCAGCAGGCCTGCGAAGCCATCGGCGCGCTGGTCAACGACAAGACCGTGATCGCATTCGAAGAACCGGCCGCGACCGAACGCCTGCTCCACACGCTGCGCATGCGCCGCGCCGGCAGCTATTACGCCAATGGCGGCAGCGGCCTGGGCTGGAGCATCAATGCGGCCATCGGCCTGAAGCTCGCGCAGCCCGACGCCGAAGTCATCACCGTGGTGGGCGACGGCAGCTACGTGTTCGGCGTGCCCAGCAGCACCTACTGGGTGGCCGAAACCTACGGCGCACCGCAACTCACGCTGATCCTCAACAACGGCGGCTGGAACGCGCCCAAGGTGTCCACGCTGCTGGTGCACCCCGAAGGCACGGCCAGGCGCAACGACAAGTACTGGACCACCGTGGGCGCGCGCGCCCGCCTGGCCGACGTGGCCGCCGCGGCCAGCGGCGCCGCATCGTTTCGCGTGAGCGAATTCGCGCAACTGCAGGCCACGCTCGAGGAAGCGTTGGCCATCGTGCGGAGTGGCCGCAGCGCAGTGGTGGACGTGGTGCTTCCGGGCACCTCCGCGCAGGTACTGGGCTGAGCGGCGCTTCAAAAGATACAAGGAAAAGACATGCAAATCACACCCGGATTGATGGACGACCGCGCCTGGAAAGGCCGCCTGTTCACGGGCCGATGGCAACCGGCGGCCCACACGTCGCCGGTGACGGACAAGTCCAGCGGCGAGGTGCTCTCGCAGGTCGGTCTTGCCACGGTCCAGGACCTGGCGGCCTCCGCAAGCACCGCGGCGGCTGCGCAAGCCGCCTGGGCCGACACCGCGCCCGACGAACGCGCGGCCATCTTCCGCCGCGCCGCGCAACTCCTGGAGCGGCACCATGACGAGCTGGCCGGCTGGATCATGCGCGAGAGCGGCGGTTTGCGCGCCAAGGCCGACATGGAACTGCGCTCCACGTCGACCACGCTGCACGCCAGCGCCGCGATGATGGGCGAGCCCCAGGGCCTGCTGCTGCCCAGCCGCGTGGAGCGCATGAGCATGGCGCGCCGTGTGCCGCATGGCGTGGTGGGCGTCATCGCGCCGTTCAACTTCCCGCTCACGCTCGCCATCCGAGCGGTGTCGCCGGCCCTGGTCACCGGCAACGCCGTGGTGCTCAAGCCCGACCCGCAGACGGCCGTGTGCGGCGGCTTCCTCATCGCGCGCCTCTTCGAAGAGGCGGGCCTTCCCTCGGGCCTGCTGCATGTCTTGCCCGGCGGCGCCGAGGTCGGCGAGGCCATCTGCACCGACCCCCATATCGGCATGGTGGCCTTCACCGGCTCCACCGGCGCCGGGCGCAAGGTCGGCGCGCTGTGCGGCGCCCACCTCAAGAAGGTGTCTCTGGAACTGGGCGGCAAGAACTCGCTGATCGTTCTGGACGACGCCGACCTGGACGCCGCCGCCTCGGGCGCGGCCTTCGGCGCCTGGCTGCACCAGGGCCAGATCTGCATGGCCACCGGCCGCATCCTGGCCAGCGAGAACATCGCGGTCGAACTCACGCAGCGCCTGAAGGAAAAGGCGCTGCGCCTGCCCGTGGGTGACCCGTCGCAGGACAAGGTGGGCCTGGGACCGGTGATCAACGAGCGCCAGCTGCAGATCATCGACGCCATCGTGCAGGACAGCGTGGCGGCCGGAGCGGTGCTGCACGCGGGCGGCACGCACGAACGGCTGTTCTACCGCCCCACGGTGCTCGGTGGCGTGACGCCGGGCATGCGCGCGTTCGACGAAGAAGTGTTCGGCCCGGTGGCGTCCGTCACCAGCTTTGCCACCGACGACGAAGCGGTGGCGCTGGCCAACCGTACCGACTACGGCCTGGCCGCCGCCGTGATGTCGCGCTCCACCGGTCGCGCGCTTGCGCTGGGCAAACGGCTCAAGGTGGGCCTGCTGCACATCAACGACCAGACGGTCTTGGGCGACCCGCACGTGCCCTATGGCGGGCGCGGTGCGTCGGGCAACGGCAGCCGCATCGGCGGGCCGGCCAACTGGGACGAGTTCACGCAGTGGCAGTGGATCACCGTGCGGGAGGCGCCACCGGCCTATCCGTTCTGAGGCTGAGACCGCCCTCCGAGATTTCGTTCAACAAGCAAACCAGAAAGAACCCATGAACACACGACGCATCCTCTGCCTGGCCATCGCGTTTGGCGCCCCTGCCGCCTCGCTGCCCGCCTTCGCGCAGGCCGACATGGCGAGCTTCCCCAACAAGCCGGTGCGTGTCATCGTGAACTTCCCCCCGGGCGGCACGGTGGACGTCCTCACGCGCACCGTCACCCAAAAACTCTCCGACAGATTCGGCCAACCCTTTCTGGTAGACAACCGCGCGGGCGCCGGCGGCAACATCGGCGCGCAGGCCGTTGCCACGGCCGCACCCGACGGCTACACGCTGCTGGCCACGCCGCCCGGCCCCATGACCATCAACCAGAACCTGTACAAGGACATGCCGTTCGACCCGGCCGCCCTGGTTGCCGTGATCATGATGGCCGGCTCGCCGAATGCGATCACCGCGCGCGCGGACTTCCCTGCCAACTCGGTGAAGGAACTCCTTGCCTATGCCAAGGCCAACCCCGGCAAAGTGACCTACGGCTCGCAGGGCAACGGCTCCACCTCGCACCTCACGGGCCAGATGTTCGCAACGATGACCGGCACCGACATGGTTCACGTGCCCTTCAAGGGCGAGGGCCCGGCGCTGAACGAGTTGCTGGGGGGCCGCGTCGACCTGTTCATGGGCAACGTCTCGGCGGTGATGAAGTTCCAGCAGAACAAGCGGGTCAAGATCCTGGGCATGGCGTCCAGCCAACGCAGCGCCATCGCGCCCGATGTGCCCACTGTCGCTGAAGCCGGCTTGCAGGGCTTCGTGGCCTCGGCCTGGTTCGCCCTGGCTGCGCCTCCGGGCACGCCAGCCCCTATTGCAGCGAAACTCAACGCCGCGGTGGCGGACATCCTGAAGATGCCCGAGGTGGTGCAGAAGTTCGCGACCCAAGGCGTCGAGCCTCTAGGCGGCACGCCGGCGGAAATGACCAGCTTCATGAACGCCGAACGTGCGAGCTGGAAGAAGGTGATTGATTCCGCCAGGGTGACGCTGGACTGACCCTTGCCGGCGACGCGCGGCGTCGCGCCGTTGCGGCAGGCCACCGTGGAATCACCGGCCCCGGGCAGACGCGCTAGATCGCCAGGAAGCCGCCGTCGACGGCCAGCGTCACGCCCGTGACGTAGCCGGACATCGGCGATGACAGGAACACCACGGGTCCGATCAAGTCCGCGGGCTTGCCCGCCCGACCCATGGGAATGCGGGCCAGGTATTTCTCCAGCCACTCGGGGTCGTCGCGTGAGGCAGCGTTCATCGGCGTCTCGATGAGCCCGGGAGCCAGCGCGTTGACCCTCACTCCGTCCTTGGCGAGTTCCGCCGCAAGAGATTGCGTGTACATCTTGATCGCGCCCTTGGACGGCGCATAGCCAAGCGTGCCGCCTTGCCCGGCAAAGGAGGCAATCGAAGCGATGTTCAGGATCGTGCCCCGCGTGGCGCGCAGCGACGGCAGGAAGGATTGGGTGACGTTGAACGTGCCGTTGACATTCACGTCCAGCGTGCGTTGCCAGTTGCGCGCTGCGTTCGGGCTGTCGCTTCCCTCCCGGATGATGATGCCGGCGTTGTTGACCAGAAGGTCGACCTGCCCGAGCTCCGCGACCACCCGCTCAGCCAGGGCATGGCAGGCCTGCGGCTGCGTGACGTCGAGCGCGAACGACCAGGCGCTGCCGCCTTTCGCGCGGATGTCGTCCGCGGTCGCCCGGACCGATGCTTCGTTCATGTCGGTGGCGATCACCCGGGCGCCGGCTTGCGCAAGGCCCAGTGCGATCTCTCGCCCGTTGCCCTGGCCGGCTCCGGTGACGAAAGCCAGGCGGCCTTCCAGGATGTGAGGGATGTGGCGGTCGGCGTGGCTCATGAGCGGGCTGCAGGCGGTTGTGTGGTTACTTGAGCTCGGCGCCGGCCAGCTCACCGTCGAGAAACTTGTTGGGCTTCAGGAACATCGAGAGCACCAGGGCACCGTTCGGAGAACGGGCAATGTGGCGATTGCCTTTCGGTCGCCAGACATAGTTTCCCACCGTGGCCTCGCCTTCGTCGTCGACGATGCTGCCTTCCAGGACGTAGGTCTGCTCGATCTCGATGTGCTCGTGGCGCGGCAGCACCGTGCCCGGCTCCCAGCGAAACAGCGCAGTCATCAGGCCCGTGTCTTCGTCGACCAGAAGAATCTTCATGTCGATGCCCTTGGTCGGCGTGGGCTTCCAAGGCAGGCTGTCGACGCTCACGTAGCGCGAGTCATCAGGAAGAAGTTGCTTTCCGGCTTCGTGGTGGGGTGTATGAGCGGCCATGGTGGCGGGTCCTTGAGCAGTGAAGATGGGCGAGTTCGTTGCGTTCAGTAGATGTGCATGCCGCCGTTGACATCCAGCGAGGCACCCGTGACGTAGCTGGACAGATCGGAGGCCAGGTACAGGCATGCGCCGGCGACATCGTCAGGCTGGCCAAAGCGGCCGAGAGGGATCGACCCCGTGATCCGATTCGTCATCTCCTCGTCGAACGCCGTGGCGTTCATCGAGGTCGAGATCACCCCGGGGTTGACCGCATTCACGCGAATGCCGGCGGGGCCAAGCTCGCGCGCCATGGACTTCATCAACGCGAGCACGGCGCCCTTGGAGGCGGCGTAGTGAGGTCCGCCCATCAGTCCGGCACCGCGCTGTCCGGAGATCGAGGCAATGCAGATGATCGAAGCGCGGGGGCGAAGAACCGGTATGGCCGCCTGCGACATCTGCAGCGTGCCGCGCAGGTTCACGTCCAGCACGAAGTCATAGTCTTCCCCGGTGATCTCCAGGGTTCGCCGCGACTGCACCACGCCCGCGCTGTTCAGCAGCACATCGAGGCCACCCCATCGGGTGCACACCTGGTGGACCGCCAGCGCGCACGCCTCGGGCGAGCGGACGTCGGCCGCGATGCCTACGGCCAGGTCGCCCAGCGCGGCCGCGGCCGCGCTGACAGCGGCCTGATCGAGATCGACCAACGCCACGCGCGCGCCCTGGCTCGCGTACATCCGGGCGACGGCAAAGCCGATTCCCTGCGGATTGCCGGCCCCCGTGATGAGGGCGACCCTGTCTTTCAAAAGCATGTCGGTTGTCCTTGAAGTTGGAGCGAGAGGCCGCCGGCGGATCAGTCCAGCTGGATCTGGGCTTCCTTGATCACCTTGCCCCACCGGTTGGCCTCGGAGCGAATGAACGCGTCCATCTCGGCGCCGGAGCTCTGCAGCGGTTCGATGCCCGCCTCGATCAGCTTTTGCCGGGTCGCGGGATCGCCGAGGGCGGCTGCGTAGGCGTCTCGCAGCTTGTCGACCACCGGCGCGGGCGTGCCCTTCGGAGCGACCATCCCCATCCAGAACCAGGACTCGAAGCCGGGCAGGCTCGCTGCCATGGTCGGAACGTTCGGCAATTCGGGAATCGGCTTGGTCGACGCCACCGCCAGGGCGCGAAGCTTGCCGCTCGCGATGTGCGCTCGTGCCGGGCCGTAGTCCATGAACATCACGCCGATCTGCCCACTGAGCAGATCGGGCAGCGCCGGCCCCGAGCCCTTGTAGGGGACGTGGACCATTTGAACTCCCGCCGCGCGCACGAACATTTCGGACGTGAGGTGCCCTGGACCGCCGGGGCCGGCGCTGGCGTAGCTGATGCTGTTCGGCGGCGCCTTGCGCACGGCCACCAGAAACTCGTCGAGCGTCTTTTGCGGGTGGACGGTCGGGTTGACCAGCAGGAGGTACGGCATGCGGCCGGTCAGGGAAACCGGCGTGAAATCCTTCGCCGGGTCATAGATCAGCTTCTTGTAGAGGGTCGGGTTGGTGGCGAATGTCGACACATCGCCGATGAGGACACGTTGACCGTCAGGTTTGGCTCTGGCCACGTCGGAGGCAGCGATGGCGGTGCCGGCCCCGGGCTTGTTTTCGACGAGCACCGGCTGGCCAAGCTTTTCGCCCATCTTCACGGCGACCGTGCGCGAAAAGAAGTCCACCCCGCCGCCCACTCCGTAGGGCACGACGATGGTCACCGGACCGGTTGGAAAGCTCGGTTGCGCGTGCAGCGCGGGAGTGGCAGCCCATAGCGCGATGAGCGATGTGGCCAAAAGGCGGCGATGAATCTGCATGTCTGTCTCCTGTCGCAAGTCAGGTGGGTCAAGCTGGAAGACCGTGCGATCACGATCATTTGGTTGGAATAAATCTCAACATGTGCGATTTTATATTTGTCGCTTATTTTGTAAAGGATTAGTTTTCCCAAACTGAAGGTACGATCCGGCCATGAGCAGCCAAGACAAGATGTTGGGCATCCTGAGCCTCTTCAGTGACGCCAAGGTCGAGATCGGACACGACGACGTCGCAGGCACATTGGGCTGCTCGCGCGCGACCGCATACCGGTATCTCAAGGCACTGGCCGATACCGGGGTGCTGGCATCGGCCAGTGGCGGCGCCTACGTGCTTGGGCCACGGGTCATCGAGCTGGACCGCCTGATTCGACGCAACGATCCGCTGCTCACAACGGCTCGCCCGGCCATGGAATCCCTCAGCGACGAGCTGCAAGCCAGCGTGATGCTGTGCAGCTACTACGGCGACCAGGTCTTGTGCACGGATTCGATCTGGACGCAGGCCAGTGAACGGATGGACTATGAGCGCGGCCGGCCCATGTCGATGTTCGCGGGGGCGATGGCCAAGGTCATCCTGGCCAACGTGTCGCCCTATCAACTTCGCAGCCTGATGCTGCACCATGCAGAAGAGATCCGCAGGGCCGGGCTTGGCGAAAACTGGAAGGAGTTCAACGCCAACATGCAGCGCATACGCAGGGAGCGCACGTGCGTGACGCATGCCGAGGTGGTGCCCGGGCTGACGGGGGTGGCCGCACCCGTCTTCGACCCGGAAAAGAAGGTGCTCGGCAGCATCACGCTGGTCGTGAGCGAGAAACAGCTGACCGCCGCCAGCGAAAGCCTGCTGCGCGCCCGCGTCGCGGATGCCGCCGAGCGCATCGGTGAAGGTCTCTGCGCGCTGAGGTCGCGATCGCTCGGCGTGCGGAGCGCGGCCGCTCCACCCCGTCAGGTCGCGACGCCCCGGAAAAACGCCACGCGACAGCGTTCCACAGACGGGCCCCGGACAGCGTCGATCTGACCTGACGCCGCAGGGCTCCGTCGCCGCGCGTGCCACGGGCCATGGCTACCGGTAGCCGCTGCGTACCTTGCCGCGGAACACCCAGTAGACGCCGATGGTGTAGATCGCAATCACCGGCAATACCACCACGCCGCCGTAGAACAGGAACCGGAGCGATTCCTCCGGCGCCGCCGCGCTCGCCACGGTGACTGCATACGGCACCATGTAGGGCCAGAACATCGCGCCGAGCGTCAGGTACGCCGCCGCGATGAACACCACGGTCAGTGTGTACGCGACGCCATCCCGCCGCGCACGGGCGCCCGTCACGACACCGACCAGCGAGGCGATCGCCACCGCGACGAAGACCCACCCCCATGGCCGATCCTGCAGATGGCTCTGCGCGATCGCGCCCGCGTCGACCCTCAACGACACGGCGAACGCGAGGCCGAGCACCGCGAAGACGGCCGCGGCCAGCCACGGGATGCGGCGATAGGCCCAGTCGCGCAGATCGCCTTCGCTCTTGAGCACGATCCAGCCCGCGCCGAGCAGCGCATAGCCGAACACGAGGCCGATGCCGGTCAGAACGGAAAACGGATGCAGCCATTCGAGGGACGTGCCGGCGAACTGACCGTTCGCCACCGGAAGGCCGCGCATCAATGCGCCCACCGCGGCCCCCTGCACGAAGGCGACCACTGTCGATCCCAGAAAGAACCCCAGATCCCACAGCCAGCGCGTCTTCACGCTGCGGTAGCGGAATTCGAAGGCGATGCCACGGAAGACGAGGCCGACGAGCAGCAGCAGGACAGGCAGGTAGAACGCGCCCAGGAACACGGCATACACCACCGGAAAGGTCGCGAACAGGCCGGCGCCGATGATCACCAGCCAGGTCTCGTTGCCGTCCCAGAACGGCGCGATGCTGTCCATCATGTGCAGGCGGTGATTCTCTTGGCCGGTGGTGCCGAACAGGATCCCGACGCCGAGATCGAAGCCGTCCAGAATCACGTAGACCAGGATCGAGACGGCAATGACGGCCGCCCAGAAAAGCGCCAGGCCGCTGGGTGCCGCCTGGCTCATGCCGTGCCTCCGGATCTGCCATTGGCCGCGGTGTCCGTGCGCGCGGCGACGGCCAGCGGCCGGCTGCCGGTGACGTTGGCCGTGGCCTGGGTCTTGGCGCGCGGCCCTTCGCGCAAGAGCTTGTAGATGCAGTAGATGCCGAAGGACACGAAGATCCAGTACACCACGACGTAGACGATCAGCGAGGTCAGCACGTCACCCGTCGTCAGGGAGGGCGTGACGGCATCCCTGGTTCGCAGCAGGCCGTAGACCACCCAGGGCTGGCGTCCGATCTCGGCGGTGTACCAGCCGGTCAGGATGGCGACGAAGCCGGTCGGAAACGACAGGAAGGTGCCCCACAGGAACCAGCGCGACGACTCCAGCTTGCCGCGCCAGCGCAGGACGTTGCCGAGCCACGAAACGGCCAGCATGACGAGCCCCATGCCGACCATCAGCCGGAAGGCGAAGAAGGGGATCAGCACCGGCGGCCGGTCTTCGCGCGGGAAGGATTCGAGCCCTCGCTCGGCTGAAGTGAAATTGCCCGAGGCGATGAAGCTGCCCAGCTTCGGGACCGTGATGGCGTATAGATTGCGCTCGTTCGCCTCGTCGGGAATGGCGATCAGCACCTCGCTCGCGGGCTGCTCGTTCTTCCAGCGCGCCTCGATCGCGGCGAACTTGGCGGGCTGGTGCTTGAGCACGTACTCGCCCGTCAGGTGGCCGAAGAAGAGCTGGACCGGGATCAGCACCGCGGCCAGTCCCAGTCCCCAGTGCAGCATCATCCGGCCTTCGTCGAAGTGCACCCGGCGCAGCAGGTACCAGGCGCCGGTCGCCGACACGCACATCGAGGTGGTCAGCAAGGCGGCGAGCAGCATGTGCGGCCAGCGGACCATCTGCACCGGCCCGAGCACGATCTGCATCCAGTCGGTCGGAATGATCTTGCCGTCCACCACCGTGTGACCCAGCGGCACCTGCATCCAGCTGTTGTTGGCGAGGATCCAGAAGGACGAGAACATCGTGCCGAGCGACACCATGCAGCATGAGAAAAAGTAGAAGCGCGGCGACACCCGGTCGCGCCCGAGCAGCATCACGCCGAAGAAGGTCGCCTCGAGCATGAAGGCCGTGAAGCCCTCGTAGCCGAGCAGCGGGCCCTGGATCGCGCCGGTCTTCACGGAGAGCACGCCCCAGTTGGTGCCGAACTGGAAGGCCATCACGATGCCCGTGACCACGCCCATGCCGAAGGAGACGGCGAAGATCGGCAGCCAGAAGTCGAACACCCGGCGATAGAGCGCGTTGCCCGTCGCCAGCCGCGCGCCCTCGATCGTTGCCAGCCAGGCCGCCAGCCCGATCGTGAAGGCGGGAAAGACGATGTGGAAGCTGATCAGGAACCCGAACTGGATCCGCGACAGAAGGACTGGATCGAGATCCACGACCAGGCATCCTCTACGGCATCAGCTGGTTGACGACGGCGCGTTCGAGGCCGTGCTTCGCATAGGGGGGATAACGCACGCCGGGGTCGACCGCGCTGCTGTGGTGGAGCACGCCGCGCGCATTGGTGAAGGCTTCGAAGCCCCAGCGGCCGTGGTACTTGCCCATGCCGGAGTTGCCGACGCCGCCGAACGGAAGCTCGGGAAAGAGCGGATGGATGGCGCAGTCGTTGACCTCCGCATCGCCCGAGCGCGTGGCCGACAGGATCCTGTCGACCACCTCCTTGTCCTCGGCGAAGATGTAGAGGCCGAGCGGACTCGGCCTGCTGTTGACCCACCGGACGACGGACTCCACCGAATCGATCGCGAGCACCGGCAGGATCGGCCCGAAGATCTCTTCCTTCATGATCGGCGAGTCCACCGCGACTTCCACCAGCACGGTCGGCGCGATGTAAAGCTCGTCGGCATCGGTCTGGCCACCGGCGATGGCCCTGCCGCTGCCGAGCAGCGCGGCCAGGCGATCGAAGTTGCGGCGGTTGATCACGCGTCCGTAGTCCGGGCTCTGCTTCGGGTCGTCGCCATAGAACTCGCGGATCGTGTCCTTCATATGCTGCAGGAACTCGTCCTTCACCTCCGGCCACGCCAGGACGTGGTCGGGCGCAGTGCAGATGTGGCCGGCGTTCAGGTAGCGCCCGTACGCGATGCGCCGCGCGGCCGCCTGGAGGTTGGCCGACGAATGGACGATGGTCGGGTTCTTGCCGCCGAGTTCGAGCACGCACGGCGTCAGGTTCTTCGCGGCGGCCTGGTGCACGATCTTGCCGACGGGCGGACTGCCGGTGAAAAAGATCATGTCCCATGGCTGCGCCAGCAGCGCGGTGGTCTCGGGGACGGCGCCTTCGACGACCGCGACCGCGCGCGGATCGAAGTACTCGGGCACGAGGCGCGCCGCGGCGGCCGCGCAATGGGCGGCGATCTCCGAGGGCTTCAGCACGGCCGTGTTGCCCGCGGCCAGCGCCGCCACCAGCGGGCCGAAGACCAGCATGAAAGGCTCGTTCCACGCGCCGATGATCAGCGACACGCCGAGCGGATCGCGGTTCACGCGGATGTAGCCCGGCTCGAACACCAGCGGCATCGGCTCGTGCAGCGGCTTCATCCACGTGTCGATGTGCTTGAGCGCGTAGGCGGCCTCCCTGGCGCAGTAGCCGACGTCCATGAGGTCGGCATCGTTCACGTTGCGGCGCAGGTCTTTCCAGAGCGCGTCGCACAGTTCGTCGTGGTGGTCGGTGAACAGGGCCCTGACCGCTTCGAGCTGGGTCTTGCGCCATGCCACCGGGCGCGTATGCCCCTGCAGGAAGAAGGCGCGCTGGCTGGCGACGAGCGAGGCGTAGTCGGGGACGGACATTGCGATGGGCTCCAGGAAAGAGTGGCAGAGCGACTTGCGCCGATGGCTTCGAAGGCGTCTCCGTGCAGCCACCGGAAGGCTTCAGACGCGAACCGATATTTCTCCGTCCTGCTCGCGCACCTCGTACGTGGGGAGCGGCCGCGTCGACGGACCGCGCTGCACAGCACCCGTCGAGACGTCGAAGCGGGAGCCGTCGCACGGGCACATCAGCGTGGTGCCGCTCAGGATGCCCGCCGACAGCTGGCAGCCGTCATGCGGGCACAGGTCGTCGAAGGCGAACAGGCTCTTGCCGACGCGAGCGACCGACACACGCAGCTTGCGATCGGCCACGTAGTAGGGGTTGACGGACTGATCAGGCAATCGGGCCGATGGGCCCAGGTTTCGGTACTCGACCGTCGGGTTCGGCATGCTCGGCTCCTGTGCGTGGACCTTCGACTCAGTACGGGTATTCCGGAATCACTTCGCGCTGCGGCTTGTCGAAGCGCAGGGCTCCGGGCGCCTGCGCCGGCACCGCAGGCGCGCGCGGCATGATGGGCGCAAGCCGCTGGTAGCCGGAGCCCAGCGAAGGCCGCGGATCGGCATCGCCCTTGTTCGGCCAGAACGACATCGCACGTTCGGCCAGCGCCAGGATCGTGAGCGAGGGGTTGACCCCCGGGTTCGCGGGCATGACGCTGCCGTCCATGACATGCAGGCCCGCATGGCCGAAGACGCGCTGGTAGGGATCGACCACGCCCTTGGCGCTCGAGTCTCCGATCGGAATGCCGCCGATGAAATGCGCCGACGCCGTGCGGTTGATGACCTCGAAATCCAGGGCCGACTCGATCCCGCCCATCTTGGCCGCAAGCCGCTTCGCGAACTCGTCGGCTGCCGGGATGTGGGTGGGCGGCGGATCGCCGGAGCCGTGCCGGCTGCGCAGGATGCCGTCCTTGAAGTAGAGGTCGATCGAGGTGTCGGTGGTCTGCATGCACAGCAGGGTGATGGCGCGTTCCGACCAGTGTCGCGTGTCGAAGGTCTGCCCGAGGGTCTCAACCGGATGCTCCATCAGGTGCTTGAGCCAGGTCTCGGTGGGATGCTTCTGCGGGCCGGACGCGTAGTAGGTCGTGGCCAACGCGAAGAAGTCGCTGCCCACGCCATAGGACACCGGCTCGATGCTGGTGTCCGGGTCCGGCCAGACGCCGGAGGTGATGGCGACGCTGCCCGGCGTGATGACGAATCGGTCCGGGTCCTTCTTCCAGTCGACGTAGGGCCGCGTGACCAGGATCAGCGCCTCGGAATTCGTCCGGGCCAGCTTGCCCAGTTGATCCGACAGGCCGGTGAGCTTGTCGACATGGCGCATGTGGTGCAACAGCCGCGCCGAGCCATAGGCGTGCGCGGAGACGACGACTTCCCTGGCCGTGTAGCGATGGCGATCGATGTGCGCGAGGCGTTGCACCCAGCCGGGATGGCTGGCGAACACCTCGTATCCGCCGCCATCGAGCGGCGTCAGTTCGACGACCTCGTGCAGGTCATGGATGACGCAGCCATTCTTCTCGGCGAGATAGAGATAGTTCTCCGTCAGCTTGTTCTTGGCCCCGCGGCCGCAGCCGATCATGCAGTTGCCGCAATTCACGCAGCCCGTGCGCCGCGGGCCCGCGCCGCCGAAGAACGGGTCGTCGACCTCGACGCCCGGGGAACCGAAGAAGGTGGCCACGGGCGCCTTGTTGTACGTGTTGCCGTGCCCCATCTCCACGGCCACTTCACGCATCAGCCGGTCCTTGTCGCTGTCCATGTAGGGCACGCGGTTGACGCCCATCATGCGCTGGGCCTGGTCGAAGTACGCCGGCATCTCGTCGTACCAGTCGGCGATGTAGGACCACTCGGGTGCGGCGAAGAACTTCTTCGGGGGAACGTAGAGCGTGCTGCCGTAGACGTGCGAGCCGCCGCCCACGCCGGCGCCGTGCAGCACCAGCACGTCGTCGAGGAAGCTGAGGCGTTGCAGGCCGTACATCTCGGCCTCGGGCTGCCACAGGTACTTCCGGATGTCCCAGTTGGTCTTGGGGATCGCGCTGTCGGGCCAGCGCCGTCCGGCTTCCATGACGCCGACCCGGTAGCCCTTCTCGGTCGCGCGCAGCGCCGCGACGCTGCCGCCGAATCCGGAACCGATCACGATCACGTCATAGTCGAAGTCGGCCATCGGAACCTCTCGCCGGATCTCAAAATGGCAGTCTGTACCCCGCTGCCGAGATTGAGTATCCCGGCGGCCACCTACTCCCACGTACGTGGAGGCCGGGCCCGCGCCAGCCGCTGCGGCAGAATCCGGCCACGAACGGAAAGCAACGCATGACTTACATCGACTGCTACCTGGCGCCCGTTCCCCGCGCCAACAGGACCGCGTACGAGAAGCTGGCGGCGGCATCCGCCGAGGTGATCAAGGCGCATGGCGCGCTGCGCGTGACGGAGTGCTGGCTCGACGAATCGGGGCCCGATGCGTCCACCTACCACGGTGAAAGCGTGCGCCGCGACGCAGACCAGTACAGCAGCTTCGCAAAGGCAGCGGGCGCCCAGGACGGCGAGACTGTGGTCATGTCCTGGGTCGAGTGGCCTGACAAGGCGGCGAGGGATGCGGGAATGGCGAAGGTGACCAGCGACCCGCGAATGCAGTTCGACGGGCAGGCTCCAGTGTTCGATGGCTTGCGCCTCATTGCCGGGGGCTTCGTTCCCATGCTGGCATCGCGCCGCCCTACTCGGGCTTGAAGTCGATCGACTTCAGCACGGCGCCCATGCGCTGGTAGTCCGCGCCGAGCGACTGGCTCAGTTCCTCGGGGCTGCGCGGCTGGCCTGGCTCGAAGCCGATGTCCTGCAGCCGCTCGCGGACCGCGGGCGTCGCCAGCACCTTGAGCGCGGCTTCGCGCACCCTGGCCTGCTGCGCGGCGGGCACGTCGGGCTTGACCCACAGTCCCATCCAGCCGGTGGCCTCGAGCTGCGGGTAGCCGAGCTCGGTGAAGGTCGGCACCTCGGGCAGCAGCGCGGATCGCTTGGGCGTGCTCACTGCGAAGGCCTTGATCTTTCCGGCCTTGATCAGCGGCAGTGAACTCGGCATGGCGTCGAACATCAGCGGCACGTGGCCGCCCATGACGTCGGTCAGCGCGGGCGTCGATCCCTTGTAGGCCACGTGCGTCATGTCGATGCCCGCCGCCTTGTTGAGCTGCAGCCCCAGCACGTGCGACAGCGTGCCCGCCGTGTAGGACGCGTAGTTGACCGTGCCGGGATGCGCCTTGACCCACGTCATCAGCTCGCCGAAGTTCCTGGCGGGCACCGAAGGCGCGCCGACCAGCACGAGGCCGCCGCGGCCGAGTTCGGCCACGGGCTTGATTTCGCGCGCCATGTCGACGCGCAGCTTGACGATGTGCGGAATCTCGCTGACCAGCGAATTGACGGCCACCAGCACCGTGTAGCCGTCGTGCGGCGCCTGCGAAAGTTCGGTCACCGCGAGGACGCCGCCGGCCCCGGGCCGGGGATCGACGACGACCGGCTGGCCGGACTCCTTCGACAGGGTGTCCGCCATCATCCGCGCGATGATGTCCGCCGATCCCCCGGCGGGGCCGGCGGCGATGATGCGAACCATCTTGTCCGGCCACCTGGGCGAGTCCGCGTGGGCCATCGTGGCCGCAAGGGCGGCCGCTGAGATGCACGCGCATGAAGCGACGCGTGCCACCCGCTGCAATACCTTCTTCGAATACATGGTCTGTCTCCTTGTCTGGGTCAAGGTGCCCAGCGCAGCAGCGCGAGCACCAGTATGGCGAGAAAAATGGTCTCGTCGAGCATCGGGGCCATGCCCGGCACTGCCGCCGGCCAGGCCGCGAGGGTCATCGCGGTCATGGGTGCGCCGCCAGCAAATGGTCCTTGAACACCTCGCGCAGCTTGTTCTTCTGCACCTTGCCGGTGGGGCCGAGCGGAATCTGCTCGACGAACACCACGTCGTCCGGCGTCCACCACTTGGCGATACGGCCGTCGTAGAAGCCGATCAGCTCGTCACGCGTCAGGCTTTCGCCGGGCTTGGTCGTCACGATCAGCAGCGGGCGCTCGTCCCATTTCGGATGGCGGGCCGCGATGCACGCCGCCAGCGCCACGGCGGGGTGCGCCATGGCGATGTTCTCGAGGTCGATGGAACCGATCCACTCGCCGCCGGACTTGATCACGTCCTTGCTGCGGTCGGTGATCTGCATGAATCCGTCGGCATCGATGGTCGAGACGTCGCCGGTCGGGAACCAGCCGTCGACCAGCGGGCCGGCGCTTTCGCCCTTGAAGTAGTTCGAGATGATCCACGGGCCGCGCACCATCAGCTCGCCCGCGGCCTTGCCGTCGTGCGGCAGCTCCTGGCCGTCCTCGCCGACGATCTTCATGTCGACGCCGAACACCGAACGTCCCTGCTTGGCCTGGATGGCCAGGCGCGATTCGGCGTCGAGCGCCTGCTGCCGGGGCTTGAGCGTGCAGACGGTGCCCACCGGGCTCATTTCCGTCATGCCCCAGGCGTGCAGCACCTGCACGTCGTAGCGTTCCTGGAAGTCGCGCATCATCGCCGGCGGACAGGCCGAGCCGCCGATGATGGTGCGGCGCATGGTGCTGAACTTCAGGCCGTTGGCTTCGACATGGGTCAGCAGCCCTTGCCAGACGGTGGGCACGCCGGCCGACATGGTCACGCCTTCGGATTCGAACAGGTCGTGGAGCGACTTGCCGTCGAGCCAGGGGCCGGGAAACACGAGCTTGGCACCGACCATGCACGCGGCATACGGCAGGCCCCATGCGTTGACGTGGAACATCGGGACGACCGGCAGGATGACGTCCCTGGCCGAGCAGCCGAGCGCGTCCGGCAGCGCCGCCGCATAGGTGTGCAGCACGGTCGAGCGGTGGCTGTAGAGCGCGCCCTTCGGATGGCCGGTCGTGCCCGAGGTGTAGCAGAGCGAGGAGGCGCGCTGCTCGTCGAAGCGGGGCCAGGTGAAATCGGGCGAATGCTGCGCCATCAGTTCCTCGTAGCACAGGAGGCCCGGCACCTTCGACGACACCGGCATGTGCGCACGGTCGGTCATCGCGACGAACGCCTTGACCGTCGACACGCGGGAGGCGATCGCCTCGACCAGCGGCAGGAAGCTGAGGTCGAAGAACAGGACCTGGTCCTGCGCATGGTCGGCAATCCAGACCACCTGGTCGGGATGCAGCCGCGGGTTCAACGTGTGCAGCACGGCGCCCGACCCGGAGACGGCGTAGTACAGCTCCATGTGGCGGTAGCCGTTCCAGGCCAGCGTGGCGACGCGGTCGCCGGCGCCGATGCCCTGTGCCGCCAGGGCGTTGGCAAGGCGGCGCGAACGCTCGGCAAGTTCGCGGTAGGTGGTGCGGTGGAGGTCGCCCTCGACCCGGCGCGACACGATTTCCTGCTCGCCGTGGTGGCGCTCGGCGTGGGTGAGCAGCGTCGAAATCAGCAACGGCTGCTCCATCATCAATCCATTCATGGAGGTTCTCTTCGGTTCGGTGGGTGGGAGATTCGGCCGGTTCAGGCCAGGGCCTCGCGCGCCGGCCGCGCGGAGCCCGGATACGGGTCCTCGGCGTGCTCGGAGGCCTCGGCGGCTTCGCGGGCGCGCAGCAGGTCGGACTCGTAGGTGCGTGCGGCCACCAGCAGCGCGCCGGCCGCCAGCACACTGAAGACGGGCACCGTCATCAGCGCGTGTTCGAGCGTCCAGGCGTCCGACAGGAAGCCGGCGACGAGCGGCCCGGCGGCAAGGCCGAACAGGTTCTGGAACAGCGAAATCACCGAGGCGCCGGTCGCGCGGATGCCGGGGTGGATCACGTCGATGACCGCTGCCGGGAGCGGCCCGACCGTGCAGGTCATCAGGAAGCCGCCCACCGCCAGCAGCGCGAACTGCGTCTGCGCGCCGATGGCGAGCCCCAGGCGCGAAGCGCCGAAAGCCAGCACCAGCACGAGCATGGACGCCATGCACAACAGGGCCACGACGTACAGCTTGGTCCGCGGACGATGCCGGCCGGCGCGATCGGCCACCGCACCCCAGACGACGCTGCCCAGCGCGCCGCAGAGCACCACCAGCGCCGCGCTCATGGCGGCCTTTTCCGGCACCACGCCGTGGACGCGATGGAGAAAGCTCGGCAGCCAGGACCAGATCGCGGAGACCACGACGAGCTGCGCCGCACCGGCCACGCACAGCCACAGCATGGTCCGCGTGCGGATCAGCGCCTGTGCGATGGCGCCGGCGGCGCTGCGCGTCGAGCGCGTGGCGCGGTCGAGCCGCGGCGTGAGCTTGACGGTCGGATAGTCGCGCACCTTGAGGTACAGCAACGCGAGGACGAGGCCCGGCACGCCCACGACACCGAAGGCGGCCTGCCAGCCGAAGCGCGCCGCGATCATGCCGCCGAGCAGCACACCGAGCACCGAGCCGACCGAGGCGGAGGCAAAGAAGCCCGCCAAGAGGGCACCGCGCAGCCGTGCCGGGAAGTGGCTGGCAATCAGCGCGGCGCCCACGGAGCCGTAGCCCGCCTCGCCGAGGCCGACCATGGCGCGAGCCGCCAGCAGCTGGCCGTAGCCGCGGCTGAACATGCACGAGATCGATGCCAGGCTCCAGACCAGGCCCATCACGACCACGCTGCGGACGCGGCTGCCGCGGTCGGCGAGCAGCGCCACAGGGATGGCCCCGAGGGCGACGGTGACCGACACCGCCGACACCAGCCCGCCGAGCTGCTTGTCCGACAGGGCCCATTCGGCCTTCAGGTACGGAAAGAGCGACACGATGACCTGGCGGTCGATGTAGTCGACCATCATCAGCCCGATGGTCATGGCGAAGGCGAACCAGGCCTGCCCGCGGCTGAACAGGTAGCCGTCCTCGCGGCCTTGCGTCGCTTCGCGAAGCGCAGCGGTGTTCATGGTCAGAGCGCCAGGACCGTGGCGCCGACCGTCCGGCGCGATTCGAGTGCGATGTGCGCCTCGGCGGCATCGGCGAGCGGGAAGACCTGCTTCGGCTCGCTGACGATGCGGCCGTCCAGCACATGGCCGAACAGCTCCCCGGCCATGTCGAGCATGTGCGCGCGCGGCATGATGTAGTGCATCATCGCGGGCCGCGTGACCCACAGCGAACCCTTGGCGGCGAGCGCCATCGTGTCGATCACGACCGGGCCCGAGCTGGTGCCGTTGCTGACCAGCACGCCGCGCGGGCGCAGGCTGTCGAGCGAGGCTTCCAGCGTGTCCTTGCCGACCGAGTCGTAGACCACGGGCACGCCCTTGCCGTCGGTGATCTCACGCACCCGCTCGGCGATGTTTTCCCGCGAGGTCACGATGGTGTGCGCGCAGCCGTTCGCACGGGCGACTTCGGCCTTCTCGTCGGTGCTGACGGTGCCGATCATCGTCACGCCCATCGCGCGCGCCCACTGGCAGGCGATCAGGCCCACGCCGCCGGCGGCCGCGTGGTACAGGATGGTCTCTCCGCCCTGCAGGGGGAACACCTGGCGGAACAGGTACTGCACCGTCATGCCCTTCATCATCAGCGTCGACGCGGTGCGATCCGAAACACCGTCCGGCAGCGGAATCAGCACCTCGGCCGGCATCACGCGGACGTCCGAGTAGGCACCCTGCGGCCCGATCAGGTAGCCCACGCGGTCACCGACCCTGACGTCGGTCACGCCTGGGCCGACGGCCTCGACGACGCCCACGGCATCGGAGCCCAGCCCGTTGGGCATCGGCAAGGGATAGCGGCCGGTGCGGAAATAGATGTCGATGAAGTTGACCGCGACGTAGCTGTGGCGCACGCGCGCCTGGCCGGGGCCCGGCTCGCCGACTTCGACGTTTTCCAGTTTGAGCACTTCCGGGCCACCGGTCTCGTGCAGGCGAATGGCTTTTGCCATGGATGTCTCCTAGTGATTTGAAATTGGGTCGACGAAAACGGCGGGGCTCAACCGGCCGCAGCGCCCAGGGCCGCCACTTCGGCGATGAGTCGCTCGGCGCGCGGCCAGGGCCCGAAGCCCGAAGCCGGATTCAGGTGGCCGGCATCGCCCAGATCGACCAGGCGGCTTCCCCAGCCGCTCGCCAGCTCGGCAACGCGCACGTAGGAGCCCAGGGGATCGTTGCGGCTGGCGGCCACGATGCTGGCAAAGGGCAGGCGTTCGCGCGGCACGGGCAGCCAGCCGTTCGCGTCCAGCTGCGCCATGGTCGGATAGCCGGCCGGCATGGGGCACTCGAAATCGGGCGGCGTGGCCAGCAGCGCACCCCGCACCGGCCGGCGCGTGCGCCGTGCCCAGTGCGCCAGCATCACGACGCCGCCGCTGTGCGCGACGATCACCAGCGGGCCTTCGACGGCTTGCGCCTCGCGCTCGATGGCCTCGACGCGGGCCGCGCAATCGAGGTCCTCGCGGCCCATCGGCGGCACCGCGCGCACGCGCGGCAGGCGCGCCGCCAGCAGCGTCTGCCAGTGCGCGGGCACATGGTCGCGCAGGCCGGGAACGATCAGGACGGTGGGCGCTTCGGCGGCGTTCATTCGAGGCCTCAGGCCGCCTTGCGCAGGAAGCCCTGATGGCCGCCCTTGCGGTTGGGCGCGAAGCCGTTGGCCAGCAGCGACTCCTCCACCGTCTTGTAGAAGACGCCGATCTTGCAGATCTCGCGCGCCTGCCGGGCGGTGGCCACCTCGCGGCCGAACTCGCGCGAGATGCGCACCAGCTGCTCGATCTGCTCGACCGTGCTCATCTTCTTCGTGCGGGCCTGGTTCCACAGGTTGTCTTCGGTGCCGCAGCGCACGTGCAGGCCCATCGCGATGCCCATCATGTTGACCGGCAGCACGTTGCGCATCGAGCTTTCCACCGTCAGCACCGCGCCGTCCGGCGTGGCGCGCACGAAGTTCGACAGGTTGTAGATGTTCGGCGCATCCATGCCGCCGCTGATCGCCACCCAGTTCATGACCAGCGGGCCCTTGTAGATGCCGCGGCGCATCAGGCGTTCGACCGATTCGAAGCTGTTGATGTTGTAGCACTGGAAAGCGCTCTGGATGCCGGCTTCGTTCAGGCGGCGAATGTGCTCCTCGGCCCAGCCGGGCTGGGCCGGCACCGTCATCTCCTTGTACGCGGTGTAGACCGCGGGGTCTTCCATCGACGTGCCCTTGTAGTCCTCGTACTCCCAGTGCTCGACCACGTTCATCTGCGAGGTGTTGATGGTCACCGTGACCTGGTCGGGCTTGGGGTCGAGTTCGGCCAGCATGTGGCGCGTGTCGTCGCTCAGCCACTTGGCGGCCGCGCCCTCGGTTTCCGGCGCGAAGCTGATGGAGCCRCCCACCTGGATGATCATCTCGGGCACCGCGTTGCGCACGCCGGCGATCAGCTCGTTGAACTTGGACAGGCGCTTGCTGCCCTTGCCGTCGAGTTCGCGCACGTGCAGGTGCAGCACGGTGGCGCCGGCGTTGTAGCAGTCCACCGCCTTCTGGATCTGCTGTTCCATCGTGACCGGGATGTCCTCGGGGAAGTCGGAGGGCACCCAGGACGGTGCATAGGGTGCGGCCGTGATGATCAGGGGCTGCTGGTTTTCGGGATACAGGGAACCGTCGAGAAAGTTCATGGTGAAGACCTCGTGGGGAAGGAAAAGGAAGAAGAAGATCCGCTCAGAAGGGCGCTTCGCCGACGATGCCGGCGCGCTCCATCTTTCGGACGGCGGGCCAGTAGTCCTGCACGGCGTAGTGCTGGGTGCAGCGGTTGTCCCAGAAGGCCACGCTGTTCTTCTTCCAGCGGAAGCGAACCTGGAACTCGGGAATCGCGGCCTGGCTGATCAGGTAGTTCAGCAGCTGGCTGGCGCCGGGCGCGAAGTCCTGGCCGTAGCGCACGTTCCCGGGCGTGTGGAAGTTGACGAAGTGCGTCGCGAAACCGTTCACGAAGAGCACTTTTTCACCGGTGTCGGGATGGATGCGCACCACCGGATGCTCGGCGTCGGGGTACTGCGCCTTGAGCTTGTGGCGCTGCTCGATGGGCATCGCCGCGCCGAAGGTCGCCTCGATGCTGTGGCGAGCGCGCAGGTGGGCGATCTGCACCTTGATGGACTCGGGCAGGTTCAGGTAGGCCGCGGCCATGTTCGACCAGATCGTGTCTCCGCCGACCTCCGGCGTCTCGACGCAGCGCAGCACGCAGCCGAACGGCGGCTTGTCGCGCCACGTGGCGTCGCAATGCCAGGCGTTCTCGTAGTGCTCCTTCTTGCTGTCGAGGTCCTTGTAGATGCGCACCAGCCCCGGGTGTTCGGGGTCGCTGCCGACCACCGGGTGATCCTCCAGTTCGCCGAAGCAGCGCGCGAAGGCGACGTGCTCGGCGCGCGTGATGTCCTGGTCGCGAAAGAAGAGCACCTTGTGCTTGAGCAGCAGCGTGCGAAGTTCGGCCATCAGGCCGGGATCGCGCGACGCCGCGCCGAGGTGCACGTTGTGCAGTTCGGCGCCGATCGTGCAGGTCAGCGGCTCGACCTTGATGGAGGTCTTCAGCGCCGCGGCTGTGACGACGGCGGGCCCGGCCGGCAGCCGGCGCGGGAGGGTGACTGGGTTCATGGCCTGTTTGTCTCCGTAGTGAGCCCCTGGGCGGGCCCGGGCTCGTGGGGTGGAGCGAGCCGCGCGTCCGGCGGCTCCGCAGGCACTGAGAATAGGGAGAACGCTCCGTCGGCGCCCCCTCCTTGCAGGAGGGGCACCCCCCTCCCCTGGCGGGGCGGGGGCTCAGTCGGCCGGCTTGATCAATCCGAGGATGCGGGCACGAAGGACGGCCTGCTTGCGGGTCCCCGCATCCAGCTTGGCAAACAGGTTCTTCACGTGCCACTTGATGGTGGTCTCGCCGACCTGCATGGCGCGTCCGATTTCCTTGTTCGACAGGTTGCGCGCCAGCAGTTCCATGACCTCGCGCTCCTTCGGCGTGAGCACCATGCCGAAGGGCGCGGCGGGTCGTGGCGCCTCCGGTTTCTTCGCGATCGGCCGCGGCGCCGGCGCCGGACCGAGTGCAAGGGTTTCCCGCCCAGCCCCTGCTGCGGCGACCTTGCGCACCCAGTCGCCCAGGTCGGGATGGGCGTCGGCGAACACCCGCCGCAGACCGTAGGTGTCCGCCAGGTCCATGGCTTCACGCAGGCGTGTCTGCGATTCCTCGCCGCACTGGTCGAGGGCGAAGGCGTGCAGGCCGAGGACTTCGATATGCAGGCGGCCCTGCTGGAGCGCCCGCGCCATGTCGTCGGCGCGTGACAGCGGCCCCAGCGCCGCGCGCCAATCCTTCGCCGCGATCGCCGCATACCCCTGGGCGACCTCGCGCAGGATGTCCACGCTGCGCCGCCAAAGCCGGCCCTGGGGCCAGGCGCCGTCGTGAAGCAGTGCATCGATCCGCTCGCAGAGCTCTCGGCAACTCGCCGCGCGGTATCGCCCGGCATGCATGCGCACCTGCTCGGCCAGGCTTGCGATGCGCAGGCGCGGCAGCCCTCGGACGGCGCCGACGGCATCGAGGGCTCCGAGCAACTCGAGCGCACGGTGTTCGGCGCCTTCGGCCGCCGCAATGCGCGCCATAGTCCGGTAGGCCAGCCACAGTGACTCCGCAACGCCGCTGCGTTCGAGGATATCGAGCCGATCGGCAAGCAGGGCGGTCGCATCATGGGGGCGGTCGCACTCCCAGGCCGCCGCAGCCAGCAGCGCCGCCAGCATGCAGCTGAACCGGTTGCGCCGCCCCAGGTCGGCCTCTGCGCTCGCCACGGCTGGCCGCAGAAAGCTGTCGGCGAGCAGGATCTGGCCTTCCCATATGTAGCTGAACCCGACCATGAACTCGCCCCAGCGGCCGGTGTAGCCCACCCCGCGACCGAAATCGCCGCGCGGCGCCTGCTGCTCGCGCAGGCGCGCCAGGGCCGGCTCGCCTTCGAGCAGCGCACGGTACGCCATCCGGTTGGCATGCGCCTGCAGGAGCATCGGATCGCGCAGCGGAACTGCTTCCGCCCACGGATCGTGCAGTTCCGCGAAGCGGTCCGGATCGTCCGCAAACAGCGCCGCGCCGCCGAGGATCAGCGCGCATTCGCAGCGAAGCTCGTCGTCGACCTCGGGCCGGGCCAGGATGCGCGCCACCAGACGCTCGGCTTCCTCGTGGCGTTCGCTGACGCCCAGGCTCCAGGCGGCCGCGAGCAGGAGCCGGGGCCGCCGATCCAGTTCGGCCGCCGGAAGCTGCGCCAGCCATTCGAGCACCGCCCCCTGCCGGCCATGTCTCATGACGGACTCGTAGAGGCTGCGCTCGGCCAGCCCGTAGGCTTTCTGCTGCTGGCCTGCGGTCAAGGCATGCCGGGCTGCGTACTCGAGCAGGCCGTGGTCGGCGAGCCACTCCGCCGCGCGCGCATGCGCCTCGGCCTGCTGTGCCGCAGTCAAGCCCGAGAAGAGCTTGCGCAACACGTCGCGCGCGAGGGTGTGCATGCGCAGCCAGTCGCCCCGCTCGGCCGCGGCGAAGACGGGCGTGTCGCGGCTCAGGCGTGCCAGTCTCGCGGTCGCGTCGTCGTACTGCGTGACGGCGCGGCACAAGTCCGGATGCAAGTGGTCGAGGATCGAGATGCGAATGAGGAAGTCGTTGTCGCCGGGGTCGAGATGGGCGAGCAGCAGCTTGACGAAATGGTCGCTCAGTTCGCCGTCGAGCCCGGCCATGCGCGCGACATCGGCGCGCGCATCGACACCGCGCGCGACGATCGTCAGTGCAAGTTGAAGGCCCAGGGGCCAGCCCTCGGTCAACTCATGGAGCCGGGCGGCGGTGTCGTTGTCGAAGCGGGCGCCCAGGCGGGCCCGGACGAGCTCCAGGGTTTCGGCAAGCCGGAAGCGAAGCGAGGATGGCCCGATCACGACGCATTGTCCGTAGGCGATGAGGTCATCGATGTCCAGCCGGCAATCGGGACGCGCGGCGATGATCACGCGCAGGTTCGGCGGCGCATTGCGCAACAGGTAGGCCAGGGCTTCGCGCGAGGCCGGCGGCAGGCGTTCGGCCTCGTCGACGATCAGCACGGCGTCCAGCGCCGCCTGTGCCAGTTCCGCCAGCCACACCGTGACGCCCTCGAGGCCGCCCGGGCCGACGGCGTCGAGCAAGGTGTGGCCGAAAGTGGAACGCCCGGCCCCGCGCCGGACCGCCAGGGCGAGGCTCTGCGCCAGGCGCTGAGGGTCGTCCTGCGGCTGGCCCGACAACCAGGCGACCACGGACCCATGGGACAGATGCTCGAGCCGCCACTGCGCCAGCAAGGAGGTCTTGCCGAAGCCGGCCGGGGCTTGCACCAGGATGGCAGGAAGATCCCGAATCGCAGCCTCGGTCGAAAGGAGGCGGGCGCGCGACACGAGATGGCGAGGCACCCGCGGGGGCGCGACCTTGAGCAGCAAGTCGTCGTCGACTTCGGCGGGACCACGCGTCACGAGAGTTCCTCCAGGAACATGAGGAGGTGCGGAAGTCGACTGCCCGGCACGAGTCAGGCGACTCGCCAGTGCCCCGTCACGCAAGGCAGTCCTGCGGCTTCGGGGATTCTAGCTTCGGCGCCGGCGCCGAAGCCAATTCCGCCTCGGGACCGAATCCGCCGCCCAGCGCAAGCAGGCGGTCCCGAGGCAGCGCCGGGCGCTCAGGTTCAGATCTTCGCGGGTCGCGCGCCCTTTTGCGAGTACGCCTGGATCAACGTCGGGAAGTCCTCCATCGCGGGCAGTTTGCCAAAGCTGTGCACAGCCGGCGTGGATGCCCAGGGCAGCTTCTCGTCTGTCCAGGTTTCCGCGAAGGGCACAACCCACTCGTGACGGTCGAGCATCGTGGGCCGCAAGTTGACGAACTCGTCCATGCCGTCGGTGCGCGTGAACATCCAGCTTTTGCAATGGGGGCAAAAAAAGTGGTGCGAACTGCCGTGCAGTCCACCGATCACGGGTTCACCGGCAGTCACTTCGAAGCCGTGTGAAGGAATGGCGAGTGACATCGAGAATGCACTCGCGCTCATGCGCTGACAACCCGTGCAATGGCACGCCATGGCGAGCAACGGAGGCACGCTGACGCGCAGCCGCACTTTGTTGCAACGGCATCCCCCCTCCCACGGAAGTTGCCAGTCGGTTTCGGTTTGATCTGCAGGGGGTGTGTTCATGATCGGTAAATATGAGTGTGTCCGGTGCCGGGCCGGATTCTGCCTTTGCCTACAGTGCCGCCACGACACAATGTGCTTGCTCGCGGTCCCAAGCTCCACGGTCCAAGCACCCGCTCAGCGGGACTCGCCCTTACCGCCGAACATTGGCGATGGTGGCCTGCATGAGGGCAACCACCTTGTGGGCATCCCCGGTTCCGGCGAACGCCCGGACTTCGCCGGTGCAGACGGTCAGGAACTTCCCCGAGTTCTGCACCCGCCCGATGGCCAGGAAACGCTCACCGAGGGCAGGTCGCAAGAGGTTGATCTTGAACTCGGCCGTGACCACCTCGAAGCCGGGCGGCGCCTTCGTCAAGGCTGCATAGCCACACGCGGTGTCGACAATGCTGGTCGTCGCGCCCGCATGAAGATACCCGTGCTGCTGGGAGAGGCCGCTCGAGAAGGGCAGCTCGATGTGGACCTCGCCATCTGCAACCAGGGCAAGCCGGGCACCAAGGGTCGCCATCAGGCCCTGCGCGTGGAAGCTGTCCGCGATTCGTTGATGCATGTCGTTCATGAGTGTCGTTGGAATGAGCGGCGGTGGCAGGGTCATGCGGCCTTCGGCTCGGACAGGACGGCCGTCAACGCGAAGTCGACGAGATGGAGCCAGGTCGCTTCGAAGCCCATGATGCTGTGGTGGTCGGAGCCGGGAATCGTCTGCACGCAGATGGGCGTCGGCCAGGCAGCGATGAGCTTCTGCGAGCGCTCCGGCAGCACGACGTCGTCCGACTCGGCCAGCAGAACCTGGGTCTTCGCGGCGACCTCCCGGCTGTGGGCGAGCGAGTTGAACTGATGCCGCAGCAGGATGGAAAGCGGCACCAGCGGAAAGCGCTTCCTTGCCACCTCCAGCATCGAGTCGTACGGCGTGACCAGTTGGAGGCTCGAGAATTCCTGTCGCGCCACCAACTGGATGGCCACCCCCGTCCCCAGGCTCCGGCCGACGACGTGCAGGCGTACCTTCGGCAGGGCTCGGCGAAGGTGATTGGCAAACTGGCACGCGTCCTTGACTGAAGCGACCTCGGAAGGGTGACCTTCGGAATCGGCCACCCCCCGATAGTTGACCGCGGCAAAACCGAAGCCTTGCGGAAGCCAGTGCAATGCCTTGGCGGTGGCGCGCACGTCCTCGCCTCGACCCGCGAAATAGATGAACAGGTCCTGCAGTGCCTCCTCACCCTGGGGGTGATAGACATACCCGCGGACCATCCCGCCCGGCACGGTGTGAGAGTAGGTGGAAAAGTCGTCGGACAGATGAACGACGGGGTGGCGCTTGCGAGCGTCGAACAGGATATGTCCCTGGCGTGCCGCAAGGAGGGCCCAGTAGGCAGCGATGCTTCCGAGCGCAGCTGCCGAAGCCGAGAGTGCAATGCGGGAGACTTTGGGTGACAAGCTTGGGTCCTGACCACGTGGTTGATCCAGGGATATCGACCCGAAGGTCCGCACCTGGCCCGACAGCAGTCGGTCGGTCGTGAGCTTAGCAGCACCCTCCGGGTTCGTCTCGAGCGGCACGCGGCCAGACGCGCAGCACGAGTGCGCCAAGCGCCGAAGCCGCGGAGAGTGCCGTGACCGCGATCCAGCCCCATTGAGCGAGCAACAGCGCACCGGCAGCAGAACCCACGGCCATGCCGATGAACATGCCCGTGAACAGCACGGCGTTGAGCCTGCTGCGTGCGCCGGGATCGATGCTGTAGACGATGGTCTGATGCGCAATCAGCGCGGCCTGAATGCCAAGATCGAAACCGACAGCGCTGGCCACCAGCAGCCAGAGTTGCGCGCTCGGCATCATGAACGGCGCGAGCGCCATGGCACTGAACGAGACCACGACCAGTCCCGCACCGAGCCGCGCCACGAGCTCGGGACCACGTCGATCCGCCAGACGACCGGCCATCGGTGCAATCAGCGCTCCGGCCGCGCCAGCAAGACCAAAGGCCCCAGCCGCTGCCGCACCGAGATGGAAGGGCTCGCCATGCAGCATCACTGCCAGGGTCGACCAGAAGGCGCTGAAGCCAACGGAGAGAAGGCCCTGCGACCAGGCGGCGCGCCGCAGCGAACCATGTCGCTTCCACAGCTTGGCGAGCGACCCCAGCAGCGCGCCGTAGGACAGGTGGGTCGTCGCCTTGAAGCGCGGCAGGCTGCGCCATGCCGCGGCACCGATGAGCGCGATGCTTGCGGCCGCGGCGATGAACATGACTCGCCAGCCCCAATGCTCCGCAACGAAGCCGCTCACGACGCGCGACAGCAAGATGCCGAGCAGCAAGCCGGTCATCACCATGCCCACGACCTTGCCTCGATGGGTTTCGGGTGCGAGGGTTGCAGCGGCAGGAACAATGTCCTGCGCCATGGTGGCGGAGAGACCGATGACCAGGCTGGCGACAAGCAAGGTTGCAATCGAGGGTGAAGCGGCCGCGAGCAACAGCGCGGCGCCCAGGACCGCAGCCTTGACGAGGATGATGCTGCGCCGGTCGTACCGGTCGCCGAGAGGCGCCAGGAAGAAGATGCCCATCGCGTAGCCGAGTTGCGTCAACGTCGGAACCAGCCCGACCGACCGGGCTGAAGCGCCGATGTCAGACCCCAGAACACCCAGCATCGGCTGGCTGTAGTAGAGCGATGCCACCGCCAGGCCAGCGCCCCCCGCCAGCAACAGCACGAGCGGCGTCCTCAACGCCGGTGCGGCCGGGGGGACCGGCAAGGCGCCGTCGGACGCCTGGGCTGAATACGCATTTTGAATATTAGACATGGTGTTAACCCTAAAAATCGCGGCAAGGAGCGAAGTGTGAGCCTCGCGACAATCCAACGGTAGTAGCGCGACATGCAAAACGGATATACGCTTTACACATAAAGCACAACGCCATGCCACCTGCAAAATCCAAGCCGAACACGCCCGGCAACACCGATCGCATCGAGCTGTTGCAGACCTTCGTGCATATCGTGGAGGCGGGAAGTCTGTCTGCGGCCGCGGCGCAGATGGGCGCGACGCAGCCCACCGTGAGCCGTCGGCTCCAGGCGCTCGAGCGCTTCCTGGGCCTGCGGCTCCTGCGCCGCTCTACCCACGCGATGAAGCTCACCGAAGACGGCGAGCGCTGCTTCGAGCGTGCCAAGGAGATCCTCGCGAACTGGCAGGCCTTCGACGCGGACCTGCGCGGGGTGGACAACGAGCCCGAAGGCACGCTGCGCGTCGTGGTCCCGCACGCGTTCGGCCAGGACCTGCTGGTCGGCCCGCTGGCCGACTACCTGCGCCAGCATCCCCGGGTGTCGGTGGAATGGCTGCTGCACGACCGTCGGCCGGACTTCGTTGCGGAAGGCATCGACTGCGCGATTCATGTCGGTGAAGTCAGCGATCCGTCGGTCGTCGCGCAAAAGTTGTCCGAGGTGCCGCGCATCGCAGTCGCGTCCCCTTCGATGATCGCAGGAAAGGCCACGCCCACGCACGCCGCGATGCTGGCCGATCTGCCCTGGCTCGCTCTTCGCACGTACTACCGGACGGACATCGTGCTGGCGCATTCCCGGAGTGGTGAGGCACTCCGTCTGCCGATCAGTCCGCGGATAAGCACCGACAGCCTCTATGCCTTGCGCAGTGCCGCATTGCGGGGCCTGGGCGTGTGCGTTGGCTCCAGCTGGCTGTTTGCCGACGACCTGGCGCAAGGGCGACTGGTTCAGCTCGTGCCCGACTGGCAGGCTTCGCCGCTTCCGGTGTACCTGACCTATCCGCATGCACGCTTCTATCCGGCCAAGCTACGGCGATTCCTGGAAACGATGCGCACCGCCGTTCCGGCCGCGATCAGCGCCGGCCAGGCACCGCAGCACGCCGCGCGGTAGCCGCCCGGAATGGGGTGACCCGTGCAAGCCCGTTGACGCGGGCGCCGTCCCTGTCCTCGATCGCGCGCTCGAGAATCGATGGTCGCGCGCGGCATGTGAAACATCAAGGAGTGAAACGGGTACTGCCGCGCCAGGCGCTGGCCGAACCAGCATTCGCAGCGATGAAGGGTTGCCATGGTCGGGTGGAAATGCGACGCAATGGTACCCAAGGACCTTCGCCCATTCGGTGTTCGGCGAGCCGCCGATGCAGACGAAGATCTAGTTCGCCGGCATCGCCTCGGCCCCTCCCTGAGCAGCCTGCGCCGCTCTCGCCCTAAGCCTTGAAGAAGGCAAGCAGGTCGGGGTTGATCTGCTCGGGGTTCGTCGCGCACATCCCGTGCGGAAACCCGGGATAGACCTTCAATTGGGCGCCCTTGATGATCTTGGCGCTCAGCAAGCCCGAGTCGGCGATGGGCACGATCTGGTCGTCGTCGCCGTGCATGACCAGGGTCGGCACGTCGATCTTCTTCAGGTCTTCGGTGAAGTCGGTTTCCGAGAACGCCTTGACGCCCTCGTAGTGGGCCTGGATCGATCCCATCATGCCCTGCAGCCACCAGTGCTCGCGGATGCCTTCCGAGACCTTCGCGCCCGGACGGTTGAAGCCGTAGAAGGGCAGCGTCAGGTCCTTGTAGAACTGCGGTCGGTTGGAGGCGACGGCCGCGCGAATGCCGTCGAAGACATCGATCGGGAGACCGCCCGGATTGCCCGGCGTCTTCACCATCAGGGGCGGCACGGCGCTGACCAGCACGGCCTTCGCGACCCGCTTGGAGCCGTGGCGGCCGATGTACCGGGCAACCTCTCCGCCGCCGGTCGAGTGACCGACGTGAATCGCGCGCTCCAGGTTCAGCGCCTCGGTCAGCGCCGCAAGGTCGTCCGCGTAGTGGTCCATGTCGTGACCGGTGGAGGTCTGGCTGGAGCGGCCGTGGCCGCGACGGTCGTGCGCGATGACACGGTAGCCTTGCTGCAGGAAGTAGAGCATCTGCCCGTCCCAGTCGTCTGCGCTGAGCGGCCAACCGTGCGAGAAGACGATCGGCTGGCCCTTGCCCCAGTCCTTGTAGTAGATCTGGGTGCCGTCTTGGGTGGTGATGAAGCTCATTGCTGGTTTCCCTTCAAGGCATGGATGCGGAATATCGCGGTGCCATGGTGCAGAGTGCAAAGCTCGATGTATTGACGAATTGTCCTGCGGTTTGCAGATTCGGGCCATGAACGCCTGGTCTTCCAGCGCGCAACAGGGGCCACCGCGGCGTCAATCCACCTTGATGCTCGCGGCCCTGACCACCTGTTGCGCCTTCGCGGTCTCGTCGGCGATGAACTTGTTGAATTGCGCCGAGGGCATGGTGAAGGGTTCGGCGCCGAGCTTCTCCAGACGTTCCTTCAACTCGGGCGACACCATGATCTTCGCGACCTCGGCCTGCAGCCGTTCCACCACGGGCTGCGGCGTCTTGGCAGGCGCGAAGAGGCCGACCCAGAACAGGTAGGCCGATCCCGGCACGCCGGCCTCCACGGTGGTGGGCGCGTCGGGCAGGGCCGACGAGCGGCCGGCGGTGCCCACGGCCAGCGCTTTCAGCTTGCCGCTCTTGATCAGCGGCAGCGCCGACACCATCGGCGCGAAGAACCAGTCGACGCGACCGGCCATGACCTCGGTCATGGCCTCGGGCGTGCCGCGAAAGGGCACGTGCTGCGCATCGACGCCGGCCGCGAGGCGGAACACCTCGGCGTTCATGTGGGTGGCCGAGCCGTTGCCCGCGGAGCCGTAGTTCAGCCCGCCGGGCTTGGCCTTCGCCTTGGCCACGAGCTCTGCCACATCCGCGAAGTGAGAGGGCGCGGTCACCAGCACGTTGGGCAGGCTGGCCATCGGCGTGACGCCCGTGAAGTCCTTGAGCGTGTCGTACGACAGGCCCTTGTAGATCCACGGGTTCACGAGGTGGCCGGCCGAATGCACCAGCAGCGTGTAGCCGTCGGCCGGCGCCTTGGCCGCGAGGGCCGCGCCCAGCGTGCCGCCCGCGCCGGGCCGGTTGTCGACGATCACGCTGGTGCCCAGCGCGGGCCCGAGCTTCTCGGCGACCAGCCGCGCGACGATGTCGGTGCCGCTGCCCGCCGTGAAGGGGACCACCAGCTTGATCGATTGCGTGCCTGGCCAGGGCCCCTGCGCGTGGGCGCCGGTCAGCGTACAGGCCGCGAGCGCGGCGGCCATCGCCAGCGTGCGCCGGCGGTCCGATTGAAATGCCTTCTTCATGCGTCTTGTCTCCGTGGGTCGATTCGATGAACGATGCGTGATCGGTGAGCGGCTTCAGGCGGGCGGTGCGTTCGGCATCACCAGCGCCACCAGCACCGGGCGGTTGCTGCGGTTTTCGAGCTGGCGCTTCTCGCCGGGCGCGAAGCGGCAGCTGTCGTAGGGCTCGAGCACGTCTTCCTGGTGCGCGCCGTCGAGCTCGCCGACGATGTGCAGCTGGCCTTCGAGCACGAGGTAGAGCTTTTCCATCGGCGAGCCGTCGAGCCCGGTGCGCCCGCCGGGCAGGATCTGGCTCATGCCCATCCACATCTGCGTCGAGGGGCCGGCTTCCTTGCCCTGCAGGCGCAGGCAGCGCATGTCGAAATGGTTGGGCGCCTCGTAGTGCGGCGCCTCGCTGAAACGGGTCACGTGCATGGCGGGTGTCCTTGCGTTCAGGGACGCAGCACGACGCGGTCGGTACTGCCCGACAGCACCAGCCGGTAGGCGTCGAGGGCTTCGTCGAGCGCGAAGTGGCGTGCCACGGGAAAGGGTTTCAGCGTGCCGCGCTCGAAGCCCTCGCGCATCGCGTCGAGCTGCGCAGTGGAGGCGATGCAGTCCATCGCCAGCGAGTCGATGCCCACGTAGGTGTGCATGCCGCGGTAGAACGCGAAGATGTCGAAGGGCACCGCACGATCGTGCGTGGCGATGAAGATTTGCGTCGCGCCCTTGGCCATCGCCTTGTTGGCGGCCTCGAAGTAGGCGCTGCCCACGGCGTTGTAGACGATGTGCGCGCCGCGCCCGTCGGTGAGTTCGCGCACCTGTGCGCCCACGTCGGCATGGTGGCGCGCGTCGATCACGTCGACCGGCGCGCTCGCGAATCCCTCGAACGGGCCGGGGCCACGCTGCACCGCGATCACGCGCGCGCCGGCCTGCGCCGCGAGCTGCACCGCCGCCTGTCCGACCTTGCCGTTGGCGCCGAACACCAGCACCGTCTGGCCCGCCTGCGGCATGCCGCTGCGGCGAAAGCCCTCGTACGCCGTGACGAAGGGAACGCCCACCGCGCCGGCCTCGTCCATCGAGATGCCCTGCGGCTTGGCGCGCAGCGCCGCTTCGGGCAGCACCAGGTAGCGCGCATGCGAGCCGTCGCGCGTGATGCCGACGTCGCCGCCCGAGCCGTAGATTTCGCGGCCGATCCATTCGCCCGGACCGCTCACCACCGTGCCCGCGAAGTCGCGGCCCGGGGTGCGCGGCCAAACGGCCTGTGGCATGAGGCCCAGCGTGGCCTTCACGTCGCTCGGGTTCACGGCGGCTGCGGCGACGCGCACCACGGCATGGCCGGGGGGCGCCGCGGGTTCGGGCTGCGGCGCGGCGTCCAGGCGCAGCGCATCGAGGTTGGCGGCCTTCTCGTTCACGCGCAGCGCGCGGGAGGTGCGGGGCGTGTGCATCGCGGCGGCGCTCATGGTGCGGCCCCTTGCACGGCACGGGCGTCGGGCAGGCCCAGCATCGCGCGCGCCTCGCGCGGATTGGCGATCTCGCCGCCCAGGCTGCGCAGGATGTCCCGCGCCTTCGCCACGAGCTGCGCGTTGCTCTCGGCCAGCACGCCCTTCTCAAGGTAGATGTTGTCTTCCATGCCCACGCGCACGTGGCCGCCCAGCAGCCAGGACTGCGCGACGATCGGGAACTCCGCGCGGCCGATGCCGAAGGCGCTCCAGAAGGCGCCGCGCGGCAGCAGGGTGCGCGCATAGAGCAGCGTTTCGGGCGTGGGCGCGAAGCCGTACTTCACGCCAAGCACGAAGGTCCACATGGCGGGGCCGTCGAGCGTGCCGTCGGCGATGAGGTCGAGCGCAAGGTGGATGTCGCCCGAATCGAAGATCTCCAGCTCGGGCTTCACGCCGGCCTCGCGCATCACCTTCGCCATGCGTCGCACGTTCTTCGGCGTGTTGATCACCACGTCGGGGCCGGAGTTCATGGTGTTCAGGTCGAGCGAGCACACGTCCGGCCTGATCAGCGCGATGTGTTCCACGCGCTTTTCCGGCGGCAGCAGCGTGGTGCCGGGGGCGGCGATCTTCGGGTCGTCCTCGCTCGGAATGAAGCGCCCGCCCGGCCCGGTCGTGAGGTTCACGATCAGCTCGCGGTTCCCGCGGCGGACGCGGTCGACCACCTCGCGGTACAGCTCGACCTCCATGGAGGGCTTGCCGGTCTCCGGGTGGCGCACGTGGATGTGCACCTGCGCCGCGCCGGCCTCGGCGGCGGCCAGGCATTCGTCGGCGATCTGCACTGGCGTGATCGGCAGATGCGGCGTCTGCTCGGGCTTCACGAGGTTGCCCGTGACCGCGCAGGTGATGAGCGTCTTGGCGTTGTTCACAGGTGACGCCCTCCGTCGACCACGATCCGCGTGCCGGTGACGAAGCGCAGCGTGGTCGCGAGCGCTTCGACGGTAGCCGCCACGTCGTCGGGCCGGCCGATGCGCCCGAGCGGCGTGCTGCTGGCCATCTTGCCGGCGAACTCCGCGCCCCGGCCGGGCACGAAGCCCGACTCGACCGCGCCGGGCGACACCGACACCACGCGCACCGCCGGCGCCAGCGCCTTGGCCAGCGCGTCGCCGACCACGTCGAGCCCGGCCTTCGCCGCGACATACGCGAGGTTGCTGCCCACGCCCGTGAAGCCGGCGATGGACGAGATGTTGACCACCAGCCCGTCGCCGCTCGCCTTCAGCAGCGGCGCGAAGGCGCGGATGGTGGCGAACACGCCGCGGAAGTTGGCGCGCAGCAAGTCGTCGATGAGGTCGTCGGTCAGCGCGTCGAGGTCGTCGGCGGGAACGGGCTGCGTGTGGCCCGCGCTGTTGACCAGGATGTCGCAGCGCCCGTGCGCGGCCTTCACCTCGGCGGCGGCGGCCTGCAGGCTCGGCGTGTCGACGATGTCGGCGCGGATGGCCGCGTGGCGCTGGCCGTCCGTGGAGGGCAGGACGGCGGCGCGCGCGGCGGCGTCCTCGCCCTTGCGGTGCAGCAGCACGCAGGTGGCGCCGAGCGCGGCGAGGCGCGTGGCCGTCGCGTAGCCGATGGCGCCAAGGCCACCGGTGATGACGGCGACCTTGCCGTCGAGTCGGGAGACAGGATCGAAGCTCATGGGATGAGGAAGAGTTGTGGAATCAGGGAATCGGCGGGCGGGGGAACTTCATTTCTCCCGGCTCCAGTTGAAAGTCGTAGTCCAGCGTGGCGCTCTGCCCGTCGGGCGCCAGCGCGAAACGGCCGATCAGCTGCCGCGTCACGCCGAAGGTCGGGTCGCTCTCCAGGTTCTCGTCGTCGTCCGCGAAGACCTGCGTGATCAACACCTTGTGGCCCGGCTTGCTCAGCATGAAATGCAGGTGCGCGGGCCGGTTCGGGTGACGTTGTTGGGCGCGCAGCAGCACGCCGCAGGGGCCGTCGGTCGGCACCGGGTAGCCGGCCGGGCGCACGCTGCGGAAATGAAAGCGCCCCTGCGCGTCGGTCGTGAAGCGCCCGCGCAGGTTCATGTTTTCCTGCGTCGGGTCCTGGTTTTCATAGAGGCCGACGGGCGAGGCCTGCCAGACATCGACCGTGGCGCCCGCGACCGGCTGGCCGCGGCCGTCGCGCACCGTGCCCGTCACTTCGAGCGGCGTGCCCGGCGTGCCCGAGCGCGCGATGCTGTCACCCGCCGCGCAGGCCGGCGAGTTGGCGCGCCAGAAGGGGCCGAGCAGTGCGGCCGGCGATTCGCCGTGCGGATCCTGGTTGTTCTGCAGCGCCACCACCGTGGACACGCCGAGGATGTCGGCCGCGAGCACCACCTCGTTCTTGGTCTCGCCCGTGGCATGGCCGATGGCGACGATGAATTCGAGCGCCTGCTCGAACTCCTCCTCGGTCAGCTTGACCTCCTGGACGAAGGCATGCAGGTGGCGCGTCAGCGCGTCCATCACGGTGCGCAGCCGCGGGTCGGGCGTGCGCTTCATGGCGTCGAGCGCGAAGCCGAGCACCGAATCGGGGGAAGTGGCGATGTTCATGCAGAATCCTTGCAATCGTTTGCAAGATCTTAAGCGAGTTTTCGGAAAAGTAAAATGGCGGATATCCACGGAACAAGAATGGGAATTCGCCCGCCATCGCCGTCCGGATGTTCAACAATCGTTTGCAGCAATGAGCGTCAATCCGCCTTCCAGCCCCGTCACCATCCGCGACGTCGCCCGCGCCGCCGGCGTGCACGTGTCGACCGTCTCGCGAGCCCTCAGCCCCGAGAAGCGTTCGCTGATCAGCGACGAGGTGCTGCGCGTGGTCGAAGAGGCTGCGCAGCGCCTGGGCTACCGGCCCAACCGCGCGGCCTCGGCCCTGCGCACGGGCCGCACCCACACCATCGGCGTGCTGGTGCCCGACATCACCAATGCGGTGTTCCCGCCGATCCTGCAGGGCATCGAGGCCAGCGCGGCCGCACGCGGCTACTTCGTCTTCGTCACCAACGTGGTGGACCCCGCGCTCGCGCGGCCGGTGCTCGAACGCATGCGGGCGCAGCGCGTCGACGGCGTGATCCTGGCCACCGCCACACGCGACGACCCGCTGGTCGACTTCGTCGCCAAGGTCGGCATGACGGCGGTGCTGGTCAATCGCGCCGACGAAACCGGCCGCCTGCCGGCCGTGGTGAGCGACGACCGGCTCGCGATGAAGCTCGTGGTCGACCACCTCGTCGGCCTGGGCCACAAGCGCATCGCGCACCTCGCGGGGCCGCAGAGCATTCCCACCGGTGTGGGCCGTCTGCTGGGGGTGGAGCAGGCCTTGCGCGACCACCGCATGAAGCCGCTGCGCACGGTCGAGTGCGCGAGCTACAGCCGCGAGGCGGGCGCAGCCGCGATGAAGCGGATGCTCGCGGCCGGCGCCGCGCCGCAGGCCGTGGTCTGCTGCAACGACCTCGTGGCGCTGGGCGCCTACGACACGCTGCGTGAAGCCGGCCTGCGTGTGCCGCAGGACATCTCGGTCACCGGCCACAACGACATGCCGCTGGTGGACATGGTCGATCCGCCGCTCACCACCATCCGGCTGCCCCATCGCGAACTCGGCTGGCGCGCGGCCGAGATGCTGTTCGAGGAGATCGACGGCCAGGCGATGTCGGCATCCACCGTGGTGCTGCGGCCCGAACTCGTGGTGCGCCAGTCGACCGCCGTGCCGGCCAAGCGCTGATGCGTGCTGCGCCTGGAGTGCCGCGATGGACCGTGAGCCGCTTGCGCTGCTTGCGCCGTGCTTCATGTTAAAACCAGCGCCGACCTCTCTGTGCTCGCATGCGGCAAGGGACCGTCATCATGATGTAGTCGCAGTTGTCCCAAGCCAGAATGAGTGCCGCAGATTTCCTCCTCTCCCCAGAAGTCCAGAAGTTGCTGAAGGTCGTTTTCGCAGCACCGACCCACAAGTTTTCCGTCGCGGAGCTTGCCAAGAAGGCCAAGCTGGGTGCAGACGAAGTTGAGCGGACACAGGAGCATCTCGTCAAGAGCGGCATCCTGACCAGGCACAAGCCGGAGGCCGACGAGCCTGGGACGGTCGAGGCGAACAAGTCGTTCGTTTTCTACAACGAGCTTCGGTCGATCGCTCTCAAGTCGTTCGCCGCCGCCGAGCCCATCCGCGCGATGCTGCGTTCAAAGTTCAAGGATTCAGTTCTGCGCGCCTTTGTGCTTGGGGAGGACAAGGACGCGACAGTGCAACTTGTTGTGGTGCACGGCCAGTTGGTGCCGGATGAATCGGAAATGTCCATCGCGTGCCAGAGGCTCTCGTTGTCCATCGGCCGGCACCTCAAGGTGCGCGTGATTTCAAGCGCCCAGTACGCGGCCCTCACGCCACGCGACTACCTCGGGGCGAGGCTGGCTGAGCTCTCCGCGATTGAAATCATTGGCCAAGGGGAGACCAGAGCAAAGCCTCCGCCGGAACGCGAGGGCCTGTTGCAAAGCGCCAGGAAGAGACTTGCCCGAAGCGTCCTTGATCTCACCCCAGGCGGTGGCGATCGCGCCCTTCACCTTGTCGGGCATCGGCACGTAGTCGAGGTCGCCGGCGGTCTTGTCGCCGTTCTTGTAGGCCCAGTCGAAGAACTTGAGCGTGGTCGTGGCCTGCACCGGCTTGTCCTGCAACTTGTGCATCAGGATGAAGGTCGCGCCGGTGATCGGCCACGAATCCTTGCCCTGCTGGTCGGTCAGCACCTGGTAGAAGGTCTTGGACCAGTCGGCTCCTGCCGCCGCCGCCTTGAAGGCGTCGTCGTCCGGCGAGACGAAGTTGCCGGCCTGATTCTGCATCTGGGCGTAGGTCATCTTGTTCTGCTTGACGTAGGCGTATTCGACATAGCCGATCGAGTTCGGCAGCCGGTTCACGAAGGCCGCGACGCCTTCGTTGCCCTTGCCGCCGGCGCCGGTGGGCCAGTTGACCGCCGTGCCGTCGCCGACCTTGGCCTTCCAGTCGGGGTTGACCTTGCTCAGGTAGTTGGTGAACAGGAAGGTGGTGCCCGAACCGTCGGCGCGACGGACCGGCGCGATGGCGGCGTCCGGCAGYGCCAGCGACGGGTTCAGCGCCTTGATGGCCGGATCGTTCCATTTGGCGATCTTGCCCAGGTAGATGTCGCCGATGACCTGGCCGCTGACGACTGGTAGTTGATCTTGGCGCCGGTGGCCTTGTTGAAATCGGCGGCCCACTTCGAATACAGCGGCGCCGGGAAGCTGGCGCCGGCGCCGGTGGCGGCTTCCTGGGCCAGGACCGGATGGGCGAAAGCCGCGGCGATCAGGCCGGCGGAGGCGAATCTGGAAAGCGTGATCATGAGCACTCCTGTTCCACGTCTCAGAGGTCTCAGCGGATTGCATCTGTTTGCATCCGGGGGCGATCGCCGGCATCGAGGACCAACCCACAAAGGGTGGGCGCCGAAGCGACCTCTACCAGCGCCGGCAGACCGTCCGGCATGCAGCGTACTCTCGAACAGTGACACTTTGATGATGGTCAACATGCCGTGAGTTCGCCGAGACAGGAAGCCCCTGAATCGAGAAACTGTTGTTCGTGGGATGCCGCGTCGGTGCACAGCCGGCGGACAATCTGAATAGCCATGCAGAAGATCTGTGTTGTCTTTGTCTCGCGACGAAACTCCTTGCGCAGCATCCTGGCTGCAGCGTGCCTGCTCCATCTGAGTCAGCGCTTTTCGGTGCATTCCTGTGGCCGCCCGGGCGAAATCGCCCATTCGGTCCACCCAGCGGCACTGGGTGCGCTGAGCAGCGCCAGCATTCCCTTGCCGCGCACCGCCTTGCACAGCTGGAACGAGTTCACCCGCTCGGGCGCACCGCGGGCGGATCTCGTCATCGCGCTGGACGCATCGATCGAACTGTTACAGCCTCGGTGGCCTGGTCAGCCGAACGCCGCGTTGTGGCCGTATGAGGACGTGGCCGCCATCGTCAGCGCCGAAGAGGCTGCTCACGCCGCAATTCAAACCCTGTACTCCCTGCGGCGGCGTCTGGAGCTGCTGGCCAATTTGCCGCTGCTCGCAGTCGACAGGGCCGCGGTTCGCGCAGACGTCAGAGATCTCGCGCGCCTGAATTGAAAGCCCCTTGCGGGCGTCGCGCCGAAGTCAGGTGCGGCTCCCGGGCCACGCCGCGGCGATCAGCTCGCTTGTCCCGCGCGCGGTACCTCGATCCCGTCGAGGTGCGTCATCTGAAGCGAAAGATCGAACAGCTTGGGCTTTGCCGGCGTAGTAGCGATCGAGTCGCCACTCCTTCAGGATCTCGACGGCGAGTTCGAACATGTCGAAGTCGAGTTCATACAGCGATGCAAGCTCAAAGCTGCGCTCAGATTCGAGAGCCAGCACCAACTGTGCAAGAACTGCCGCGGACTGTTCGTTCGGATTTCGTTCGATGAAGCGACGGGCGCGATGGATCGCATTCATGGCTTTCTCCCAGGTCTGGAGAGATCGCGATTGTGGCTCGATCCGCAGCCGGATGGAGAAAGACCACGACCATCCGACGCTGGCCCACACCGAATGCTTCCCGAACTTGCTGCACTTTCACGGCGCGTCCGTCACGCCCCCGACGCCTCAGGAACGCATTCGGCCCAAAGTTGCCCGCAGGCAACACCAGCGATGGTTTCGTGAGAAAGTTGGCCTCATAGTGCGCTCGCTACATTGCGTGGAGATGCGGAGACACCTACTCTTGCGCTTGAGATGGTAGGAAGATATTTTCTTACGCAATAACTACTTGCGCTGTATTTCGCATGTTGGCCGCATCTTTGATCCTTCTGCTCTTGGTGGCGTGGGAGCTTCGTCTCCAGATCTGGCTGGGCAGGACGGTGCGCATCAGAGTGCGGCGCATCGGGTGGATCGTCATCGAGGTGCGGCGACGCGTTTCGATGCTGCGGTTGCCTGAACATGTGTCGGAGTTTCCGGTTCCGCGCGAGGAGCGCATCCAGGTCCATCGGTTGCTTGGCATCGTGTTCTGGCACGAGGAAATGAGCATTGCACTTCCCCAGACCGCATGCGAGCACCTCGCGGAGATCGCGCCCCAGGACTTCGATCGCCAGTTTCCGATCTGGTTGCGTCTCGCCGGCAGCTCGGGCCGGGCATCGCTGGCGCAATTCGCCCCAGATCGCAAGAACTCTACAAAACGCTGACCTGGGAGGGCGAGGCGGTCATCGTCTCAGGGCCTCCGCTGCTTCTCCGGCGCATCTTGCCTCCTGGGCGAGCGAAACCGCATCGGCACCGGCCGGATACCGAAGCGTCGCGCTCGCATCGTTCGCAGCGCGCCAGACGGCATCGGCCACGTCCGCCGCAGTGGTCACGGCCGTCGGGTTCCCCAGCGCTGAAAAAACGCTCTGCGCCAGCGGCGCATAGGCCGGAGGGATCAGGCCTTGCATGCGCTGCGCCCCGTTCTCGGTGAAGCGCGTGCCGGGTCCATAGCCCGGCTCGACAAGCTTCACCCGAACGTTGAAAGCCTCGAGCTCGAAAGCGAGCGACTCGGAGAACCCCTCGATCGCGGTCTTGCTGGCGGTGTATGCGGCGACCAGCGGCATCGGTGCGAGCGTCACGGTCGACGTCACGTTGATCAGGAGCCCCGACTGCCGGGCCCTGAACTGCGGCAGCACCGCCTGGGTCATCGCCATCATTCCAAAGGTGTTCGTTTCGAACACCTCGCGCACGGTGGCCATCGGGGTCGCCTCGAATGCACCGAACAGTCCGACGCCGGCATTGTTCACGAGGGCATCGATGGGCCCGGCGCTCTCAAGCGCGGCGGCGATGCTGTCCGGCCGCGTCACGTCGAGTGGCAGCACGCGCAGGCGCTCCGAGCGGGGGAGAAGGTCGGTCCGCAGCGTTCGCATCGTGGCAATGACGTGCCAGCCACGCGCGTGGAAATGGCGCGCGGTCTCAAGGCCGTAGCCGGACGAACAGCCGGTGATCAGTACGGTTTTCAATGGATGTCCTTTGTGGTCGGGATGAAAGAGGCCCAACAATATCGACCCCAATCAGGACTCGCTACCATCCAGAGTCCTCATTTCTTTTGCAGGAGTCCAACCCATGGTCGACCCACTCGCGGAGGTCATCGCGCAGCTTCGGCCGCGCGCCGTGTACGCCAAGGTGATCAGCGGCGCCGGCTCATGGGCCGTGCGCTACTCGGACTTCGGGCAGCCGAGCTTCTGCACGATGCTGGAGGGCGAATGTATTCTTGCGGTGGACGGGCAGGAGCCCCTTCCTCTGGCCGCCGGCGACTTCCTGCTCATGCCGGCGACCCCCGGCTTCACGCTGTCAGGGCTGACGCCGGCGGCGCCGCTCTTCCTCGATCCCCGGCAACAGCCTGCGCCCGAGGGCGAGATCCGTCACGGGAAGCGCCAAGGCCCGCCGGACATGCGCATGCTCGGCGGCTACTTTGCCTTCGATTCACCGGATGCCGCCTTGATGGTGTCGCTGCTGCCCGCGTTGCTGCACATGCGCGGCGTCGAGCGGCTTTCGCTGCTGGTGCAGCTCGTGCGTGAAGAGTCCATCGCGCAGAGACCGGGTCGCGATCTCATTCTTGAACGGTTGGTCGAAGTGCTGCTCATCGAGGCGCTGCGCTCGGCGCCCGGTGAAGGGGCACCGCCAGGTCTGCTGCGCGCACTGGCAGACACCCGGCTGGCTGTCGCGATGCGGCATATGCACGCGGAACCCGCACGCCCGTGGACGATGGATGAACTCGCCAGGAAGGCCGCGCTCTCGAGGTCCGCGTTCTTCGAGCGGTTCTCGCGCGCCGTTGGGTTGCCGCCGATGGAGTACCTGCTTGCCTGGCGAATGGCCATCGCGAAGGATATGCTCCGTCGCAGCGGCTGCGCGCTTTCAGAGGTGGCCGAGCGCGTCGGCTACAGCTCGGCCAGCACATTCAGCACGGCGTTCAGCCGCCACGTGGGGCAAGCGCCGGGCCGCTACGCGCGGCAGTCACAGAAGGGATGAATGCCGAGATCGGCCGGACGCCGGTCCGTGGCGAGCAACTGGCCGAGCTCGCCGTAGGTGAGGCCGCAAGACGACCGCGCACAGATGCCCTGCTCTCGAACCAATCGCAATAGATGAGGGAGAAGTCCAAGGGCTCGCCCGACTCAGGTGGCGGCTCGCCGAGCATGAAGACGACACGTTCAACCGCCCCGTCCAGCGCAATGGAATAGAGTTCCTCGTCCTGGCTCGTCTCGATGTCCAGCGACACCACCTTCAACACCGGACGGAAATCAGGCGAGGGCTTCAGCTTGTAGTCGACGACGGTGAAGCGGTTCGCCCTCCCTCCTCGCACCAGCACGCCGGTCGATCGGCACCTTCAGCTCGCCTCGTTGCACCTTGTTGAGCAGCGTGTGGGTGGCGCGGCATGGGTCGCGTTGGCAAGAGCGAAGGCGAGTGTGGCGATCGAAAGTGCGTGGCGCAGGAACATGAACTCGGCGTGTCGTTGGTGGGAGTGGAAGGGCCGGGTGGCCCGAGCCACCACGGCGAAGCCGCAACCTTAGGGTGTGCGCGCCACGCCGCGCCGCCAGCAAAGAAGAACCGACTTGGTTATGTGCTGTTCGACATTGACTTTTCGGCGGCGCCAGGCCCTCCCCTACCCCAACGCCGGACCAGTCCAGGAACTGGAATCCCTCAGGACTTCGCCTTCTTCGAAGGTATGGACTGGCCGGAACTGTTGAGGGTGACCGCTTCTCGGACGAGCGCCTTCTGCTTCGTGGATGTCGATCGCGCGGACCACGGTGCGCGCTGCGGGCTACTTCGCTCCCGACATGTCCGGCGTACCGCCTTGCTTGGCTGGACGCTTGTTGGGATTGCGTTCCTCTCGCGCCGTGGCTCGCGCCTGTCCGGTGGACGCCGCCTTGCCGGTGCCGATGGCATCGTTCAGGGGCGATGTCGCCTCGTCGCCGCCTGGCTTCTTGACCTTGCCTTGCGGCCGTGCATCGACCTTGTCCTGTGCGCGTTCCTGGGGCTTGGTGTCCGTGATCACCTGTTCCTAGGACGAAGCGCCTGGAGGGTTCTGTGCGTGGGCGCCGGCTGCGAACAGGCCTGCGATCATGACTGCTGATGAAAATCCAGATGGGTGTCCACCTACTGCCACGTCCGTGGCGACGCGATGTCGATGGCCGGCGGCCCGCCGAGTCATTTCGGATCCGAGCGCACGCGACGCACCGCAGCGCGCAGTTCGCGCACGCTGACCGGCCGCTCCAGAAAATCTGTCGCTTCCAGGCGCGCAATGTCCACCGCGGTGCGAAACGCGGAGTGCGGGCCCAGGACGATCACGGGCAGTGCCACGCCCCGGCGCCTCAACTCGCGCACCAGCCTGAGCGTGGCGGCCTCGTCGACATCGGCCGACGCGATCAGGCACTGGCCTGAACCACCGGGCGGGCGGGCAAGAAAGGCTGCGCCGTCGTCCACGAACACCACCGCATCGGTGATCCGTCCCAGCGCCGATTCGATCCATGCGCGCTCACCCTCCTCGAATCCGACGACGTAGACGGTGGTGGACATGGCTTCGGCGTCTCCCGAGGCAATAAAGGTGGCGGACCAATGGTGAGGCCATCCAGGCAATGCGACCATCCCGGCGACCACGCAACACCACGTACGTATGCGCACGAGGATCCCGAGCGGTCCGGTCGAGGCCAACGCCCGACCATGGCGCGCAGGCCGGCCGGGCACTCCGCACGCGCCATCGGCCCGTTGCTAGCGACGGAATCCAACGAAGGCGGGCCCGCCCCAACCTCCCCAGCCGCCCCAGTCCATGGCATTCATCTCGTTCATCTGGGCGGCCTCGAGATTGTTGTTGCTGAGTTGCTTCGCAACGCGCAGCCGCTGATAGTCCTGGTACTGCGGCAGTCCGCCGACATAGGCGAGATTGTTCATCGAATCCGGCAGGACGTAGTAGGTGGTGCCCTGGTAGGTGATGGGCGAAACCTTGTCCTTGGGAAGCTTGGCCAGCATGGCCTGCTGATCCGGTTTCGAAGGCGTGATGACCTTGAAGCCGGCGGCGATAGCCAGGTTGTCATTGCTGAGCGCGCTGTCGGTGGCGCAGCCGGCGACCAGTGCGAACGAGGCCGCGGCAACCAGGCATTTCAATGCATCGAATCGTTGGTTCATGGTCGTTCACTCCGAGAGATTGTTGACGGAAAAGCGTGTGATGGACTCCGACGACGCCCCCCTGTGTATCCGGGCGGCCACCGACACCACGTACGTGAAGCAGACGATTCGCCTATTTGCCTCCCAGCTCGATCTCGGCGTTCTGGCCGGTGTCGTAGCGCGTCACCACGCCGGCGGGATTGAAATAGACATAGAACAGGCGTGGCATGTAGTTGTCCATGTATTGCCAGCTCCAGACCACGCCGTCGAAAGAAGACACGCGCGTGATCTGATACGGCTTGCCATAGGCGCGCAGCACGTCGGCCTCGGTCCACTTGCCGATCTGGATCGGGTTGTTGTAGAGCGGATAGTCCAGCATCGAGCGCACGGCGACGACGCGACCGGCCGCGTCGAGGTCGACGTTGTCGACCTGGTAGCCCGCAGGCTCGCGCGAGTACTGCAGTCGCTCGCCGCCGTCAGGCAGCGGGTAAGTGGCGGTCGGCTTGCCCAGTTGCTGCAGGGCCTGGGCGCGCGTGGAGCCTATGGGCAGGCGCGCGGGATCGGCCGCGCAGCCGGCCAGCGCGGCCCACAGGACTGCCGCCGCAACCCGTGCCATCCAAACTCCAGCTTGCATGATGACCTCCTGCCGAAGCGCGAAATCGTGAAGGCCCCAGGGGCCTGCTCGATCCTGAGATCGTCGGCCTGTCGACCCGGCGGGGTCAATCCCGGCGGCCACTCAATCCACGTACGTGCAGGCGCCGCGCGAGCACGTACGTGGCCGCACAGGAGGCACCGGCGGCGATTCCGCGATCCAATGGCTTCGGGTGCATGGCCGCGCTTGCCACCGGAGAGACGTCATGACGTTCATCGATTTCGTTCATCGCGCCATCGACCTTCTCCCGGCGCTCGCCCGGTTCGCCATCATGATGGCGCTGATCATCGCCGTTCCACGGATCTCCCGAGCCCTTCGCATCCCGAGCGTCGTCGGATTGCTGCTGAGCGGCGTGCTGCTGGGACCGCACATGCTGGATGTCTTCCCGCGCGAGCATCCGGTCGCCGAATTCTTCTCCGACCTCGGCATGCTGCTGCTGATGTTCTTCGCGGGCTGGGAGATCGACCTGGACCTGTTCCGGCAAAAGATCCTGCGCTCGATCGTGTTCGGCGTCGCCACCACCGCCCTGCCGCTGGTCCTCGGCACGCTGGCCGCCCAATGGCTCGGCTACGCGGTGCTGCCGGCGATCGTCATCGGGTCGCTGCTCGCCTCGCACACGCTGCTGGCACTGCCGATCGTCACCCGTCTGGGCGTGCAGCGCCAGGAGGCCATCGTGGTTGCCGTCGGCGCGACGATGATGTCGGACACCCTGTCGCTGCTCGTGTTCGCCGTTTGCGTGCCGATGTTTGTCAGCGGCTTCTCGGCGTCGGCGCTGATCCTGCAGGTCGCCGAGATCGTGGCGTTCGTCGTCTTCGTGCTGGCCGGCCTGAGCCGCGCCGCCGGCTACGTCCTGAAGAAGGTGGAGAACGACGAGGAGACGTACTTCGTCCTGATGCTCGGCATCCTCGCGCTGACCGCGCTGGCCGCCCAGTACATCAACCTGCCGGGCATCGTCGGCACGTTCATGGCGGGACTCGCGGTCAACGCGGCCGTCAAGGACAAGCCCGCCAAGTCCAAGCTGGAGTTCATGGGCACCACGCTGTTCATTCCGGTCTTCTTCGTCGTCACCGGCTTCCTGATCGACCCGTTGGCGCTGTTGCGCGGCCTGTCGGCGGATGCCCTGCTGGCGGTCGGCATCATCGCCGCGCTGCTCGTGGGCAAGTGGATCGCCGCGGAATCCTGCGGCCGGGCCTTCGGCTATGCGGAAGCCGCGCGCATGACCCTGTGGGCGCTGACCCTGCCGCAGGTCGCCGCGACACTCGCGGCCGCCCTGGTGGCGACCAAGACCTTCAACGGCGCGGGGCAGCCATTGCTCGACGCGCGCATGTTCAACGCTGTGCTGCTCATGGTGCTGGTCACTTCCGTGCTCGGTCCGCTGCTGGTACAACGGTTCGCGCCTGCCATGCGGGTCGCGCCCGATCGGCCGCCCGTGCCAAGGCGGTGAACCATGATGACCAGCCGGCTCATCGGCTACCCGTGGCGCCCAGGCCCGAATAGTAGGCCGCGAGGGCGCTGATCTCCTGGGCGGTCAACTGGCGCGCGACGCTGCGCATCTGGGCGCTGATGTCGTTGTGGCGAGTGCCCGAGGCGAGCGCCTGCAGCTGCACTTCCAGGTAGGCGCGCTGTTGGCCCCGCAGGCCCGGCGCGCCCGGCGTGAGCCCCAGCGGTCCGTGGCAGGCCGCGCAGGCCGCGATGCCGCGCAGCGGATCGCCGACTTCGACCAGCCGGCGCGCCATCGCGTCGACCGGTGTGCCCGTCCCGCCGGCGCCCGCGAATGGATCGGGCAGCGAGGCATAGTGCGCCGCAAGATCGCTCACATCCTGCGGCGACAAGCCCGAGACATACGCACCCATCACGGCGGCATCGCGCCTGCCGCTTCGGAAATCCTCGAGCTGCTTGTAGATGGCGGCCCGGGTCTGCCCGGCCAGGTTGGGAAAGAGGGCGTCCGTGCCGACCCCGGCGGCGCCATGGCAGTTGTTGCACGTGGTCGCCGCGAGCGAAGCGCCTCGGCTTGCATCACCCGTGGCCAGAATCCGCCGCGTGGCCGCGGTCCATGCCACGTTCGAGGCCGGCGCTCCGGCCTCCACCGGCGCCTGCGGACGGCGAACCGGAAGACCGATGGCGCTGCAGATGGCATCCCACAGTGCCGGCGCCCCCGGGCCCTGGCTCGACGGCAGCCAGACGAAGCCCACCGCGACCGCGGCGACGAGCAGTGCCGCGGTGGTGCCGATCCACACCGCGAACCGGGGGTCGCGGGTCGGAGGCGTGCGGGAAGCGGTCATCGCACCTCGACCGGGTACGTCGCCACGCCGCTGCGCTGCAGCAGCAGGATTTGCGCGATCGGGTAGCCGTAGTTCACCACCGTCAACGCCGCCACGAGCACGATCCAGACGCCGAAACCGTTCAGCGATGCCGGCAGCCGCAAGGGCGGACGCAGCGCCAGCGAGAACCGCAGCGGCGCCTGCTCGCTGACCGGCCCGCGATGCGACCCGAGCAACCCGGCCACCAGCACCAAGGTCGAGAACACCAGGATCGCCCCGCCGACGGCCGAAATGCTGACCCAGATGGCCTGCGGGGCCAGCGCCGGATCGGCGAAGTCGTAGTAGGCCATGCGGCGCGGCTGGCCCATCATGCCGACCACGTGCCAGGGCAGCGTCACCACCAGGATGCCGACGAACCAGCTCCACAACTGCCACTGCATGAGCTTCGGCGAGATCGCGCGGCCGGTCATCCGTGGCCACAGCTCATAGGCGATCGCGAAGTACATCGTCACGACGGAGCCGCCGTAGATCAGGTGGAAATGCGCCGTCACGAACTGCGTGTTGTGGACCGTGGCGTTGAGCGCATAGCTCATGTTGATGAGCCCTCCCGCGCCTCCCAGGCCCAGCATGACCAGGGACAGCCCCGAGGCCAGCACGAGGGGTCGGTCCCATGGCAGCGCCGCGACCCAGCCGAAGACGCCGCGCCCGCCGCGCAGGCGCCCGGCGATCTCGAGCGAGGCGCAGATGGTGAAGATCGTCAGCAAGGTCGGAACGGCGACCATCCCGGTGAAGACCGCGTGCAGGAACTTGAATCCGGCGCCGACCTGCGGATCGCCGAACAGGTGATGCATGCCGATGGGCATCGAGAAAACCAGCAGCTGCAGGAACGCGATCCGGCCCATCTTGTCGCTGTACAGCCGACCCCCGGCGGACTGCGGCAGCAGCACGTAGAACGCGATGTAGGCGGGCATCAGCCAGAAGTACACGATGGCATGCAAGGTCCAGGAGAACAGCATCCTCGCCAGCCCGGCGTCGAGCGTGTCGGTCCAGCCGAACGCGTTGGGCAGGATCAGGAAGGCGATCTCCGAGCCCACCCCCAGCGAGGTCCAGGCCCACAACAGCGCGCCCGCGGTGGTGGCGAACATCGCGAGCGGAACCGGTTGCCCCGGGTGGTCGCGCTTCCAGCGCCTGAAGTGCCAGACCATCAGGCCCACCCAGATCCACGATCCCGCGACCGCCAGCAGGATGCCGCCGTAGTACCAGGGGCTTCCGAGCAGCGGCGGGTAGAAGGTGTAGAGAACCGTGGCCTTGCCCGCCGCGACCGTCGCCAGCGCGATCAGGGCGCCTGCGCTCACCATGACCAGGGAGCTCCACGCGAGCCGCATGCCATGCATCGGCCGGCCCAGCGAAACGGCGCACACCGCGTAGCCGAACCCCATCACGACCAGGGTGGGGAACACATACGCCAGCGTGCTGCCGTGGGCGGTGACAGCCACGTAGTACCGCTCCGGGTCGACCCACCGGTGCAACGGGCTGCGCACCAGCATCTGCCACGCGCCCAGCGGGACCGCGAAGGCGAAGGCCGTGAACGCCACCCAGAAGTGGGCCAGCACGAGTCGGCTACTGCCCTGCACAGGATGCCCTCTGCTGAGCGCCATGGAGGCGGTCGAATTCGAGCCGGTCCAACACCTTGACGCGAGCCCACATCCCTTCGTGACCCACGCTGCAATACTCGTGGCAGGGCATCAGGTGATCGCCCGGGGCGTCGAAGCGCGTGCGGACCTCGGCGACATAGCCGGGTATCACCATGGTGTTCACGTTGGTTCCCGTGACGAGGAAGCCATGAACCACGTCCGGACTCGTGACGCGGAACCTGACCGGCGTCCCGGCAGGCACGACGACGCACGCAGGCACGAACGAATACTGCTGCGCGATCAGCCGCACGATCGCCGTCCGGTCGGGTTGAATGGCGGTGCCGAGATTGCTCTCGATGAACTCGCCGGACAGGTGCAGCCGACTGGCATCGATGGTCTCGACGCCGGACGGCGACATCGCGGTCCAGTGCAGGCCGGAATAGGCCATGACCGCGAACACCACGCCGATCACGCACGCCACCACCCAGGACCATCGACGCTCGGACCGGTCGATGGCCTGCGCGGCCGCCAGTTCGGCAGACTCAGCCAAGGGAGCCTCGCGCAGCGAAGACGAAGACGAAGAATGCCATCCAGAGCGCGAGCAGGATGCACACGGCCAGGCCGGCCACGGCCAGCGCGCCACGCGGCCCCGCGGCAGCGATCGCCAGAAGCTCCTGCGGACTGCCATGGAAGGCGACGTTCTCGGCCCGCGCCGCGGCCGAGACATGGTCCATGTCCCGCGGGTTGCGATTCGGCGAGGCGTCCATGGCTGCTACTTCGGTTGGGTGGCGGCGAGCGCAGCCAGCACCGCGGCCGGCCGGAACGGCACCGAGCGCAGGTGCGCTCCCGTCGCGTCCAGCACGGCATTGGCGATCGCGGAGGGCACGGCCGACGTGGTGGGCTCGCCCGCGCCCCACGGTACTTCGCCGGGGCGATCGATCAGGTCGATGGCGACCTCCGGGACCTCCGGAAAGATCAGGATCGGATAGCTGGCCCAATCGAGGCTCGTGACCGCGCTGCGGCTGAACGTCAGCTGTTCCACCAGGGTTCGGCTCACGGTCTGCACGACATTGCCTTCGATCTGGTTGCGCAGCCCGTCCGGATTGATGATCTGGCCGCAGTCGTGCACGACGAACACGCGCTCGACGTGGATCTGCCCGCTGCGCCGGTCGACCGCCACGTCCGCGACCAGGCCCACGTAGGTGCGAACGAGTTCGTACTTCGCATAGCTGATGCCGCGGCCTCGCGCCAGCGGGCCCGTGTCGCGCGCACGCCCGCCGCGAGGCTGCCATTTCGCGAACCCACGCAGGCGCTCGAGCAGTTCCAGGCCGCGCTTGTCGCTCAGGTGGCGCATGCGGAATTCGAACGGATCGATGCCGGCCGCGGCCGCGAGCTCATCGACGAAGCTCTCGTTGCCGAAGGTGTTCTGCATCCGGCCGGGGGCACGGATCCAGGCTGCCGGCAGCGGCGTATCGAGCATCCAGTGCGCCGTCAGACGGCTGCCGGGAAGGTCGTAGGGGATGCCCAGGCCCGGGTTGTAGATGCCGGGGCCCGCCGGCCCCTCCCTCGGCAGGTCCGCCAGCACGGCCCCCAGCAAGGTCACGCCGGAGCGCTTCATCGGGCGTTCGGGCAGGAAGATATCGGCTTCCCAGGCGACGACCTTTCCCCGGGGATCGATTCTCGCGCGGTAGTCCAGCAAGGTCGGCGGACCCTTGGGGTCCCAGCCATGCTCGTCGGCGCGCATCCACTGCAGTCGCACCGGGCGCCCGATCTGCACCGCGATCAGCGCCGCCTCCGACGAGCAGTCGTCCGCCCCGTTGCGGCCGTAGCATCCCGCCCCCTCGACGTAGATGCAGCGCACGCGCTCCCCGGGCAGCCGCAGCATCGTGGCCAGTTGCCGCCGCAGCAGGTGGCTCGCCTGCGAGGGGGTCCAGACGGTGAGCGCGCCATCCTTGAAATCGGCGACCGCGCACGACGGACCGATCGAGCCGTGGGTGTTCAACGGGAAGTCGTAGCTCGCGCGCAGCTGCCGGCCGGCGCCGGCCAGCCGGGCGACGGAGCCGGCCGTGCGTTGCAGCACCTCGCTGCGATCGACCTTCGCGCCGCGCATGTAGGCCACGAGGCGGGCGTCGTCGGGCAGGCCCTCCCCGCCGCCCCACTTCGCCACCAGCGTGCGCGATGCGCGAACGGCCGCCCATTCGTCGCTCGCCACCACGGCGAGGAAGTCGCCCTGGCGCACGGCGCGCAGGTAGCCGGGGATGTCGCGGCACGGCGTGTCGTCCCATGACTCGAGCCTGGCGCCCACGGCCGCGGGATGCACCATGCGCGCGTGCACCATGCCGGGCACCCGGACGTCGTGCACGAAATCGAAGGTTCCGAAGATCTTGGCGGGAATATCGAGGCGGCGAACGGGCCTGCCGACGATCCGGTAGTCCGACGGATCCTTCGTGCGCACCGCGGGGTTGACCTTCATCGACAGGCTGCGGCCCTGAAGCAGAGCCGCATAGGTGATGCCCGGACCGCCCGCCCGCGGCGCCACCGTGCCCTCCTGCACGACCAGCTGGTCGCTGGGAATTCCCAGCCGGGTGGCGGCCTGGTCGAGCAGGGCCTCGCGTGCCGTCGCGGCCGCCTTGCGGATCTGCATGCCGCCGGCCTGGATCGAAAGGCTCGAGTCCGTCGGGTGCTGGTCGGGCGTGAGCAGGGTGTCGCCCTGGATCGTCGTGACCCGATCCAGCGGTACATCGAGTTCCTCGGCGACGATCTGGGTCACGGCCGTGAGCACGCCGGTTCCGAGCTCCACCTTGCCGCTGTAGAGCGTGACTCTTCCCTGGTCATCGATCGCGAGGAACCCGCCGACCTCGCCCGCATCGACGCTCTTGCCCGACGCGGGCGTTCCTGTCCCTTGCGCGAACGCGATACCGGGCGGCGGGGCGAGCACGAAGCTCACCACCAGCGCACCGCTGCCCTGCAGAAGTGCGCGACGGGAGAGCTGGGCGTGGCGGGACATTCGAACGCTCAGGCCATCTGCTCGGCGGCCCGCATCACGGCGCGCAGGATGCGCACGTGCGTCCCGCATTTGCACAGGTTGGCCGCCAGCGCCTGTCTCACCTGGGCTTCGGTCGGGTGCCGGTTGCTCGCCAGGAAAGCCGCCGCCTGCATGATCATTCCATTGATGCAGTAGCCGCACTGCGCGGCCTGTTCGTCGATGAAGGCCTGTTGCAGGGGATGCGGCTTCTCGGGTGTCCCGAGTCCTTCCAGGGTCACGATCCGGGCGCCGGCCACGGCCGAAACCGGCATCACGCAGCTGCGCAGCGCCTCGCCGTCATAGTGCACGGTGCACGCGCCGCATTGCGCCAACCCACAGCCGAAATGAAGGCCGTGCAGACCCAGCTGGTTGCGCAGCGCATAGAGCAGGGGCATCGCCGGATCCTCCGTCTGGAGTTCCCTGGCCTGGCCGTTGACGGTCAGCTTGATGGTCGTGATGGTCAAGATCCGCTCCCGAAGTTGGCGCGCCCTGCCCTCGCCGCCCCGGAGCGCGTGCCCGGGGCGATCCCCATTCAATGGGCCGCGCTGCTCGACTCCTGGAGCTTGCGCAGCACTTCATCCAGGTTGAAGGCGGCGGGCTTCTGCCGTGGCGGGAACTTCTCGAACGCTTCGATCTGCTGCGCCACCGTCGCCTGCATCGCATAGACGATGTAGGCATGCGAGATCACCCAGTCCCAGTAGGTGTTGGAGTTCTCGTCAGCCCGCTCGAACGGGTCGCGCCGCAGATTGAACATCTTGGGCGCCCGGTACTTGACGAAGGGCTCGAACCAGCACTGCAGCGTCTTTGCGCGCTGCTCCATCAGCACGACCTTCCAGTCATGCATGCGGATCGCCATGATCTCGCCGTCGTCGCTGATGTAGAAGAAGGTTTCCCTGGGGCTTGTCTGCGTCTCCCCGCTCAGGTAGGGCAGCATGTTGTAGCCGTCGATGTGCACCTTGAAAGTCTTTTCGCCGACCTTGCTGCCGTTCAGGAGCTTCTCCTTGACGTCCGCTTCACCGACCGCCGCGAGCAGCGTCGGCAGCCAGTCCTGATGCGAGACGATGCCGTTGATGACCGTGCCGGGCTTGAACTTGCCGGGCCAGCGGACGAAGCACGGCACGCGCCAGCCGCCTTCCCAGTTGGTGTTCTTCTCGGCGCGGTAGGGCGTGATGCCCGCGTCGGGCCAGCTGTTGTAGTGCGGGCCGTTGTCGGTCGAATACATCACGATCGTGTTGTCGGCGATCCCCAGTTCGTCGAGCTTGTCGAGCATCTGCCCGATGTGCTCGTCGTGCGCCACCATCACGTCGTTGTAGTCGCCCTGCCCGCTCTTGCCCTTGTGCTTCTCGGCGCAATGGGTCCGGAAATGCATGGCCGTCGTGTTGTACCAGAGGAAGAAGGGCTTCTGGTCGGCATGGCATTTGTCGATGAACTCGAGCGCTGCCTCCGTCGTCTCGTCATCGATCGTCTCCATCCGCTTCTTCGTCAGGGGGCCTGTGTTCTCGATGGTCTGCCCGCCCTTGCCGTCCGACCGGCAGCGCAGCACGCCACGCGGTCCGAAGCGCTTCTTGAACGCGGGGTCCTTCGGGTAGTCGGGATCCTCGGGCTCTTCTTCCGCATTGAGGTGGTAGAGATTGCCGAAGAACTCGTCGAATCCATGCACCGTGGGCAGGTACTCGTCCTTGTCGCCCAGATGGTTCTTGCCGAATTGCCCGGTGGTGAAGCCATGCGCCTTCAGAAGCTCGGCAATGGTCGGGTCTTCCGCATGCAATCCGACCGACGCCCCGGGCATGCCGACCTTGGTCAGCCCGGTGCGGATCGGGTTCTGTCCCGTGATGAACGCCGCCCGGCCGGCCGTGCAGCTTTGCTGGGCGTAGTAGTCGGTGAAGGCGACGCCTTCATTCGCGATGCGATCGATGTTCGGCGTCCGGTAGCCCATCTGCCCACGGCTGTTGTAGCTGATGTTCCACCAACCGACATCGTCGCCCCAGAGGATCAGGATGTTGGGCTTGGTCGTCATGATTGTTCCTCGGCATGGATGAGGTTCCAGGTCACCTCACGGTCACACTGGACACGCACAGTGAGTGATTCGGCGACGTCCCGCCGCTGCCGCGTACGGCGATCGCGGCACCGTGCGCCGGGGGATGCTATGTCCGTCCGATCTGCCTGCCTATCCCGGTGACCACGCACGAGCACGTACGTGGCGCTCGTCACTTTCGAAGCTTCCAGCGCAGCACCTGGTTGATCAGACTGCGAACGACGAGATACGGAATCACCGCCAGAACGGCGGCCACCATGAGGGCCTCGCCGGGATACACCCAGCGCATCACGCTGAACTGATAGATCGCATCAATGACGACCGCCAGCAGAAACACCTTTCCCACGTGCTGCCAGCCTTCCTTCAGCAGGGCCCTTCGCTGTGCCGCGTCGGTTGCCAGGGCCCAGAAGTAGAGCGGACGGCCGTCACGCGCATCCTGCCGGCCGGCCCGGAATGCGAAGATGGCCGCCATCAGCGGCTGAACCACGAAGCGAAACGCGAGCGGCGCATGTCTGCCGCTCGTCATGTCGGTCCAGGTCCGGACGAAGGCGTCGACGATGAAATCCATGACTTGAGACCCGTGGCGCCGTGTGTGACCACGGGCTCTCCCGCATTCTGAATGCCGCCATGGCCCGGGGCAATCCCGGCGGCCACGCAGCCCCACGTACGTGAGGCGCCGGCTCCGGGGCCGCACCCGGTCGCCCGCGGCCGAACCGGCAATTCGCGAGAGCCGGGCGGTCGGCGCCGAATGACCCGGTCAGCCCCTGTCGGCACCGGTCGCCATATCCCGAAAGCCGGATTGACGGCGCCTGCGCGATGTGGCGATGATTGCCGCTGCGGCTCTCGGGGCCCCGACAGGACGCGGGGCTCATGACGCCGACGAACGAGAAGAGTTCCGCCGCGAGTGTTCCGTGGCAGCGGCGGGACGGAGGAATATTCAACCACGCAACGAACGCGGTGAAGCACCTTGCGGGACAGTCCCTGCGCACTGCCGACGCCAGCTCACAGCTCCCGCTCTGCGAGATGGGGGCAGGGCTGTGCCACGCGTGCCAACCTGCTGGCGCTGAGCGTTCCGGGCCGGCGACGGGTCCCGCCATGACGGCGCTGGCGCTGTCTTCGGCCGCGCGGCCGGGGCCCGGCAACCTGCAGGACCTGCTGCGTTTCGAGCGCCTGCTGTCGGACCTGTCGGCCACCTTCATTGCCGTTCCCGTGCACGACATCGACGGCGCCATCGAGCAAAGCCTCGCACGCATCGTGAAAGCCCTGGACATCGATCGGTCGACGCTGACGCGCGTGTTCACGCTGACGGGAAGCGCCCGGGTCACGCACTCGTACGCCGTCGACGGGATCGCGCCGGTACAACGATTCCTGGCCGCGCGCGATTCGAATCCGTGGGCTCTTTCGATGGCGATCGCGAACCGGCCGGTCGCGTTTTCCCGACTCGACGACCTGCCGCCGGAGGCCAGCGTCGACAAGGCGAGCTGGCGCCGGATCGGCCTGAAATCACACGTCATGATGCCGATCATGGTGGCGGGGCAGCTGCACGGCGCCCTCAACTTCGGCTCCGTTCGGGTCGAGCGCGAATGGCCGGACGAACTCCTCTGCCGGATGCGCCTGCTGGCGGAAATCTTCGGCAGCGCCCTCGCGCGCAAGCGCGCCCAGGAGGAGCTCGAGCTCGCGATCGGCTTCGAGCGACTGGCCAGCAGCATCCTGGCTTCCCTGGTCATGGCTCAACCGGACGAGCAGGGCGAGGCCATCTCGCGCGGTTTGCGCGAGATCGGCGAATGCGTGGGCGCCGAGAGGGTCGCCCTGTGGCAGGGGATCGGCTGCGACGCGCGCTACGACCCGTCGCAGCATTGGCATGCGGAGGGTTTCGCGCCGCCGACGGGCACGCGCGGAGCGCGCTGCTTGCCATGGCTGAGCAGCCGCATCGCTGCCGGCCACGTGGTCCGGTTGTCCTGTCTCGACGAGCTCCCCTCCTCGGCGCACCTGGACGGCGACACCTTGAAGGCACTGGGCATCCGCTCATTGCTCCTGGTGCCGGTCGCAGGAGAAACGACGAGCGCACTCTCGATCGCGACGGTCCGGCGCGAACACGCCTGGCCGGACGCATTGCTCCCCGGTGTCCAGCTGCTCGCCGAGGTGTTCGGCAGCCTGCGCGCGCGCGAGGCCGCCGAGCGCCGCCGGCTGGCCGCGGAAGTCGAGGCGGCGCACTGGCGCGAGCGTCTGGCGCATCTGGTGCGGGTCCACACGGCCGGAGAAATGTCGGTCGCACTGGCCCACGAGATCAATCAACCGCTCGGTGCGATCGAGAACTACGCGCTCGCCGCGCGACATCGCGCGACCGCGCCGGCGCCCGACATGTCGAGGGTCGCGGAACTGCTCGACAAGCTCATCGGCCAGTCCGCACGCGCCGGCGACGTGGTGACGCGTATGCGCAGCATGGCGCAGCGACACGAGCTGGACCCCAAGCCGATCCGCATCGAGCAGGCGGTGCGCGAGTGCGTCGGCATGGTGAAGATGGACTGCGATCTTCGCGACATCCGCATCGAGTTGCCGGCAGCAAGCCCCCTGCCCGAGGTGGTCGTCGACGAGATCCATGTGCAGCAAGTGATCCTGAACCTGCTGCGCAATGCGATGGAGGCGATCGAACTCGCGCCCCCGGACGGCGCAAGGGAGATCGCCATCGCGATCCGGGCCGGCGAGCGCGACGAGGTGCGGGTGGACATTGCGGACCGCGGCGTCGGCATCGCCGACGGCGACCTCGAGCGCGTCTTCGAATCCTTCTACTCGACCAAGTCGAGCGGCCTCGGCGTGGGACTGGCGATCTGCCGCAAGCTGATCGAGGCCCATGGCGGCCAGCTGTGGGCCTCGCACAATCCCGGCGGCGGGGCCCTGTTCAGCTTCACGCTTCCACGGCTTCCATAGATGCAACCATGACCGAATCCACGGTATTCATCATCGATGACGACGAGGCCTTTCGCGACTCGGTGCGCGAACTTGCGAACTCGATCGGCCTTGCCACCGAGGTCTACGGCTCGGCGCTGGAATTCCTCGAGATCTTCGATCCGTCGCGGCCGGGCTGCCTGGTGCTCGATGTGCGCATGGCCCGCATGAGCGGACTCGCACTGCAGCAGCGCCTGGCCGCGATCGGCGCGCGAATACCGATCGTTTTCATCAGCGGCCATGGCGACATCACGATGGCGGTCAAGGCGGTCAAGGACGGGGCCGTCGACTTCGTGCAGAAACCCTACCGCGAGCAACAGCTGCTCGACGCGATCGACGAAGCCCTGCGCCGCGATGCGCGCATGCGGGCGGCGCCTGCCGCCGAAGCGCATCAGGGCCTGGCCGAGCGGATCGCCGCCCTGACCGATCGCGAGCGCGAGGTGATGACGCTGGCGCTCAAGGGCTTGCCGAGCAAGGTCATCGCCAAGGAGCTCGTCATCAGTCACCGCACCGTCGAGCAGCATCGCAGCCGGCTGCTCGAGAAACTGAAGGTCAACTCGATCACCGAGCTGCTGCGAATGAATCGCGACCTGTCGTCGGAATAGATCAGCCAATCGCTGCCTGCCGGGACCGTTGGACAGCAGGAGCGGATGGCATCGGACGATCTCCTCGATCAACGCCTAGAAGCTGAAGTCGATCGCCTTGGGGCCACCGCCGACCGCGACGCCCTGCGATTTGCTCCTGCCCATGGCCTGCGCTTCCACGGTGTAGCTGCCGTCCGGCAGCTTGATCAGGCAGACGGGCCCGGTCGACGGCACCGTCAGCACGCTGGCGCCCTTCGCATCCTTGATCGTCACGGTGACCGAAGCCATGTATTCACCTGCGGCGGTTGCGAACAGCAGCGAAAGGGGATAGTCCTTCCGGGCGGCGAGCATCGCCTTGGAAGAGGCCTCCCCGATGCCGCCGCAGGAGAAGCTCGCGGGTCCCTGGGTCTGAAGCGGCGGGATGGCGGGCAGGTTCTGGGCCAGCGAGGGTGGCGCCATGCCCGAGAGCACGACAGTGGCGGCGCAGAGGGCCGAAGACATCGGGCGCATTTTGGATCTCCCTTCGCAGCGCTGAGTTCGCAATACCCGATTCTCGAGAAGGCAGCCGCCCTGCGGTATCCCTGCGGCCACGTAGATCCACGTACGTGGCGGACAAAGGGGGCACGAAGGGCGGGGCCCGCCATAAAATGCGCCCCTGCTCCTCACGCGCCTCATGTCACAACATCGGTTGAGTTTGAAGAAGCCGCTGCTTGCCGCGATGGTCCTCGCGAGCGGATGGAGTTCAAGCGCCCTCGCCTTCGATGACTTCGAGGGCACGTACGTGAGCGGCGACACCACGATCACGTGGCGTGCCGGGGGGCGTTCGGGCAACGAGTTTCTGTCCAGTCGATGTCCCGACAAGAAGTTCCGCCACCGCACCCAGCCGGGCGACGCCCATGCTGGCAAGGACTACACCATCAAGTCGGACTTCGGGTTCACGAAACTCGTGGTCACAGGCTCCAGCCAATGCCTGCCTCGAGGCACCTACAAGCGCGAGGGACCGTAGGCGCCCAAGCGCCAAGACCACCAGGAGCCTGCAACACGACACCCGCGTGCGTGCCGCCGCCCGAGAATGCGACGGCCAGCGTCAACTCGCCGGGATGCCGGCTCGGATTCCTGGCGAACTCGCCCAGCGAATAGACGGCGCCGCTCACCGATGAAGCGGGCGGTGCGCAATGCGGCTAGGACTTCCTGACGACCGAAGTGGCGATCGCCTGCGTGATGGTCATCTTCATCTGGTCGCCGACTTTGACGCCGTTGAGCATGGACGGGTCCTTCAGCTTCACTTCGGTGAAGTGACCGAACGGGCCCCGAACCATCACGGTGCCCTTGGCCTGATCGATCGCCCAGATGTTCGACACCATCGTGGTCTGCTTCATCGCAGCCCCGCCGGGCAGCTGGCCGACCTGGGCGCGGTCGACGGCCGTCGTCGTCGAGGCCATGCGGATCCCGTTGCCCGTCTGGAAGTCGAGCGCCACCGACTGGATGTAGGTGGCATCGACCGTGTCGCCGACCTTGACCTGGGCCAGGTTCTTGACCCTCTGGTCGACCATCACGGCGAATTCGTTCCCCTCCGGTCCCTTGAGGGTCACGATGCGGTTCTTCGGGTCGATCGCCGTCACCAATGCGGTGATCGTGATCTCTTTCATCATGTCCCGTACATCCAGCACCTTGGGGGTGGCTGAAGGCGTGTTCTGCTGCGCCATGGCGGGCGCGGCGAATGTCAGGGCCGAAGCCAGCGCGAGAACTGTGTAGTGGGCTGATTTCATGTCAGGTTTTCCTTTCACGTCCGGATAGACGGACCGCTCGCGGTACCCATGCCAGATCAGACAACCTGATATCGCAGTGATCGCTCGCACCCCGCCCTGCGGATTTTCACGATTGCCGAGCGGCGCGCCATCCCGACGGCCACGCAGGACCACGTACGTGGCCTAGGTGGGCACCGGGATAGGCCCCGCCCCCCCGAGCCTTGACAATGCTTCGCAAGCGTCGAATGTCACGGTGTGCTTTTCAGTTCCTGGAGACTTCCATGCAGCGCTACACGCGGCCTCTCGGGGCCAGGACTCTCGCCTTGAAAGCGCTTCCATGCGCGTTGCTGCTCGCGGCGGCGCTCATGGCGGACGCCGCGGCGCAGCCGGCAGCGAGTCCGCCCGGGCCCGTGGTCTTCCTCGACCAGGGCTGGACACCCGCCGAGCGGGCCTGGTACTACCAGGTCTCGCAGGGCTCGGCCGTGATGTCTTACGACCTGTTCATGAACCTCGAGGTGGCCGGCAGCCAGGAACTCTTCCGCTCCGACGCCAACAGCGACCGCTTCGGACTGATCGCCCAGCCCGCCGATCCGCAGAGCAACCCCGATGCGCTGCCCATCGGGCTGAGCAAGACGATCGTCAAGAAGAAGGGCAGCAGCGTGGAGGATGTGCAGATCGGCCTGACCTGCGCCGCCTGCCACAACGCGCAATTGAACTACCAGGGCAAGCGCATCCGCATCGACGGCGGCGTTGCCAACACCTTCGACATGATGGGCTACGTGAACGCCCTCGACGATGCGATGCAGGCCACGCTGGCCGACAAGCAGAAGTTCGATCGCCTGGCCACGCGGCTCGGTGCCATGAGCGCGGACGCCAAGGCAGAACTCGGCAAGCGCTTCGAGCGCGAGGCCGTTCCGATCCGCGACTACCGCACGCGCACGCTCGCAACGCCGATCGCCTGGGGGCCGTCCCGGATCGACGCCATCTCCGCCATCGTCAACCGCCTGCTGGCCATCGAGACCCGCATCCCGCAGAACACCTCCACCCCGCTCGCGCCGACCAAGCCACCCTTCCTGTGGAACGCGCCGCACGGCTCGTGGACCCAGTGGCGGGCATCCCAGCAGGACCCGATCAATCGCAACCTCGTCGAATCCATGGGCGTCTACCTGCCGATGAATCTGCATGCCAAGTCGCCGCAGGAAGGGCTGTTCGAATCGAATGCGGCGCTGCTCAACCTGCAGCAGATCGAGAACCAGCTGACGCGGCTCGCGCCGCCCAAGTGGCCGGAAGAGATCTTCGGCCGGATCGACCGCCAGAAGGCCGCCGCCGGCAAGGCGCTGTTCGCGACCCATTGCGCGAGCTGCCACAACGCCTGGCCCTACACGTGGACCGCACCGAACAAGTATGGCAAGCGCTTCCTGGAGGTCGGCGTGGTGCCGCAGAAGTATGTCGGCACGGACCCGGGCCAGTTCGACAATCTTCGGCCCTACGCGATCACCGGCAACCTCGCACCCTACCTTCCGGAATCCTTCAAGGACAAGGAGATCATTCCGACGGGCGCGCTGTACCTGATCACGCAGAAGCTGGTTCTGGACAAGGCGCTGTCCGAGTTGAAGCTCGACGAGCAGCAGACCATCAACCTCCACGGCTACCGCGAATTGCCGCCTGCCCGACAGACGCAAGACGTGTACAAGGCCGCACCGCGCGACGGCGTGTGGGCCACGCCGCCCTTCATGCACAACGGTTCGGTGCCCAACCTCTACGAGATGCTGATCCCGGCCAGCGAGCGCACCAAGAAGTTCTATGTCGGACGTGAATTCGACCCGGTCAAGGTGGGCCTGGACACCAGCGGCAAGAGCGGCACCTTCCTGCTCGACACCTCGCTGCGCGGCAACTCGAACGGCGGGCATTCGTTCGAGAAAGGCCCGCTCGGCAACGGGATCATCGGTCCGCTGCTGACGGAGCCGCAGCGCTGGGCGCTGGTCGAATACCTGAAGTCGATCCCCGAAGAACCAGGCCGCGTCACGCCCTTTGGCGGCCCGGCGAACGCGGTCACGGGCACCAGCAAGTGGTCTCGCAACTGAGCGAAGGTGAGCCATGTCAGACCATGTCGATGGCCCGCGCCAGATCGGAGACCCCTCCGCCGATCTGACCGACCTCTTTGCCTTCATCAGCCCGGCGGACCCGAACCGCACCGTGCTGGCGGCCAACGTGTTTCCGTCCGCCGGCACGCTCGCGATGTTCTCGAACGCGATTGACCACGCCATCGTGGTGCGCCGCCTGACGATCGCCGGCATGGGCGACGCGACCAGATTCAGGCCCGGCGATCCGGAGCTTCGCTTCACTTTCCGCTTCGATGCGCTGGAGCGCGCCGCGGAAGGCAAGAGGCCGGTGCAACGCGGCAC